>JAEUPC010000118.1 GCA_016789865.1 Rubrivivax sp.
CGAAGCCCTTGCGCGCTGTTGTTGAAGTGCATCCAGTACAGGTAGTCGTAGTAGTTGGGCTGTGCCGGGCCCACGGTCATCCTGCCGCCCGCGTAGCGGTGGCAGAGGTACTCGGCAATGACGGCGGACTCGGTGAGCACCCGTTCGCCGTCCTCGATCACGGGCGCCATCGCGGTGGGATGCAGTGCCAGGTACTCGTCCGGCGCGGCCTTGTTGGGCTTCCGCTGATACCACTTCAAGCGATACGGAAGGCCCAGCTCTTCCATGAGCCAGACGATGCGCTCGGACTGCGACATGCCGAGGTGATGGATCGTGATCACGGTGGTGCCTTCGTGTCGTGATGCCTGGCGTCGAGGCGAAGCGGGCTGATCCGCTGAAGCGTCAGACCCGGGCCGGCAGGAATGTACCGCTGCCCGCCTGGCAGCCATAGTCTCCGCAAGGCAGCGGTGGAGCGCAGCAGCTTCGACGCGATCAGTTCACGCCCGGCAACCAGGTCGCGATCGCCGGAAACAGCAGCAGGATCGCCACCGCCAGCAACTGCAGGATCATGAACTGCACCATGCCGGCGTAGATGTCCTTCAGCTCCCACTGCGGCACCACGCCCTTGAGGAAGTAGGCCGACAGCGCCACCGGCGGGCTCAGCCACGCCGTCTGCAGCGTCAGCGCCACCAGCGTGCAGAACCAGATGAGATCGATCTTCGCCGCGGCCACGATGGGCAGCACGATCGGCATCACGATCAGCACGATCGGCACCCACTCCAGCGGCCAGCCGAGCACGAAGATGACCGCGAGGATGACGATCAGCATCAGCATCGGCGGCAGCGCCAGCGAGGTGAGGCCTTGCGCCAGGAAGTCGGCGCTGCCCAGGCGCGAGAACACCGAGCCGAAGAGGTTGGAGGCGGTGACCAGCAGCAGGATCATGCTGCTGACCTCGAGGGTGGCGAGCCCCGCGCGCCTGAGCTTGGCCCAGGTCATGCGGCCCGAGCCGACGGTGAGCACGAAGGTGGCCGCGCACCCGATGGCGCCGGCGTCGGTGGGCGTGGCAATGCCCGCCAGGATGACCCCCAGCGTGGCGAGGATCACCACCACCACCGGCACCACGCCCAACATGAGGTCTTTGATCACCGGGCCGAGCGACTTGGGCCGCATCTCGGGCGGCAGCGCCGGGCCCAGCGCCGGGTTCAGCCAGCAGCGCACCAGCGTCCAGGCGATGAAGATGGCCGACAGCATCAGCCCCGGCAACACCGCGGCGGCGAACAGGTCGGTGGCCGGCACGCCGGCCACCGGGCCCATCACGATCAGCATCACCGAGGGCGGGATGAGGATGCCCAGCGTGCCGCCGGCGGTGATGGCGCCGGCGCTCATCTTCACGTCGTAGCCGCTCTTGATCATCGAGGGCCCGGCCATCACCCCGAGCAGCGTGACCGAACTGCCGACGATGCCGGTGGCGGCGGCGAAGATGGTGGCGGTGATCAGCACCGCGAGATAGAGCGACCCGTTCAGCCGCGACAGCAGTTGCTGGATGCCGGTGAACAGCCGCTCCATGATGCCGCTCTGTTCGAGCAGGAAGCCCATGAAGAGGAAGAACGGGATGGCCGCCAGCACGGTGTCTTTCATCACCGAGTAGGTCTGCAGCACGGCGAGGTCGAACACCACCGACCCCAGCGCGATGAAACCGGTGGCCAGCGCCATGAAGCCCAGCGTGAAGGCGATCGGAAAGCCGATGAAGATGGCGCCGAACAGCGCCGCCAGCGCCACGAGGCCGAGCACTTCGTTGCCGATGCTCATGGCTGCGCTGGACCCACTTCCACCGCCTCGGTCGTGGGGCGGTCGGGCCATTGGCCTGTCTTCAGCGTATGCAGGCACTTGAGGCACTCGCTGATGCCTTGCACCATCAACAGCACGCCGGCCACCGGCATCGCCAGCTTGAAGGGCCAGGTGATCGGCTGCCAGGCGCTGCTGACGAAGGTCTCGTTGGTGTTCCAGGCCTTGACGAAGTAGCCCCAGCCGACGAAGGCGAACACGGCGACGAAGGGAAAGAACATCACCAGGTAGCCGGCCAGGTCCACCGCGGCCTGGCGGCGCGGCTTCCACGCCGCGTACAGGGAGTCGGTGCGCACGTGCCCCTTGCGCTGCAGCGTGTACGCGGCGCCGAGCATGAAGAAGCTGCCGTACAACATGAACGTCATGTCGTAAGCCCAGATGGTCGGCTTGTTGAAGACGTAGCGGGAGACGACCTCCCAGCACAGCGACAGCACCATCGGCGCGATCAGCCAGGCGACGGCGTGGCCTGACCAGCGGGCGAGGGTGTCGAGGCGGGTTGCCCAGGCGGCGAAGGGCGTCGGGTCAGGGGGCACGCTTGGCCCTCCCGGGTTTCGGTTCGCTCGCCCTCCGCAAGGTCGGGCGGCTCAGGCGGGGGTGGACCAGGCCCTGGCCCACCCCCGCCTGAGCATCAAGCCGATCGGCGGCCGAAGGTCTTCCGGTCGGAGGGGCACAACGCATCCGCAAGGCAGCGGGCGGCACGGCGGCGGCGCGCATTGGCGGCGCCGAGGAGCGCAGGGCCCCTGGCCGCGCGCGTACTCGCGCGCCTCCAAGACTGACTCGCGCCCACTGTCTGAGCAGAGCGAACGCAGTGAGCGCCGCGAGTTCGGGCGCGGGCCCGCAGCCCGAGCACTGCAGGGGAGTCGGCCGCGCCAGCGGCCGACCGCCGGCTCTGCGCGCCGCTGCCGTGCCGCCCGCTGCCTTGCCGCCACAACCTCCATGCGCCAGCAGAGAACGGGCGCCCAGAGGCACCCCTCCCTCACCCCTTCGCATTCGGCGAATCACTGCCAAGATTGAAGTACAGCCCGTTGATCTTGTTCCAGTAAGGCACCACCACCTTCGCAAACGCGCGCTGCGACTCCAGCGCCTCCTTGAAGAACGGGTTCTTGCCCGCCTCGCGCTCGTAGATCAGGTTGGTGGCCTTGATGAACGCCGGGAAGATGTCGCGCGGCGTGTCGTGGATGTTGACCTTGTGCTCGGTGCGCAGCTTCACGATCGCCTGCGCATTGCGGAACACGTTGTAGGTGTAGGTGTCGGTCATCGTCGCCATCGCGGCGTCTTCGACGATGGCCTTCAGGTCGGCCGGCAGTTTGTTCCACGCCGTCTTGTTGATCAGCAGCTCACCCACGTCGGTGCTCTGGTGCAGCCCCTGCAGGTAGTAGTGCTTGAAGACGTTGTGGAAGCCCAGCGCCATGTCGTCGGCCGGGCCGATCCACTCGGCCGCATCCAGCACGCCGCGCTGCGCCGCCGGCACGATCTCGCCGCCCGGCATGGCCACGGCGTTGATGCCCATCTCCTTGAAGATCTCGCCCACCAGCCCCGGGGGCGAGCGGTACTTGAGCTTCTTCATGTCTTCCAGGCTGTTGATGGGGTTCTTGAACCAGCCAAGCGGATCGGGGCCCATCGGCTGCACCATGAAGGGCTCGATGTTCAGCTTGAGCGCATCGCTGAAGAACTTCTTGTACAGCGCATAGCCGCCGCCCTGGAACAGCCACGCCACGTGCGACAGTTGGTCCATGCCCGTGCCGCCGCCGGCCGCCGGGTTGCTGAACAGGCCCGCGGCGGTGTTCTTGCCGCTCCAGTAGTGCGTCCAGGCATAACCGCCGTCGACCACGCCCTTGTCCACCGCGTCGACGATCTCGAAGGCGGCCACCACCGCGCCGTCGGGCAGCATCTCGAACTTCAG
>JAEUPC010000122.1 GCA_016789865.1 Rubrivivax sp.
CGCCACGCCCGAGAGCTGCGGCGCCAACCCCACGCCCATCGCCTTCGCCGAGGTGTACCTGGCGCTGCAGAACAAGACGGTGGACGCGCAGGAGAACCCGCTCACCACCATCGAGGCCAAGAAGTTCTACGAGGTGCAAAAACACATCATGCTGACCGGCCACATCGTCGACGGCCTGACCACGCAGGTGGCGCCGCACGTGTGGAACAAGCTGTCGGATGGCGAGAAGAAGATCTTCAGTGACGTGGCGCTCGAAGCGGCCGCGCGCGCCACCGCGCAGATCAAGAAGCGCGAAGCCGAGCTGGTGGCCGAGTTCAAGAAGAAGGGCCTGGGCGTGCACGAAGTCGACCGCAAGAGCTTCGTCGACGCGGTGCTCAAGGCCAAGCCGGTGACCGGCATGGGCTTCGATATCAAGGACTACGAGCGGATCGTGTCGATCAAGTGACGCGCCCGCGCGCGCTGCCGGCATGACGAGCGTGGACATCGACTCCGGCCCCAAGGTGATGGGCGACGACGGCGAATTCCACGCCGTCGACGAAGCCGTCGACCTCTCGCAGACGCCGCCCGAGGCCTGGGTGGCACTGCTGTTCTTCTGGGCGCTGGCCGGGGTCGTGTTCACGCAGTTCATCACGCGCTACGTGCTCAACGACTCGGCCAGCTGGACCGAGGAGATCGCGCGCTACCTGCTCATCGGCACGGTGTTCGTCGGCGCCTCCATCGGCGTGGCGAAGAACAACCACATCCAGGTCGACCTGCTGTACCGCTACCTGCCGCGCGGCCTCTCGAAGTGGCTGTCGCGCACGGTCGACGTGGTGCGCGCGGCCTTCTTCTTCGCCATGACCTGGCTCACGGTGCTGATGATGCAGAAGATGGGCAACTACCAGATGACCATCATCGACCTGCCGATGAACATCGTCTACGCGGCGTGCCTGTTCGGCTTCGCGGCGATGGCGCTGCGTTCGGCGTGGGTGATGAAGGTCCACTGGCAGCGCGGCTACAGCGTGCTCGAGCGGCCCGAGACGACCATGCTCGACCGCTGAGAGGCCCGCAACACCATGCTGAAGGCTCTTTTCCTGCTGCTGATGGCCAGCGGCCTCCCCGTGGCCATCGCGATGGCCGGCAGCTCGCTGATCTACATCCTGATCAGCGGCGACCTGCCGCCGTTCGCGGTGGTGCACCGCATGATCGGCGGCATCGACAGCTTTCCGCTGCTGGCGGTGCCGTTCTTCATCCTCGCCGGCAACCTGATGAACAACGCCGGCATCACCAACCGCATCTACAACTTCGCGCTGGCGCTGGTGGGCTGGCTCAAGGGCGGCCTCGGGCACGTCAACGTGGTGGGCTCGGTCATCTTCGCCGGCATGAGCGGCACCGCCATCGCCGACGCCGCGGGCCTGGGCACGGTGGAGATCAAGGCGATGAAGGACCATGGCTACGCAGCCGAGTTCGCTGTCGGCGTCACTGCGGCCAGCGCGACGCTCGGGCCCATCATCCCGCCCAGCCTGCCCTTCGTCATCTACGCGATGATGGCCAACGTCTCGGTGGGCGCGCTGTTCCTCGCCGGGCTGCTGCCGGGCATCCTGATGGCGGTGATGATGATGATCACCGTCGCCTACTTCGCGCACAAGAACAACTGGGGCGGAGACGTCAAGTTCAGCGCCACCCGTTTCGGCCGCGCGATGATCGAGCTGGGCGTCGTTGCCGCCGCGCCGGTGCTCACCTTCTACGCCACGCAGGCGGCCACCGACGCGGGCCTGCCGGGGCAGCCGGTGGTCATCGGCGCCATCGTGCTGCTGTTCCTGGCCGACTGGAAGTTCAAGTTCCAGGCCGTGCTGCCCATCATGACGCCGGTGCTGCTGATCGGCGGCATGACCACGGGCCTGTTCACGCCCACCGAAGGCGCCATCGCCGCCAGCGCCTGGGCGCTGTTCCTGGGCCTGGTGTGGTACCGCACGATGGGCTTGAAGCTGTTCGTCAAGATCAGCCTCGACTCGGTGGAGACCACGGCCACGGTGATGTTCATCGTCGCCGCGGCGTCGATCTTCGTCTGGATGCTCACCGCCACCGGCGTCACCGCCGACATCGCCCAGGGCGTGCTGGCCATCACCAAGGACCCGTGGCTGTTCCTGCTGATGGCCAACTTGCTGATGTTGTTCGTGGGCTGCTTCCTCGAACCCACGGCGGCCATCACCATCCTCGTGCCGATCCTCTTGCCGATTGCGCGGCAGTTGGGCGTGGACCCGGTGCACTTCGGGCTCATCATGGTGCTCAACCTGATGATCGGCCTGTTGCACCCGCCGATGGGCATGGTGCTGTTCGTGCTGGCGCGGGTGGCCAAGCTGAGCGTGGAGCGCACGACGATGGCCATCCTGCCGTGGCTGGTGCCGCTGCTGATTGCGCTGGTGGTGCTGACTTACATCCCGTCGATCTCGCTGTTCCTGCCCCGGCTGGCAGGGCTCTGATGCACCAATGCCGAAGATCACGCGGGTTGAACTGCTGCAGGTGGATTTGCCCCCACCGGTGCCGCGCAGCGACGCCATCCAGAGCTTCGTCGTCCAGGAAACGCCGATCGTGCGCCTCACCTGCGACGACGGCAGCGGGGGCAGCGGCTACAGCTACACCATCGGCACCGGCGGCTCCTCCGTCTTCGCGCTGCTGAAGGACCACTTGGCGCCCAGGCTCCTCGGCCGCGATGCCGGTGAGATCGAGGCGATCTGGCGCGACCTGCTGTTTGCCACGCACGCCACGAGCGTGGGCGCCCTCACCAGCCTGGCGCTGGCCGCCATCGACACCGCGCTGTGGGACCGCCGCTGCCGTGCCGCGAACCTGCCGCTGTGGAAGGCGGCCGGTGGCGCGCAGCAGCGCATTCCCGTCTACACCACCGAAGGCGGCTGGCTGCACCTGTCGCCCGAGGCGCTGGTGCGCGAGACTCTGGCCGCGCAGGCCGCCGGCTTCAAGGGCGCCAAGATCAAGGTCGGCAAGCCGCACCTCAGTGAAGACATCGCCCGCCTGGCCGCGGTGCGCCGCGCGGTGGGCGATGCGTTCGAGATCATGGTCGACGCCAACCAGTGCTTCACTCTCAGCGAAGCGCTGCGCCGCGCGCCGGCCTATGCCGACCTCGGCATCGCGTGGTTCGAGGAACCCATGCCCGCCGACGACCTGGCCGGCCACGTGAAGCTGGCCGCGGCCAGCCGCGTGCCCATCGCGGTGGGCGAGAGCCTGTATTCACCCGGCCAGTTTGCCGACTACGTGCGCGCCGGCGCGGCCCACATCATCCAGGTCGATGTCGCCCGCGTGGGCGGCATCACGCCGTGGCTGAAGGTGGCGCACATGGCCGAGGCTTGCAACCTCGCGGTGGCGCCGCACTTCCTGATGGAACTGCAGGTGTCGCTGGTCGGCGCCACGCCGGCCGGGCGCTGGGTGGAGTACATCCCGCAGCTCGATGCCGTGGCGACCAGCCGCCTCGCCATCGAAGACGGCCATGCGCGGGTGCCGCAGTCCCCGGGGCTGGGAATCGACTGGCGCTGGGACGAGATCGAACGCCGCACCGTGGCGCGCCACACCTGCGGCGTGCCTGGCGTGTGATTCACTAACCCCTTTCCTCCAGGGACTTCCTGATGAGCAACCGCCTGCAGGGCAAGACTGCCTTCGTCACCGCCGCCGGCCAGGGCATCGGCCGCGCCACCGCCGAGGCCTTTGCGCGCGAGGGCGCCAAGGTCATCGCCACCGACCTGAGCACCGAGCTGCTGGCGGGGCTGCGCGGCCAGGCCAACATCGTCGTCGAGAAGCTCGATGCGCTGGACGCCGCGGCCATTGCCGATGCGGCCCGGCGCCACGCCGGCGTCGACATCCTCTTCAACGCCGCGGGCTACGTGCACCACGGCAGCGTGCTCGACTGCACCGAGGAAGAATGGCAGTTCGCCTTCGACCTCAACGTGCGCAGCATGTACCGCACGATCAAGGCGTTCGTACCCGGCATGCTCGCGCGAGGCAACGGCAGCATCGTCAACGTCGCCTCCGGCGCCAGCAGCGTGAAGGCGGCCGCCAACCGTTTTGTCTACGCCGCCACCAAGGCCGCGGTGATCGGCCTGACCAAGAGCGTGGCCATCGACTTCATCACCAAGGGCGTGCGCTGCAACGCCATCTGCCCAGGCACGGTGGAGTCACCCTCGCTGCGCGAGCGCATGACGGCGCTGTCGAAGAAGTCGGGCCAGTCGTACGAGCAGGTCGAGGCGATGTTCATCGGCCGCCAGCCGATGGGACGCCTGGGCACCGCCGACGAGATTGCCGCGATGGCGGTGTACCTGGCCAGCGACGAATCGCGCTTCACCACCGGCACCACCATGCTCGTCGACGGCGGATGGTCCCTCTGATCCCCTCCCCTACACCAGACTCACGCTCACCATGAAACTCCTGCGCCACGGCCCCAAGGGCCACGAAAAGCCCGCCGCCCTCGATGCCCAAGGCCGCGTGCGCGACCTCAGCGGCCTCATCGGCGACATCACGCCACGCCACCTTTCGCCCCAGGGGCTGGCCGCGCTGCGCGCCATCCACCTCGAGGCGCTGCCCATCGTGCCGCAGGGGCGGCTGGCGGTGCCGTGGACCGACATGCGCAAGTTCATCGCCATCGGCCTGAACTACGCCGACCACGCGGCCGAGTCGAACCTGCCCGTGCCCAAGGAACCGATCGTCTTCACCAAGACCACCTCCTGCGCGGTGGGCGCCCACCACGCCGTGGTGCTGCCCAAGGGCAGCGTCAAGACGGACTGGGAAGTGGAGCTCGGCGTCGTCATCGGCAGCCGCGCGCGCTACGTCAGCGAAGCCGAGGCGCTGAAGCATGTGGCAGGCTACTGCGTCATCAACGACATCAGCGAGCGCGAGTTCCAGATCGAGCGCGGCAGCCAGTGGGACAAGGGCAAGGGCTGCGACACCTTCGGCCCCATCGGCCCCTGGCTCGTCACCGCCGACGAGGTGGGCGACCCGCAGAACCTCGGCATGTGGCTGGATGTGAACGGCAAGCGCATGCAGACCGGCAACACCAAGACGATGATCTTCGGCGTGGCCAAGCTCGTGAGCTACGTCAGCGAGTTCATGACGCTCGAGCCCGGTGACTGCATCACCACCGGCACGCCGCCCGGCGTGGGCATGGGCATGAAGCCCAGCCCCGTGTTTCTGAAGGCCGGCGACGTGATGAAGCTGGGCATCGAGAAGCTGGGGGAACAGCAGCAGACGGTGCATGCGTGGAATCCCGAACTCATCGACGCCTGACCGACGTGAACCTGATCACCATGACCCACTCTCTTCGAGCCCTCCTGCGCTTGCGTGCCGCGGCCTGCGGCATCGCCGTGCTGGCACTGGCCGGCTGCGCCACGAGCCCTTCGCCCACGACGCCTGCCGCACCGGCGGCGCCCGCCGCCGCTTCGACCGGCCCCGCCGTGCTGTGGGTAGGCAACAGCTTCTTCTACTACAACAACAGCCTTCACGGCCACTTCGGCCGCTTCGTCACCGCGGCGGGCGATCGCTCGCGCAGCACCTCGGTTCCCATCAGCGGCTCGGGCCTGGACTGGCACGACATGGCCTCGCTGCTCAGGCCCAACGGGATCGGGCGCTACTCGTTCGTCGGCGACAACGAGATCCGCTTCAATCCGCCCGGGCGGCAGTTCGACACCGTGGTCATGATGGACTGCAGCCAGTGCCCCGTGCACCCGCAGTTGAAGCAGGTCTTCCACGACACGGTGAAGGCGCACGCGCAAACGGTGCGCGCGCATGGCGCCAAGCCGGTGCTGTTCATGTCCTGGGCCTACAAGGACAAGCCGGAGATGACGCAGCAACTCGCCGCCGAATACACCGCGGCCGGCAAGGCCAACAACGCGCAGGTCATTCCGGTGGGGCTGGCCTTCGCGCGCGCCATTGCGCTGAAGCCCGATGTCGAGCTCTACGTGGCCGACAAGCGCCACCCAAGCCTGGCGGGCACCTACCTCTCGGCGGCCACGGCCTACGCGGCCCTCTTCGGCAAGAGCCCGGTGGGCGTGAGCTACACCGCGGGCCTCGCGCCCGATCTGGCGCGCCTGCTGCAGACCGCCGCGTGGGATGCCGTGCAAGCCTACAAGGCAGCACCCTGAGGCTGGCCGATGAGCTCGCCGACCATCCGCATCCACCCACGCGACAACGTCGTCATCGCGCGCCGCCAGTTGCTGGGTGGCGCCGTGCTGGCCGAAGAGGCCGATGTCGCGGTCACCGGCCTCGTGCCGCCGGGTCACAAGGTGGCCACGCGCGCCATCGCCGCGGGTGAGCCGGTGTGGCGCTACGGCCAGATCATCGGCACCGCCACGCAGGCCATCGCGCCCGGCCAGCACGTGCACACGCACAACCTCGCCTTCAGCGACTTCCAGCGCGCGCACGAGCCGGGGGCCGGTGCCGCGCCGACGGCGTTTGTCGATGCACCGGCCACGTTCGATGGCATCGTGCGCCCCGATGGGCGCGTGGCCACACGCAACTACATCGGCGTGCTGACGAGCGTGAACTGCTCGGCCACCGCCGCGCGCGCCATTGCCGACCACTTCCGGCGCGACATCCACCCCGAGGCGCTGGCCGCGTTCCCGAACGTCGACGGCGTCGTCGCGCTCACGCACGGCATGGGCTGCGCCACGGCCAGTGACGGCGAGGAACTCCTGGTGCTGCGCCGCACGCTGGGCGGCTACGCGAGGCACGCCAACTTCGCCGGCGTGCTGATCGTCGGCCTGGGCTGCGAGACCAACCAGATCCAGGGCCTGGTGGCACAGGAGGGTCTGGCCGAAGGCGCCTGGCTGCGCACCTTCAACATCCAGGACACCGGCGGCACCGCCAAGACGGTGGCGCGCGGCGTGGCCATGGTCAAGGAGATGCTCGCCGAGGCCAACCGGGTGCGGCGCCAGGCTGTGCCGGCCAGCCACATCACGGTCGGCCTGCAATGCGGCGGCAGCGACGGCTACAGCGGCATCAGTGCCAACCCGGCGTTAGGCGCCGCCGTCGACCGCCTGGTGCGCCACGGCGGCACCGCCATCCTTTCGGAAACGCCGGAGATCTACGGCGGCGAACACCTGCTGACGCGCCGCGCCGTCAGCACCGCCGTGGCCGACAAGCTGCGCGCGCGCATCGCCTGGTGGGAGCAGTACACCGCGCGCAACCAGATGAAGATGGACAACAACCCGTCGGCGGGCAACAAGGCCGGCGGGCTCACCACCATCCTCGAGAAGAGCCTGGGCGCAATCGCCAAAGGCGGCACGACGAACCTCGTCGATGTCTACGAGTTCGCCGAGCGCGTGGCCGCCCGCGGCTTTGTCTACATGGATACGCCGGGCTACGACCCCGTGTCGGCCACCGGGCAGGTGGCCGGCGGCGCCAACCTCATCTGCTTCACCACCGGGCGCGGTTCGGCCTACGGCTGCGCGCCCTCGCCCTCGCTCAAGCTCAGCACCAACACGGCGCTGTTCAAGAAGCAGGAAGAAGACATCGACATCGACTGCGGCGGCATCGTCGAGGGCACCGACAGCGTCGACGCCGCCGGCGAGCGCATCTTCCGGCTCATGCTGGATACAGCCTCGGGCCGCGCCACCAAGAGCGAGCAGCACGGCTACGGGCAGAACGAGTTCGTGCCCTGGCAGCTGGGCGCGGTGATGTAGGCAGCGGGCCCCCGAGGCCGCAGGCCCGGGCTGCGCGGCCAGCCGCGCGCCGGCCTCATGCGGCTTCGCATTCAATGCGACAACAAGGCGCGAAGCCGCAGGCAGTGCTGGCGCACGGCGAGGCGAAGCAACGCGGTTGGCGCGTTGAATGCGAAGCCGTATCAGGTGGAGCTCAGCCGCGCACCGGTGGAGCGTGCCGAAAGTGCTTGCGGCAAGACCCAACCGAGCCAGCGGCGCATGAACGCGGAGGCACCGGCACGCGAAGGCTCGCTGCCGATCAGGCTGATCGGCAGGCGTACGCCGCTGGCGGCGCTTAGGCCCTGGCGAACCGAAAGCCCCGCGGCGGGGCGCCGGTCCATGGCGGCCTCGGTGGCCGCGGCTGGCGCGCTGGCGGCGGGCGCCGCAGGGGGCCGCGCGCGCGCCCGCGCCGAGGCCGGCTGCGGCACCGACTGCGCAGCCAAGGTCAGCCACTCCAGCAGCGACTCCCACTCGCCCAGCTCGCGCTCGACCGCCTCGCGCGGCAGGTCGAATACGGTCAGCCCGCGCTCGGCGACGCTGACGTAGATGCGCGAGTCGGACAGCGCCCCGACCATCACCACGTCGTGCCCGGCAGCCCAGGCATGCAGCGCGTGGTCGGCCTCCGCATCCAGGCGCATGCCGACCACGCCCACCTGCACGCGCCCCGAGGCCACGCGCGGATGCGCGCGCATCTCGGCCAGGCAGGCGGCGGCCGATTCACGGTCGAACAGCGAGTCGGCCAGCGGCAGGAGCACGATGTCGGAGTAGGTCAGCACGCGCCCGAGATCGAAGCCTTGCAGCCCTCCGGGCGTGTCGAGCACCACGTGGCGCACGCCGGCCGGCGGCCGGAGCACATTGCGCGGGTCGGCCACCCAGCCGTGCAACGGCTCGCCGGCCAGTTGCCGCTCGGCACGCAACTTCAGCCACGGCACGGTGGAACGCTGGCGGTCCACGTCGCCCAGCATCACCTTGTCGCCACGCAGCGCCAGCCAGGCCGCCAGGTGCGTGGCCAGCGTGCTCTTGCCGCTGCCGCCCTTGCGGTTGACCACCGCGATCACCGGCACGGCATGTTCCCCGAAGAAGCCATGCGTCGATTCTGTGCGCGGCACCTGCAACGGATCGTCAGGCCCCCGCAACCGGGGTGTGACAAGTGCGCGCGTGATGTTGCTGTGTTCCTCGCCGGAAGGACGGCGGGCCCCTGACACATCAAGCCTGGCCGAGAAAGCGCAGCAACGCGCGCTGGTAGCCGTACACGTCGCGCATCTTCAGCCTCACGAGCCGCTGCAGCAGCCGCAAGCGCGGCGCATCGTCGACACCCAGGGCGGCAGCCAGCAACGCCATCTCGGCGGCCACGCGCTCTGCGCCCGGCGCCTTGGGCGCGCGCAGCGGTGCACCCAGCCGCGCCATGCGCTCCATCGCCACGGCCTGTGCGCGCTGACGCTCGCCGCCGAAGCGCCGCGCGACATGCGCCGTGATGCGGTCGGTCCAGGTCGCAAGGGCCAGCGGCGGCCGGGCGCGGCGGTCGGCCGAGAAGTCCAGCGCCACCGAGCTCGCAGTGAAGGCCACGAGCGTCTTGTCGCTGGAGCGCGCCCCCGGCGTGGCCGCCAGCCGCCGTGCCTCGCGCTCGGCTTGCTGCGCCAGCGCCGGGTCCACCGGCCGAAAGCCGTGCCGGTGGTAGAACCAGAACGCGCCCGAGGCGATGCCGTCGGGGTTGTCCAGGCCGAACTGATGCGCGTCGACTTCGAAGCAGCGCACGCCGAAAGCTTGCCGATAGACCCGCAGCACCTGGCACATCATGAAGCCTGACTCGCCGCCACGGTAGGGCTCGAAGATGTTCATGCCGAAGTCGGCGCGCGCGCCGAACACCCAGCTGCCACCGTAGGCCGCGGGCATGCCGTTCTTGAACAGCATGAAGCCGACATAGCTCTCGTAGGGCAGCTGCCGATCGGGCACCATGCCGTACAGCGCCACGCTGATGCCGCGCTCCAGGTCGTACAGGCGCAACGAGCGCGGCTCGAGGTAGGTGCCGGGATCGGTCTCGCGCCCGGTCAGCGTGAGCGTGTCGCGCAGGGTGCGCATCACCACCTCGGACGACGAAGCGCCCTCCAGCCGCCGCGGACGCGGAAGGCGGCGGTTCATCAGCGCCATGGTGTCGAAGCGCCTGACGCGGTCTTCCTGCCAGAACACCGCAGGCATCGGCAGGCGGTTGAAGGCCTTCGAGAACGCCGCCCGCCGCCCGCTCACCCGCACGAACAGGTCCAGCGCGTCGAACAGATGGTCCTTGACGAAAGGCTGCCCGTCCAGCCGCGCCAGTTCGTTCACCACGAAGGGCAATCGATCGGCGGGGCGCACGCGCAGTTCGGCCAGCAGTTCGTCATCGGCCAGGCCCTTGGCGGTGTGGGCCCACTCGGGCGCCGGCAGCGTCAGCCGCAGCACGTTGTTCAGGTCCTGCTGCGGCTGGCCGGCATGGTCGAAGCGCACGCGCAGCTCGCTGCGCTGCAGGAGCTGCCGCAGCTGGTCGTGCGAGAAGCGCGTGACGGTGTCGCCGAACGGCAGGCCCTCGTTGGCCAGGGCCTCGCGCCGCGCGGCGGGCCACCTGCGCACCGCACGCGCGATGCGCCTGAACTCGCCCTCCACGCGCGCCAGCAGCTTGGCGTCGCCCGGATGGGCGCGCAGGAACAGCAGCAGCGCGTGGTACTGCGCCATGGCCGGGCCCGCGGGCAGCGGGCGCGCCGCCAACCCGGCCAGCGTGGCCGCAGTGTCCTTTCGGCCGGTGTCGTCGAAACGCGCCGCGGACTCGCGCAGGCGGCGCAGCGCTGCGGCATGGGAGGAAGCCATGGGTCGCGACTCTAGTTCAGCGCAGCGCACCGACTGCCGCTCACGCTCGACCCACGGCGCCTCACTTGGGCGCCAGCCTGGGCGCCAGCTCCAGCAGCGCGGCCTCGCCGGCCTCGATCAGCGCGTCGATGTCCAGCCGCTGGCGCATCAGGTGGTGCACGTCCAGCTTGATCACATGGTCGGCCTGCCGCGTCTGCTCACGCGCCAACGCGTTGCCGATGATGTGCATCGCCTGGTAGGCGTAGTCCGAGCCGGAAGTCGGCGCCTCTTCGTAGGGCCGGTAGGCCACGTCCACCGCGACCACGCGCGCCGCGCCCAGCCGGCGCGCCGCGGCCACCGGCACGGGTGCGGTGAGGCTGCCGTCGAACAGCATGCGGTTTCCGATGGGCACGGGCTCGTTCAGCGCCGGCACGGCGCAGGAGGCCTCCACCGCCAGCCCCAGCGGGCCGGCTTCGAGCGCCACGCTGTCGCCGGTGAGCGCGTCGCTGGCCACGGCCGCAAAGCGCACCGGCAGTTGCTGGATCTGCCGCCCTCCGGCGGCCCGGTCGACCGCCTCGCGCAGCTCGTGGTTGCGCCGGCGCGCTCCCAGCAGCGCCGTCAGGCCCGCGGCGGTGCTGGGCCACTCGAGCCGCCGCGCGACGCCGGCGATCTCCTCGGCCGCAAGCCCGGCGGCCCACAGCGCACCCACCACCGCGCCGACGCTGCTGCCCGCGATCGCCCGCGGCTTCAGGCCGATGCGCGCACAGCCGCGCACGATGCCCACGTGCGCCCAGCCGTGCAGCGCGCCGCTGCCGAGCGCAAAACCGAACGACGTGCTCGCGTTGGCGCCTGCGGCGCGCGACAGCGCTGCCAACCCGGCCGCCGTTGCCGCCGCCGCAAGGAGGTCGCGTCTTCGCATGGGCGAAGCTTAGCCGGGCTCGCCACTGAACCGCTGGGCGCCGCGCCGCCGCGGGCGCCCGGCGCAACCCTTGCCCGGACTGTGACATCCGCCACCACCACGCGACCCGCCATCCAGCGCGCTCCCGAGCCAGCTTCCAGAATGGGCCGACACACGCAGCGATCGCACGGCGTGGTGCCCCGGATGGCTGCTTCAACATTGCGAGGTGGCGCGATGGTTCTGGAAGGCAGAAGACCGTTCAGCAGCACGAGCCTGGTCCGGCTCGCGAAGGTGGTCAAGGCCGTGCTCCTTGCCGCCGCGGCGGCAGCCACGGCCCAGGCCGCAACGCCCCGCTATGAGGTCGTGGATCTCCAAGGTGTGCCGCAACGACTGAATGAGAGCGGTCAGATCGCGGGCTGGATCTATGTCGGCGCCGATGCTCACGCCGCCATCTACACCGGTGGAGCGTGGCGGGACCTCGGCGTGCCCGCCGCAGACCAGTTGAGCGCGGCCTTCGGCATCAACAACGCCGGCGCGGTGGTCGGCTTCTCGTTCGTCGCGCTTCCGGGGCCAGACAACCGCTGGCAGGCCATCTGGGTGCCCGCGGGTGCACTGGCCGCCCAGCCGCTTGCCCCCCTCGCGCCCGACTCCTTCAACTACGGGATCAACGACCACGACGTCATCGTGGGGTGCCGCAACCGCTACGACGACACCTATCCCGACCCTCATCGCGCCTACGTCCATGCGAACGGTGTCGTGACCGACCTGCATGCCCTGCTGGTGGCGGCAGGGGACCCCTACAGCTTCACCTGCGCGCGCGACGTCAATCTCGCCGGCGATGTGGTGGGCGAAGTGCAAGCCCAGTACAGCCCGCAACGGGGCTTCATCTATCGCGGTGGCAGCGTCAGCCTGCTGGTCCAGGGCGCGAACTACCTGAGCAGCGCCCGCGCCATCAATGACGCGGGCAAGGTCGTGGGCGAAGGCCGGCTCGTCGGCTTCAGCGCAGACCATGCCGTCACGTACGACGCGACGACGGGAACGATTGCGAGCCTGGGCGTGGAGGCGACCGGTGCCTACACCAGCCGCCCGAACGACATCAACGCCCGCGGAGAGGTCGTCGGCATGATGTTCCTCGGCGTCGGGGAACGCGCCTTCCTGGCCTCGGGCACGCGGGTCGTCGATCTCAACGAGCTGATCCCTACGACGAGCGGGTGGGTGCTCAGCGAAGCGCAGTCGATCAACGCCGCCGGCCTCATTGTCGGGCGCGGCTACCGCACCGCGACGCCGACCCTCACCAGCTACTTCCTGTTGAAGCCTGTGGCCCCGGCACCGGCCGGGCTGATCGAGGCGATCGAGGCCCTCGCCGCGAGCGGGGTGCTCGGGCACGGCAGTGCCACCGCGCTCGTTGCGAAACTCCGGGCCGCCGCCGCACAGATCGACAAGGGCAACGTTCGGCCGGCAATCAACCAGCTCGACGCCTTCGTCAACGAGGTGCAGGCCCTGATGGCGAGCGGCAGGCTCACGGCCGCCCACGGCCAGCCATTGATCGACGAGGCCCGCCGGATCATTGCCTCGCTGACCGGCTGACCCTCGTCCCGGCGGCGCGCGACCGGCCGTGCCCGGCGTGCCGCAAGGGGCGCGCGCGCCGAGCTGCCGCAACGGATGGTCAGGCGCCCTTCAACCCCCGCTGCGCTTCCTCGGCTGTCTCGAACAGGTGCGGCGCCACCCCGCGCGCCGCCAGCGCACTGCCGAGCTTGGCACGCAGGAAGCCGCTGGTCGTGTAGCGTGTCACGTCGAGGTAGTGGCGGTCCATCAGCTCGCGCACCATCGCGGCCCAGTCGTCTTCGACCTGCGCGTCGAGCGCGAAGTGGTCGTAGTTGACCACCGCATACACCTTGTGGCCGAGCGGCGCGACATGGCGTTCGACCTCGGAGCGCACCGCTTCCACGTCGTCGGCGGTGCGGATCGTCAAACGCTCGAAGTTGATGTACAGCGTGCGCGCCGCCGGGTCGTAGTTGAAGCGGTCTGGCAGCGGCATCAGCAAGAGGCGCGCGCGCAAGCCCATCGGCCCTTCGTCGAAGATGGCCGCCTCCATGCGCCGCGGCTCGCGCTCGATGATCGGGCGGAACTGCATGTGCGCCAGCACGTCGCGCTCGAGGTCCAGGCCGGGCGCGACTTCCAGCAGCTCGAGGCCGCGCTCGTGCAGGCCGAACACCGCCGCATCGGTGACGTACAGCACCTGCTGCCGGCGCCGCCAGGCCTCGCGGCCGCTGAAGGTGCGCTGTTCGACGTCTCGCACCAGCTTCGGCTGGCCGTCAGCCTCGAAGCTGCCGACGAACACCACGCGTTGCGCGTTCTGGCTGATGTTGATGAAGCCGCCGGCGCCGGCCAGCCGCGGGCCGAACTTGCTGACGTTGACGTTGCCTTCGGCGTCGGCCTGCGCCAGGCCGAGGAAGGCGATGTCGAGGCCGCCGCCGTCGTAGAAGTCGAACTGGTAGGGCTGGTCGATCACCGCCTGCGTGTTCACCGCCGCGCCGAAGTTCAGGCCGCCGGCGGGGATGCCTCCCACCACGCCCGGCTCGGCAGTGAGCGTGATGAGATCGATCACACGTTCCTCTGCGGCCACCGCGGCCACGCCTTCGGGCATGCCGATGCCCAGGTTCACCACGGCGTTCGGTCGCAGCTCCAGCGCCGCGCGGCGGGCGATGACCTTGCGCTTGCCGGCATGCATCGGCGGCACGTGCGCCGCGGGCACGCGCACCTCGCCGCTGAACGCGGCGCTGTACGGCTCGGCGAAGGTCTGCCAGTGGTACTCGGGCTTCTCGGCCACCACCACGCAGTCCACCAGCACGCCCGGCACTTTCACCTGCCGCGGCGACAGCGAGTGCGCCTCGGCCACGCGCTCGACCTGCGCGATGACGATGCCGCCGGAGTTGCGCGCGGCCATCGCGATGGCCAGTGATTCGAGCGTGAGCGCCTCGCGCTCCATGGTGAGGTTGCCGTCGGGGTCGGCGGTGGTGGCGCGGATGAACGCCGCGTGGATCGGGAAGGCCTTGTAGAAGAGGTACTCCTCGCCGTCGATGGGCATCAGCCGCACCGGCTGCGCCGAGGCCGGAAGCGCCCGCGTGCGCTCATTGACGCAGCCGCCGCCATGGCGCGGGTCGACGAACGTTCCGAGGCCCACGCGCGACAGATGCCCCGGCTTGCCGGCCGCGATGTCGCGAAACAGGTGCGAGATCACGCCTTGCGGCAGGTTCCAGGCTTCGATCCTGTCTTCCACCGCCAGTCGGCCGAGCGTGGGCACCAGGCCCCAGTGGCCGCCGATGACGCGCGCCACCAGCCCGTCGTGGCCGAGGTGGTTCAGGCCGCGCGTCTTGCCGTCGCCCTGGCCCGCGGCATAGACGAGGGTCAACCCGCGCGGCGCGCCCTGCTCGACGAAGCGCTGCTCCAGCGCCACCGCCAGGTTCTCGGCAAAGCCGATGCCGACGAAGCCGCTGGTGGCCAGCGTGTCGCCGTCGCGCAGCAACTGCACGGCCTGGGCGGCGCTGACGAGCTTGCCCTTGCCGCCGGCACGCAGGCCGGCCAGGCGCGCCAGGTGGACGGCAGACTCGCTCATCGCGGGGCGCCCGGCGGCACGACGACTGCAACGACGACCACGCCCTGGCCGCTCAACGCGCGTTGAAGGTGTCGCAGGCCTTCACGCTGCCGGTGTCCAGCCCGCGCTTGAACCATGTCATGCGCTGCTGCGAGGTGCCGTGCGTGAAGCTCTCGGGCACCACGCGGCCCTGGCTCTGTTTTTGCAGCGTGTCGTCGCCGATCTGCGCCGCGGCGTTCATCGCCTCCTGCAGGTCGCCCGCTTCCAGCCAGCCCTTGCCCTTCTGGCTGTGGTGCGCCCACACGCCGGCCAGGCAGTCGGCCTGCAGTTCCACGCGCACCGACAGCGCGTTCATCTCCTGCTGTGAGATGCGGCCGCGCAGGCCATCGACCTTGGCGGTCACGCCCATGAGGTTCTGCACGTGGTGGCCCACCTCGTGCGCCACCACGTAGGCTTGCGCAAAGTCGCCGGGCGCGCCCATGCGCTGCGACAGCGTGCGGAAGAAGTGGAGGTCCAGGTAGACCTTCGAATCGCCCGGGCAGTAGAACGGCCCCATCGCCTCCTGGCCCACGCCGCAGGCGCTGCGCGTGGCGCCGCTGAAGAGCACCAGCCGGGGCTCCTGGTAGGGCTGGCCGCTGCCCTGGAACATGCGGCCCCACACCTGCTCGGTGTCACGCAGCACGGTGGAGACGAACTGCGCCTGCGGGTCCTGCGGTGCCGCGCCGGGGGCGCGCTGCTGCAACGGCGGCGCCGCCACCTCCACCGGCGCGCCGCCGCCGCTGAGCAGGCCCAGCACGGTGAGCGGGTTGATGCCGAAGATCCAGCCCGCCACCACGGCGATCACGATGGTGCCCACGCCGATGCCGCGCCCACCGATGCGCGGCGCGCCCGGGCCACCCCCGCCGCCCATGCCGCG
>JAEUPC010000130.1 GCA_016789865.1 Rubrivivax sp.
GGTGCAGAAACTGTTCGACCTCACCGGCCAGGTGGCGCTGGTCACCGGCGGCTCGCGCGGCCTCGGCCTGCAGATCGCCGAGGCGCTGGGCGAGGCGGGCGCGAAGATCATGCTCACGTCGCGCAAGGCGGCCGACCTGGAAGAGGCGGCGGCCGACCTCGCCGAGCGCGGCATCGACGCGCGCTGGATCGCCGCCGACGCCAGCGACCCCGAAGGCGTGAAGAAGGTGGTCGACGAGACGATGCAGCGCCTGGGCCGCATCGACATCCTGGTCAACAACGCCGGCGCCACCTGGGGCGCGCCGGCCGAGGACTACCCGCTCGAGGCCTGGGACAAGGTGATGAACCTGAACATCCGCAGCATGTTCCTGTTCAGCCAGGCGGTGGGCAAGGCCTGCATGATCGCGGCGAAGAAGGGCCGCATCATCAACGTCGCCAGCATCGCCGGCCTCTCGGGCAGCCTGGACGTCGAGTTCATCGCCTACGGCACGAGCAAGGGCGCGGCGGTGAACTTCACGCGCACGCTGGCCGGCGAGTGGGGCGAACATGGCGTCACCGTCAACGCGCTGGCGCCGGGCTTCTTCCCGAGCAAGATGACCAAGGGCACGTTGCAGGCGCTGGGGGTGGACAAGCTCGCCGCCGGTGCGCCGCTCAAGCGCATCGGCGACGACGACGACCTGAAGGGCGCTGCGCTGTTGTTTGCCAGCCAGGCCGGCAAGCACATCACCGGGCAAGTCCTCGCCGTGGACGGCGGGGTGTCGTGCGTGCACGCCGGCGGCTGAAGCGCAGGCCAGGCAGGCGGTGAGCGGCACGACGGCCCACCCGCGCCGGCGGCGGCAGGGACCGCTGCACTTTCCGGCGCGCATCCCGTTCGTCGAGGAGCTCGGGCTCGAGCTGTGGCACGCCGGCGACGGCACCAGCGAGCTGCGCGTCACCCTGGACGAAGCGCACTGCAACAGCTGGCAGGTCGCGCATGGCGGCGTGGTCATGACGCTGCTGGATGTGGCGATGGCCCAGGCCGCACGCACGATGCACCGTGCCGGCGAGAAGCTCGGCCCCAGCGTGGCGACCATCGAGATGAAGACGACCTTCGTGCGCCCGGCCGAGGGGCAGCTGGTAGCCCGCGGCAGGCTGCTGCACCGCACGCCGACGATGGCGTTCTGCGAAGCCAGCGTATTCGACGAGGCCGAGCGCCTGTGTGCGCACAGCACCGGCACGTTCAAGTACATCCGGGCGCTGGGCAACAAGCCCGCGCTGCCGCGTGGCGAGGCACCGGGGTGATCTGGACCTGGGCGTGCTGGACAGCGCTGCGGGTCGATGACCTGTACGACGCGCTGGCGTTGCGCGCCGCGGTGTTCGTGCTGGAGCAGAACTGCCCCTTCGTCGACCCCGACGGCGCCGACCGGCAATCGGCCCACTTGCTCGGGCGCAATGACGCGGGCGATCTGCTGGCCTACCTTCGTGTGGTGGATCCCGGCATCAAGTACGCCGAGCCGGCCATCGGCCGCGTCGTCACCGCGCCGGCAGCGCGTGGCACGGGGCTCGGCCGCGCGCTCATGGCCGAGGGGCTGCGGCGCTGCGAGCAGGCATGGCCCGGGCAGGCCATCGCGCTGGGTGCCCAGGCGCACCTGGAGCGCTTCTACGGCAGCCTGGGCTTTGCCCGCCGCGGCGAGCCGTATGTGGAAGACGGGATCCCCCACGTGCACATGCTCCGTGTGGGGCAACGGAGGGCGTCATGAAGGGCTTTGCAACGCACGAGGTGTTCAACCAGGCCGAGCCGCTGGCCGGCGTGAACCTGTTCCGCATCAATCGGCCGCTGCGCGACGCGCTGGCCAGGCTCGTGCCGGCGCTGCCCACCGGGCGCCTGGATGCGCTGGGCGCCGAGATGGGCAGTGCCCAGATGCAGCGCCACGCCCGGCTGGCCAACGAGCATGCGCCGGTGCTGCACGCACACGACCGCGTCGGCCGGCGCGTAGACGTGGTGGAGTTCCACCCGAGCTACCACGCGTTGCTGGGCGCTGCGCTGCGCCACGGGCTGCATGGGGCGCCCTGGGCAGTCGAGGCAGCGGGGCCGGTGGGGGCAGCAGGGGCAGCAGGGGCAGCGGGGTTGGGGGTCGAACGCTCGCCGCACGCCGAGCGCGCCGCCGGCTTCATGCTCTTCACCGAGGCCGAGCCCTCGGTGCTGTGCCCGGTGTCGATGACCTACGCGGTGACCCCCGCGCTGCGCGCCAACGCGGCGCTGCAGGCCGAGTGGGGCGGCAAGCTGGCCGGCCGCGACTACGACGAGCGCTTCGTGCCCGGCACCGCCAAGCGCGCGGTGACGATGGGCATGGGCATGACCGAGAAGCAAGGCGGCTCGGACGTGCGCGCCAACACCACCCAGGCGGTGGCCGATGGCGACGACGCCTGGGGCCGGCGCTTCCGCATCACCGGCCACAAGTGGTTCATGTCCGCGCCGATGTGCGACGCGTTCCTGATCCTTGCGCAGTCGCCGGGCGGTCTGAGCTGCTTTTTCCTGCCGCGTTTCCTGCCCGACGGCGGCGTGAACCCCCTGCACGTGCAGCGGCTGAAGCACAAGCTGGGCAACCACGCCAACGCCAGCAGCGAGGTGGAGTTCTTCAACGCCGCGGCATGGCTGGTGGGCGAAGAGGGCCGCGGCGTGCCGCAGATCCTGGCCATGGGCGCGCTGACGCGGCTGGACTGCGCGCTGGGAACCGCCGGCCTGATGCGCCAGGCGCTGTCGATCGCGCTGCACCACACGGCGCAGCGGCACGCCTTCGGCAAGCCGCTGGTGGCGCAGCCGCTGATGAAGAACGTGCTGGCCGACCTGGCGCTGGAAAGCGAGGCCGCCACGCTGCTGGCGCTGCGCCTGGCGCTGGCGGTGGACCGCACCGAACGGGACCCGGCCGACGCGCACGAACAGGTGATGCGCCGCGTGCTGACCCCGGTGGCCAAGTTCTGGGTCTGCAAGCGCGGCAGCCACTTCGGCCAGGAGGCGATGGAGTGCCTGGGCGGCAACGGTTATGTCGAGGCCGCCGGCGAGGGCGTGATGGCGCGCATCTACCGCGAGATGCCGCTGAACAGCATCTGGGAGGGCGCCGGCAACATCATGGCGCTGGACCTGCAGCGTGCGCTGCGCGGCGCCGATGTGGCCCCGGCGTTCGAGCACGAGCTGCGCGCGGCACGTGGCGCCAGCAAGGCGCTGGACGCGGCCACGGCACGTGTGCTCGCTGCGCTGGACGCCGGCGTGCCGGAAGCACAGAGCCGCATCCTCGCGCGCGACACGGCACTCGTGCTGCAGGCCGCACTGCTGCACCGCATCTCGCCGCCGGCCGTGTTCGAAGCGTTCTGCGCCTCGCGGCTGGAGGCGTCGTGCGATGTGTTCGGCGCGCTCGATGCGCGTGCCGACCTCGATGCGATCGTCGAACGCGCGATGCCGACCGAGGCTGCCTGAAGAGCCCGGCGAAGCGCGGCAGGGCCCCGGCGGCCGCGCAGAAGAGACCAACCCAGCAACCCAGGAGACAGACAAGATGAGCGGTGGACTGAAAGCCGGCGGCGTGGCCGTCATCACGGGGGCGGCGTCGGGCTTCGGCCTGCAGGCCAGCCGCATCGCGGCGCAGCGCGGCATGAAGGTCGTGATGGCCGACGTGCAGGCCGACGCGCTGGCCATCAGCCAGCACGAGGTGGAGGGTCTGGGCGCGCAGGTGCTGCCGTTCCAGCTGGACATCTCCAGGGCCGAGCAGGTGCAGGCGCTGGCCGACGCGACGCTCGGCCGCTTCGGCGTGCCCAGCTTCGTGTTCAACAACGCCGGCGTCGGCGCCGGTGGCCTGGTCTGGGAGAACACGCTGCGCGACTGGGAGTGGGTGCTGGGCGTCAACGTGTGGGGCGTGGTGCATGGCGTGCGCACCTTCACGCCGCTGATGCTCGAGGCCGCCAGGCGTGACCCCGCCTGGCAGGGTCACATCGTCAACACCGCCAGCATGGCGGGGCTGCTGAACCCGCCGAACATGGGCGTCTACAACGTCAGCAAGCACGCGGTGGTGTCGCTGTCGGAGACGCTGTACCAGGACCTGGCGCTGGTGACCGACCAGGTGCACGCGCATGTGCTGTGCCCGTTCTTCGTGCCCACCGGCATCCACCAGAGCCACCGCAACCGGCCGGCCGAGCTGGCCGCCGTCAAGCCCACGAAGAGCCAGTTGATCGGCCAGGCGATGAGCGAGAAGGCGGTGACCAGCGGCAAGGTGACCGCCGCCGACGTGGCGGCCAAGGTGTTCGACGCAATGGACGCGCAACGCTTCTACATCTACAGCCACCCGAAGAGCCTGGCCACGGTGCAGACGCGGCTGGAGGACATCATGACGCCGCGCAACCCGAGCGACCCGTTCCAGGACCGCCCCGAGGTCGGCCAGCAGCTTCGCGCTGCGTTGCGCGCCGGGTGAACGAGCCTTTGCAGGCGCGCGCGCAGGCACGCGAAGGCAGAGGGTCCAAGCGGCAAGGGTGCCAGGCGGACTCAGCAATCCAGCGCGACGGCCTGCAGCGTGCGCTGCGACCCGGGTGTGGTGACGACGAAGACGACGCGGCGCGGGTTCGACGCCGCCCCCGGCAGCACGTCGAGCTGGCTGACGAGGCCGGCGTGGGCGGCGAAGGCCGGCACGGCCTGGTGCAGGCGCACGACATGATCGTGGCGCAGCGTCTCGCCGCTGTTTTCGCCGGCGCGCACGCGGCTCGCATGCCCGTGTTCGACGACTGCCCAATAACCGCCGAGCTGCGATGAACTTCCCGGCTGCGGCTCGACGCGGGCCTGCACCTTGCCACCGGGCTCACGGGCCAGCGTGAGCACTGGGGGTGTCGCCGCGGGCGCACCGGGCTCGGGCAGGCGCGGCCAGCCGCGCCAGTCGAGCCCGTCCACCAGCACCTGCGGCGTATAGACGTTGCGCCGGCCCAGGCGCTCGGCCCACTCGTACTGCCGCCGGGTGAACTGCTCGCTGGCGAAACGGTCGGGCCAGCCCAGGCGGTCCCAGTAGGTGACGTGGTAGCCCAGCGCGATGACGTCGCCGCGCCCCTTCAGCGTGGAGAGCCAGCGGTCGGCCGGCGGGCACGAGCTGCAGCCCTCGGAGGTGTACAGCTCCACCACGCGCGGCGGCGTGGTGGGGTGGGAGCGCGCGGTGCAGGAAGCGGCCCCGCTCGCCGCGGCGGCGACCAGGCAAGCGCCGCCGATGCCCATGCCACGCAGGGCCCGAGCGAGCGGGGTGCTGCGCATGGCGGGCGCTCAGCCGCCCGCGCGCAGGTACTTGGCGAACTCGTCGAACTCGATCGAGCTCATGACGCCGCCCTTGGACTTCATCTTCTTGGCCTTCATGTCGTAGAGCTGGCCCATCATGTCGAGGAACTCGGCCTTGCTGACCATGCCGTCCTTGTTCTTGTCCATCATCTTCACGGTGGCGACGTCGCCAAAGCGCATGTCGTCCATCGTCTCGGCACGGGCGATCGGCGCGGCGAGGGCGACGGCGGTGACCAGGCTGGCCAGCGCGGTGCGGCGGGTGAGGGTGCGAATCATTCGGTGCTCCTTGGGTGAGGTGGAATCGAGCTTGTTGTGGGCTCGAAGGGTTTGAAGTCGCCGGCGTAACGTCTGTCGTGGGCCATGCCGCGCGCTTACACCCCGCTGCTGCGCCGCCGGCGCAGCTCAGCGCGACCGGCCGCGCTTGCGCCGGAGCTGAAACCTCGCACCGCGGGGTTCCAGACCGAGACCGCGCCGAGCGCCCATCGACGCCTGCGCGACAGCGCATCGGCGGCAGCTCACTACCATCGCACCACTGGCCTGGCCGGAGCCTGCCCATCGGGCGGCAGTTCCGCGCCGGGCTGGTGCACGTCTTCAGGGCGGGGTGGAATTCCCCACCGGCGGTAGGTGCGGGCGCTGCGGCATGCGGCGCACTGCGCGAGCCCGCGAGCGCCCGTGCCGGCCCCTGTGCCGGTGCGGGGTCAGCAGACCTGGTGAGATGCCAGGGCCGACGGTGACAGTCCGGATGAAAGAAGACGCGCGACACGGTGCGCCCCGTGCCGGGTGCGCCGCAGCATGGCATGCGGCCGCCCGCCACGGGCAGCCGCGTGCGTGCCGTGGCGCGCAGGGTCGGGGCATGCCTTGGCGCGCACTCCCTGGAACGTTCTTCGGTGTGATCTCACTTCAAGGAGCGTTTCGATGAACTTCGCTTTCCGATCCCAGCGCGAGCACGCGCCACCTCTGCAGGGTGAACGCCTGCGCGCTGCAGCCGATGCCATGCGCGCCGGCCGCCCCGTGCTGCTCACCGACGACGGCGACCGCGAGAACGAGGCCGACCTGATCGTCGCGGCCGAGTGCCTTGCGGTGCCCGTGATGGCCACGCTGATCCGCGACTGCAGCGGCATCGTCTGCCTGTGTCTGCCCCCGGCCCGGGCCATGGAGCTCGGCCTGGCGCCGATGGTGCGCGACAACCGCAGCCGCCACGGCACGGCGTTCACCGTGTCGATCGAGGCACGCGAGGGGGTGACTACCGGCGTCAGCGCCGCCGACCGGGTGGCCACGGTGCGCGCGGCCACCGAACGGGGGCGGAGCGCGGCAGACATCGTGAGCCCGGGCCACGTCTTTCCGCTCGTCGCGCACGCCGGCGGGGTGCTCGCGCGGCGCGGGCACACCGAAGGGGCCCTGGAGTTGTGCGCGCTGGCCGGCCTGCGCCCCGCGGCGGTGCTGTGCGAGCTGATGAACGCCGACGGCTCGATGGCGCGCGGCCAGCAACTGCACGACTACGCGGCGCGGCACGGCCTGCCGCTGCTGGCCATCGAAGACCTGGTGGCCTGGCGGCAGGGCGGCGGCATGCCCGTGCCGGGCTGACGCCGGGCCGATGCCAGGCTGATCGGCCCTTACACTGCGGCGCCTCGAGATTCAACGCCTGCCGCCCCCGTCCTTGGACCCGAAGAACAAGATCCTCGATCAGATCGCGGCCGAGCTGAAGGCCCGGCCCTCCCAGGTGAAGGCGGCGGTGGAGCTGCTGGACGGCGGCGCCACGGTGCCGTTCATCGCCCGCTACCGCAAGGAGGCCACCGACGGCCTGGACGATGTGCAGCTGCGTGAGCTGGAGGTGCGGCTGGCCTACCTGCGCGAGCTGGAAGACCGCCGCGCCGCGGTGCTGCACAGCATCGAGGAACAAGGCAAGCTCACCCCTGCGCTGCGGGCGGCGATCGAGGCCGCGCCGACCAAGCAGGAGCTGGAGGATCTCTACTTGCCGTACAAGCCCCGCCGGCGCACCAAGGCGATGATCGCCCGCGAGGCGGGGCTCGAACCGCTGGCCGACAGGCTCTTCGCCGATCCGGCGCTCGATCCGGCGGCCGAGGCCGCGGCGTTCATCAACGCCGAGGCGGGCTTTGCCGACGCAGCCGCGGTGCTGGACGGCGTGCGCGACCTGCTGTCCGAGCGCTGGGCCGAAGACGCGGTGCTGGTGGGCGCGCTGCGCGAGTGGCTGTGGAGCGAGGGCCTGTTCGAGAGCCGGCTGGCCGCCGGCAAGGACGCGCAGCACGCCGACGCGGCCAAGTACCGCGACTACTTCGACTACGCCGAGCCGATTGCCAAGGTGCCCAGCCACCGTGCGCTGGCGGTATTCCGCGGCCGCGCGCAGGAGTGGCTGGAGGCGCGGCTGGTGCTTGCCGATGCGCCGACCGCGGTGCCCGCAGGCAGTGCCGCGGGGTCGACGCCGGCGCCGGCCACCTCGCTGGCCGAAGGGCGCATCGCGCAGCACCTGAAGTGGCGCCATCGGCAGCGCGCCGGCGACGAGCTGATGCGCAAGTGTGTCGGCTGGACCTGGAAGGTGAAGCTGTCGCTGAGCCTGGAGCGCGACCTCTTCGCGCGGCTGCGCGAAGCGGCCGAGGTGGTGGCGATCAAGGTCTTTGCCGACAACGTGCGCGACCTGCTGCTGGCTGCGCCCGCCGGCCGCCGTGTGGTGATGGGGCTGGACCCCGGCATCCGCACCGGCGTGAAGGTGGCGGTGGTCAGCGACACCGGCAAGGTGCTGGAGACGGCCACCGTCTTCCCGCACGAGCCGCGCAACGATTGGGACGGCGCGCTGCACACGCTCGGCCACTTGGTGGCGCAGCACGGCGTGAACCTCATCGCCATCGGCAACGGCACGGCCAGCCGCGAGACCGACCGGCTGGCCGCCGACCTCGTCAAGCGCATCAAGGGGCTCGCGCCGGACGTTGCGCCGGACAAGGTGGTGGTCAGTGAGGCCGGCGCCTCGGTGTACTCGGCCAGCGAGGTGGCCAGCCACGAGCTGCCGGGGCTCGACGTGAGCCTGCGCGGCGCGGTGAGCATCGCGCGGCGGTTGCAGGACCCGCTGGCCGAGCTGGTGAAGATCGAGCCCAAGAGCATCGGCGTGGGGCAGTACCAGCACGACCTGAACCCCGGTGCGCTGGCGCGTTCGCTCGACGCGGTGGTGGAAGACTGCGTCAACGCCGTGGGCGTGGACCTGAACACCGCCTCGGTGCCGCTGCTGGCGCGCGTGTCGGGCTTGAGCGCCGGCGTGGCCGCCGGCATCGTGCGCTGGCGCGACGCGAACGGCGCGTTCAGCAACCGGCGGCAGCTGCTGCAGGTGAGCAGCCTGGGGCCGAAGACCTTCGAGCAGGCGGCGGGCTTCCTTCGCATCCGCGACGGCGACAACCCGCTGGACATGACCGGGGTGCACCCGGAGACCTACCCGGTGGTGGAGAAGATGCTGGCCATCACCGGCCGCCCGGTGCGCGAGCTGATGGGCCGCGCCGAGGTGCTGCGCACGCTGAAGCCCGAGGTCGTGGCGCGCGAGCTGGGTGCGGAAGCGGGCGACGGCCGCTTCGGCGCCATCACCGTGAAGGACATCCTCACCGAACTTGAAAAGCCCGGGCGCGACCCGCGGCCCGACTTCCAGGTGGCGCGCTTCAACGAAGGCGTGAGCGAGCTTGTCGACCTGAAGCCGGGCATGGTGCTGGAGGGCACAGTGAGCAACGTGGCGCAGTTTGGCGCCTTCGTCGACCTGGGCGTGCACCAGGACGGGCTGGTGCACGTGAGCCAGCTCAGCCACAAGTTCGTGCGCGACGCTCGCGAGGTGGTGAAGGCCGGCCAGGTGGTGAAGGTGCGCGTGGTCGAGGTGGACCTGGTGCGCAAGCGCATCGCCCTGTCGATGAAGCTTGACGCAGAGCCGGCTCGCGCCGGTGCTGCCGCCGCAGGTGACAACCGCTATCAGCCGGCCGCGCGCGGGCAGCGGCCGCGGGCCGCCGACCCGGCGCCGGCCGGGCAGGGGGTCATGGCGGCGGCGTTTGCCAAGCTGCGGCCCACCCGCTGAGCCGGCGACGCGGCGGCACGAGATTCCGGCACCGGCCTACCGAACCTGCCGCCGCTTTACGAGCCCAACGACAAGAACGAGCCCCCCGCATGCGCAATGTCGAGATCTACGCCGGCCCACGAGCCCGCGCGCACTTGCGTGAGTTCGGGCTGCGCCCGCAGGACGTGCGTGTCGTCCCGGCGGCGGCCGGTGGGCCGAAGGGGCTGGTGCTCAACCCGCTGGACCGCTATATCTTCGGCCACTGGTTGGCGCAGACCGACCACGTGGTGCATCTCATCGGCGCCAGCATCGGCGCCTGGCGCATGGCCTGTGCGTGCTTGCCGCAGCCCGATGCGGCGCTGGCGCAGCTCGCCGAGGACTACATCACCCAGCGCTACCCGCACCGCCCGGGCCGGCTGCCCGAAGCCCAGGTGGTGACCGAGATGTTCGGCGCCAAGATCGGCCAGCGCCTGGGCTCGCGGGCGCAAGAGGTGCTCTCCAGCCCGCGATTTCGGCTGCATGTGGTGGCCAGCCACGGGCGGCAGTTGCTGCGCCGGGGCGGCCGCATGCGCACCCTGCTGGGGTACATGGGTGCCTACGTCAGCAACGCGGCCAGCCGGCGCGCACTCTCGCTGTGGCTGGAGCGCGTGGTGTTCAGCGACCCGCGCGACGAGCTGCCGTTTCCGCTGGCCGACTTTCGCACGCAGCGCGTGGCGCTGGGCGAGACCAACCTCGCGGCCTCGATCCTGGCCAGCTGCACGATTCCGTTTGCGTTGCAGGCCGTGCACGACGTGCCCGGTGCGCCGCCCGGCGCCTATTGGGACGGCGGCATCACCGACTACCACCTGCACCTGAACTACGCGTCGATGAACGAGGGGCTGGTGCTGTACCCGCACTTCCAGCCGCGCATCGTGCCGGGCTGGCTCGACAAGGCGTGGCACAAGCGGCATCGCGCCAGCGCACACCTGGACAACCTGGTGGTGCTGTCGCCGCACCCGGGCTTCGTCGAGCGGCTGCCCAACGGCAAGCTGCCCGACCGGCAAGACTTTCGCGACCTGCGCGACGACGACGTCGGCCGCGAGCGCATCTGGCGCGTGGCGCTGAACGAGAGCACCCGGTTGGCCGAAGACTTCGCGCGGGTGGTCGAGCGCGGCGGGCCGATCGACGCGCTGCCGCTGCCGTGACGGCGGGCGCGCTTGGCGCGACGGGCGAACCTCGTGCCGTGGGCGCTGCGGCGAGCGGCGACAGCGGGCGGCGACGCGGTGCCCTGGGGTAGACTCTCGCCCGCTGCGCCCGTTTCGGCATCAGCCATTCGACAAGAGCCCAGGAAAGGCAGCATGGTTATGACACCGCGGACTACGAGGTTCTTCACCGGCTTCTGAACGCCGGCCGCGCAACCACGCCTGTCTCACCCTCCTGAACAAGCAAAGCGCGGCCCGCCCCCCGCGCTTTTTTGTTGCCCGAGAGGAACCTGATCATGTTGAGCATCACGCTGCCCGACGGCTCGCGCCGCGAGTTCGCCGGGCCGGTGACGGTGGCCGAGGTGGCCTCCGCCATCGGCCCCGGCCTGGCCAAGGCGGCCATCGCCGGCAAGCTTCTTGGCGGGCAGGGCGGCCGGCTCGTCGACACGAGCCACCGCATCGAGGCGGATGCGGCGCTGGCCATCGTCACGGAGAAGGACGCCGAGGGCCTGGAGATCCTCCGCCACAGCACGGCGCACCTGCTGGCCTACGCGGTGAAGGAGCTGTTCCCGGACGCGCAGGTGACGATCGGCCCGGTGGTGGACAACGGCTTCTATTACGACTTCGCGTACAAGCGCCCGTTCACGCCCGAGGACCTGGCGGCCATCGAGGCGCGCATGCAGGAGTTGGCGAAGAAGGACGAGCCGGTCGTGCGTCGCGTGCTGCCGCGCGATGAGGCCGTGGCCTACTTCAAGGGCATGGGCGAGCTGTACAAGGCCGAGATCATCGGCAGCATCCCGGCCGGCGAGGATGTGTCGCTGTACCGCGAAGGCGGCTTCGAAGACCTTTGTCGCGGCCCGCACGTGCCCAGCACGGGCCGCCTGAAGCACTTCAAGCTGATGAAGGTGGCCGGCGCCTACTGGCGCGGCGACCACCGCAACGAGATGCTGCAGCGCATCTACGGCACGGCCTGGGCGTCGAAGGACGAGCTGCAACAGTACCTGCAGATGCTGGAGGAGGCCGAGAAGCGCGACCACCGCCGCCTGGGCCGCGAGCTGGACCTGTTCCACCTGGACGAGCATTCGCCCGGCACGGTGTTCTGGCACCCCAAGGGCTGGGCGCTGTGGCAGCAGGTGGAG
>JAEUPC010000143.1 GCA_016789865.1 Rubrivivax sp.
TGGTGGCGGTGGCCGCGCGACTCGATCTCCTCGTGCAGGTCGCGGATCGTCAACGTGCTGCTGACGCGGTGCAGTTGCGCGGCGAAGGTGCCCACGCCCTGCGAGCGGTCGACCAGGCCCTCGGCCTGCAGCTCGCGCAACGCGCGGCTCACCGTCATGCGGCTGACGCCGAACTGCGTCACCAGCTCGGCCTCGCTGGGCATCAGCGCGCCGGGCGGCCAACGCCCATCGGCCAGGCCGTCCTTCAGGTGCTGCTTGACGCGCAGGTACGGCGCCGACGGCGCGGCGGTCTCGCCGCGGCCGGTGGCACCTTCGGCGGCAGGGCGGGCGACATGCGGGGAAACCATGAGGGTAAGGATACTTGTCTAGCCTTGTCTAGACAAGTACAGTGCGCCCCGGGTTGACCCTGATCCCGCCCCGCCCGAGCCCATCGCCGCGCCCCGCGCCGGAGCCCCGCCATGACCGACCTCTCGCCCCTGCATCGCCTCGCCAGGCCGCACCCCGTGCGCGCGCCGCGCGGCCCGTCCATCACCTGCGCCAATTGGCTCATCGAGGCGGCTTACCGGATGATCCAGAACAACCTCGACCCCGAGGTGGCCGAGAACCCCGACGCGTTGGTGGTCTACGGGGGCATCGGCAAGGCGGCGCGCAACTGGGACTGCTTCGAGGCCATCCTCGAGGCGTTGAAGAAGCTGAAGCCCGACGAGTCGCTGCTCGTGCAGTCGGGCAAGCCGGTGGGTGTGTTTCGCACGCACCCCGACGCGCCGCGCGTGCTCATCGCCAACAGCAACCTGGTGCCCAAGTGGAGCACCTGGGAGCACTTCCACGAGCTCGACCGCAAGGGCCTGATGATGTACGGCCAGATGACCGCCGGCAGCTGGATCTACATCGGCAGCCAGGGCATCGTGCAGGGCACCTACGAGACCTTCGTCGAAGCCGGCCGTCAGCACTTCGGTGGCGACATGGGCGGGCGCTGGATCCTCACTGCAGGCCTGGGTGGCATGGGCGGCGCGCAGCCGCTGGCAGCCACCTTCGCCGGCGCCTGCAGCCTGAACATCGAATGCCAGCAAAGCCGCATCGACTTCCGCCTGCGCAGCCGCTATCTCGACGAGCAGGCGACCGACCTCGACGACGCGCTGGCGCGCATCAAGAAATACACCGCGGCGAAAAGGGCCGTCTCGATCGGCCTGCTGGGCAACGCCGCCGAGGTGCTGCCCGAACTCGTCAAGCGCGCGAAGGCCGGGGGCCTGAATGCGATCCGGCCCGACCTCGTCACCGACCAGACCAGCGCCCACGACCTCGTGAACGGCTACCTGCCCGCCGGCTGGAGCGTGGAGGCGTGGAAAGCGGCGCAAGCCGATGCCCCGCAACACGCGGCGCTCAAGGCTGCGGCCGCCCGCAGCTGCGTGGTGCACGTGCAGGCGATGCTCGATTTCCAGGCCATGGGCATCCCCACCGTCGACTACGGCAACAACATCCGCCAGGTGGCCTTCGACGAAGGCGTGAAGAACGCGTTCGACTTCCCGGGCTTCGTGCCGGCGTACATCCGGCCGCTGTTCTGCCGCGGCAAGGGGCCGTTCCGCTGGGTGGCGCTCAGTGGCGACCCCGAAGACATCCGCAAGACCGACGCCAAGATGAAGGAGCTGTTCCCCGAGGACAAGCACCTGCATCGCTGGCTGGACATGGCCGGCGAGCGCATCGCCTTCCAGGGGCTGCCGGCACGCATCTGCTGGATCGGCCTGGGCGAACGGCACCGCGCGGGCCTGGCCTTCAACGAGATGGTGAAAAGCGGCGAGCTGAAGGCGCCCATCGTGATTGGCCGCGATCATCTGGACAGCGGCAGCGTCGCCAGCCCCAACCGCGAGACCGAATCCATGCGCGATGGCAGTGACGCGGTGAGCGACTGGCCGCTTTTGAACGCGCTGCTCAACACCGCCGGCGGCGCCACCTGGGTCAGCCTGCACCATGGCGGCGGCGTCGGCATGGGCTACTCGCAGCACAGCGGCGTGGTCATCGTCTGCGACGGCACGCCCGAAGCGGCCAAGCGCATCGAGCGCGTGCTGTGGAACGACCCGGGCACCGGGGTGATGCGCCACGCCGACGCCGGCTACGAGATTGCCGAGCAGTGCGCGCGCGAGCAGGGGATGAACCTGCCGATGCTGGGGCGCTGAGTCCATCGAACCGCAAATGAAGAGTCAAGCCACCATCGTCCTTCGCCCCGGGCACCTCAGCCTCGAGGAGCTGCAGGCCATCCACGCCGGCGGCGTGCGTCTAGCGCTGGACGCCGCGGCGCGGCCGGTCATCGCCGCCTCGGCCGCGGTGGTGCAGCGCGCTGCCGCTGGTGACGCGCCGGTTTACGGCGTGAACACCGGCTTCGGCAAGCTCGCCTCCACGCGCATCAGCACCGAAGACCTGGCCACGCTGCAGCGCAACCTCATCCGCAGCCACAGCGTGGGCGTGGGCGAGCCGCTGTCCCCGGCGGTGGTGCGCCTCGTGCTCGCGCTGAAGGCGGCGAGTCTGGCGCGCGGCGCAAGCGGCGTGCGCCAGGAGGTCATCGACCACCTCATCGCGGCGTTCAACGCCGAGCTCGTGCCTTGCGTGCCGAGCCAGGGCAGCGTGGGCGCCTCGGGCGACCTGGCGCCGCTGTCGCACCTGACGCTGGCGCTGATGGGTGAGGGCGAGTGCGTCGTCGAAGGGCAGCGCCGACCGGCGGCCGGCGTGCTGCGCGGCGCCGGGCTGGCACCGCTGGAGCTGGCGGCCAAGGAGGGCCTGGGCCTCATCAACGGCACGCAGGTGAGCACGGCGCTGGCGTTGCACGCGCTGTTCTCCTTCGAGCCGGTGCTCGAAGGGGCGCTCGTCGTGGGTGCGCTCACGGTGGATGCCGCCAAGGGCAGCGACGGTCCCTTCGACCCGCGAATACACGCGCTGCGCGGCCACCCGGGCCAGATCGACGTGGCAATGGTCTACCGCCAGCTGCTGGCCGGCAGCCAGATCCGCCAGAGCCACCTCGAAGGCGACGACCGCGTGCAGGATCCGTACTGCCTGCGCTGCCAGCCGCAGGTGGTGGGCGCGTGCCTGGATCAGCTGCGCCACGCGGCGCTGGTGCTGCTGCGCGAGGCGAACGCGGTGACGGACAACCCGCTCGTGTTCAGTGAAGACGGCGCGGCGGGCGGGTCCGGGTCTCCCGGCCCGGCCGCAGCCCCCTCGGGGGGTGGCGACCGAAGGGAGCCTGGGGGCACCATGATCAGCGGCGGCAACTTCCACGCCGAGCCCGTGGCGCTGGCCTGCGACGCGATGGCCGTTGCCATCGCCGAGGTTGGCGCGATCGCCGAGCGGCGCATCGCGATGCTCATCGACTCGGGCGTCTCGCGGCTGCCACCCTTCCTCACGCCGAATGCGGGCCTGAACAGTGGCTTCATGATTGCCCACGTCACCGCCGCCGCGCTGGCCAGCGAGAACAAGAGCCTGGCGCACCCGGCCAGCGTCGACAGCCTGCCCACCAGCGCCAACCAGGAAGACCATGTGAGCATGGCCACCTTCGCGGCGCGCCGGCTGCAGCCGATGATCGCCAACGTCGCGCACATCCTGGGCATCGAGTTGCTGGCCGCGGCGCAGGGCATCGAGTTCCTGCGGCCGCTGAAAAGCAGCACCGCACTGGAGCAGGTGCACGCCACGCTGCGGCAGCGCTGCCCGGCGATGATGCAAGACCGTTACCTGGCCCCGGACATCGAGGCGGCGAGTACGCTCGTGGCCGACGGCACGCTCACGCGCATCCTGCGCACCCTGGGCCGGCTGCCCCCGCTGTGGACGCCGGCTTGACCGGTGCCGGCCGCCCGCGAACCCTTTTCTCGACCCACGCACCCCGCACGAGGAGACCCCCCATGAAGACGAAGAACACCCTCATCGCCCTGGCCGCTGCTGCCTTCGCCTTCACGGCGCAGGCGCAGGCCACCAAGGTCGGCATCGGCATCAGCGGCTGGACCGGCTTTGCGCCGCTCACGCTGGCCAAGGAAGCCGGCATCTTCAAGAAGAACGGCCTCGATGTCTCGATCAAGAAGATCCCGCAGAAGGACCGCCACCTGGCCATCGCCAGCGGCGACATCCAGTGCGCGGCCACCACGGTGGAAACCTGGATCGTGTGGAACGCCAACGGCGTGGCCACGACGCAGATCTTCCAGCTCGACAAGAGCTTCGGCGCCGACGGCATGGTGGTCAAGCCCAACATCGCCGCCATCAAGGACCTGAAGGGCAAGAAGGTCGCCGCCGACGCCCCGGGCACCGCTACCTACTTCACGCTGGCCTGGATGCTGAAGAAGAACGGCCTGAGCATCAAGGACGTGGAGGTCGTGAACCTCAGCCCGCAGGCCGCGGCCAACGCGATGATCGCGGGCACCGCCGGCCTCGACGCGGCGATGACCTACGAGCCGTTCCTCTCGGCCGTGCGCGCCAAACCCGAGGCCGGCAAGATCATCGCCACCACGCTGGACTACCCGATGGTGATGGACACCTTCGGCTGCACGCCCAAGTTCCTGGCCGAGAACCCCAAGGCCGCCCAAGCGCTGGCCGACAGCTACTTCCAGGCGCTGGAGATGATCAAGGCCGACCCGAAGAAGAGCTTCGAGATCATGGGCGCCGACGTGAAGCAGACGGCTGAAGCCTTCGAAGGCAGCCAGAAGTTCCTGCGCTGGCAGGACAAGGCCGCCAACCAGAAGTTCTTCGCCGGCGAGCATGCCGCGTTCAGCAAGGAGGCGGCCGAGCTGCTGCTGGAGGCCGGCATCATCCGGTCGATGCCTGACCTGTCGAAGCTGGCCGACACGCGCTTCGTCAAGTGATTGGCCGCCGCGCGCGCAGCCCCCAGGTGCCGGCGTGAAGCCGCTGACCCCGGTGACCCCAGGCGCGCGCGTCGCGCTGGGCATCTCGTTCTTCGTCGTGTTCGTGGCGGTGTGGAGCCTCGCCACCTTCGGCGGCTTCGTACAGAAGACCTTCCTGGCCGACCCGCTGTCGATGCTGCAAAGCGGCTACACGCTGCTGGCGAAGATGGGTTTTGCCGAGGACATCGGCATGACGGTGTTCCGCGTCGTCGGCGGCTTCGTCATCGCCGCGGTGCTGGCCGTGCCGTTGGGCGTGTTCATGGGCGCCTACAAGCCGATCGAAGCGTTCTTCGAGCCCTTCATCAGCTTCGCGCGCTACCTGCCGGCCAGCGCCTTCATACCGCTGCTGATTCTCTGGGCCGGCATCGGCGAGGCGCAGAAGCTGGCCGTCATCTTCATCGGCAGCTTTTTCTCGCTGGTGCTGATGATCTGCGTGACGGTGGGCAACACGCGGCGCGATCTGGTCGAGGCAGCCTACACGCTGGGCGTGAAGGATGCGTCGCTGATCCGCCGCGTGCTTATCCCCGGCGCCGCGCCCGAGATCGCTGAGCAGCTGCGCATGGTGCTGGGCTGGGCGTGGACCTACGTCATCGTGGCCGAGCTCATCGGCGCCAGTTCCGGCATCGGCCACATGATCACCGACAGCCAGGCGCTGCTGGCCACCGACCAGATCATCTTCGGCATCATCGTCATCGGCCTGATCGGGCTGGCCAGCGACCTGCTGTTCAAGTGGGTCAACCGGCGGCTGTTTCCTTGGGCCGCCCTGGGGCGCTGAACATGGGCACCATCCTCTCGATCCGCGGCGTCGAGCGCCGTTTCGACACCACGCTGGCGCTGCAGGCGACGAACCTGGAAGTCGCCGAGAACGACTTCATCACCATCCTCGGCCCCAGCGGCTGCGGCAAGAGCACGCTGCTGCGCATCGTGGCCGGGCTGGACCAGCAGACCGGTGGCGAGGTGCTGCTGGACGGCCAGCGCATCGACGGCCCCGGGGCCGACCGCGGCATGGTCTTCCAGAGCTACACGCTGTTCCCGTGGCTGACGGTGCTGGAGAACGTCTGCTTCGGCCTGGTGGAGCGCGGCCTGCCGCGC
>JAEUPC010000158.1 GCA_016789865.1 Rubrivivax sp.
ATGGGCCACCACCTCGTGCGCGTCGCGGAAGGGCACGCCCTTCTTCGCGAGGTAGTCGGCGAGGTCGGTGGCGGTGGCGTAGCCACGCAGCGCGGCGCGCTCCATCGCCTCGGCCTTGACGACGATGCCGCCCACCATCTCGGCCATGATGCGCAGCGTGTCGCTCACCGTGTCGACGGTGTCGAAGAGCGGCTCCTTGTCTTCCTGGTTGTCCGTGTTGTAGGTGAGCGGCTGGCCCTTCATCAGCGTCAGGAGGCCCATCAGATGCCCGACGACGCGGCCGCTCTTGCCGCGCGCCAGCTCGGCGACGTCGGGGTTGCGCTTCTGCGGCATGATGGAACTGCCGGTGCAGTAGCGGTCGGCGAGGTCGATGAAGCCGAAGTTCTGGTTCATCCAGAGCACGATCTCCTCGGCGAGGCGCGACACGTGCACCATCACCAGGCTCGCGAAGCCGGCGAACTCGATCGCGAAGTCGCGGTCGCTCACCGCGTCGAGGCTGTTCTCGCACAGGCCCTCGAAGCCGAGCAGGTCGGCCACCTTCCTGCGGTCCAGCGGGTAGCTGGTGCCGGCCAGCGCCGCGGCGCCCAGCGGCAGGCGGTTGACGCGCCGGCGCACCTCGGCCAGCCGCTCCGCATCGCGCGCGAACATCTCGACGTAGGCGAGCAGGTGGTGCGCGAAGCTCACCGGCTGCGCCACCTGCAGGTGCGTGAAGCCGGGCATCACGGTCTCGGTGTGCTGCGCGGCCTTTTCCACCAGCGCGCGCTGCATCTGCGCGAGCAGCGCGGCGATGCGGTCGATCTCGCCGCGCAGCCCCAGGCGGATGTCGGTGGCCACCTGGTCGTTGCGGCTGCGGCCGGTGTGCAGCCGCTTGCCGGCGTCGCCGACGATTTCGGTCAGGCGCGCCTCGATGTTCAGGTGCACATCTTCCAGCTCGGGCTTCCAGCGGAAGTGGCCGGTCTCGATCTCGGCGCGGATCTGCGCCATGCCGCGCTCGATGTCGGCGAGGTCGCGCGCGCCGATGATGCCTTGCGCGGCCAGCATCTGAGCGTGGGCGAGGCTGCCCTGGATGTCGGCACGCGCCAGCCGCTGGTCGAAGCCCACGCTGGCGGTGTAGCGTTGCACCAATTCGCTCATCGGCTCGCTGAACAGCGCCGACCAGGCTTGCTGCTTGTTGGCCAGCGGGTTCGCGGAAGCGGGCGACGTCATGGGCTCGAGGTGTGAATGAGGGGGGCGGCAATCGCCGCGGCACTCCGTATTATCCCGGCGCCCTTCCGCCCAGCGGTTCCGGCGCGGCCGCGCGCGCGCACCCGTGCGGCACCCCAGGGCGGGCGGCCATCCGGGCCCGGCCCGGCAGGCACCTTCCACGCACCATGGCGCGCAGCCCCTCCGCGAACACCGACGACAGCGACTTCGGCGCCCCGTTGAGCCGGCTGTCGAGCCTGTGGCCCGAGACCACGCAGCAAGGCGACCTGGCCGCGTCGCGCTTCTCGATCTCGCACTTCGACCCGCTGGCCGAGGAGCGCTCGCGCCTGCGCGAGCAGGCCGCCGCGGCGTTCGATGTCTGCCACCCGGCGCTGGCGTTGCGCGCCGTGCTGGGCGTGCAGGGCGTGCTGGCGCTGGTGGCGCTGGCCGGCGCGCGCAGCGTGCTGGACTGGGGCGAGCGCACCGCGGCGCTGGCCTTCGGCGGCGTGGTGGCCACGGTGCTGTGGCTGGTGGTGGTGTGTGCGCTGGGCCGGCCGCTGCGCCGCGTGGGCGCGTCGGTGCGCGCTGCAGTCGTTCTGGCGCTGGGCGCGCTGGCCGCGCTGGCCGGCTGGTGGCCGCTGGCGCTGGTGGAGCTCGCCGCGCCGCCCGAGCCGCTGCGCGTGGCGGCGGTGGTGCTGGCCGGCCTGGGCTTCGCCGGCGCACTGTGGGCCTGGCTGGACGTGCGGGCGAGGCTGTGGCAGCCGGCGCATGCCAGCGCGCGGCTGGCCGAGCTGCAGTCGCGCATCCGCCCGCACTTCCTGTTCAACGCGCTGAATACGGCGATCGCGCTGGTACGGGTCGACCCGGCCCGGGCCGAGGCGGTGCTGGAAGACCTCGCGGAGCTGTTCCGCGTGGCGCTGGCCGACGCCGGCGCGTCGGTGTCGCTGGCCGACGAGGTGGAGCTGGCCCGGCGCTACCTGGCCATCGAACAGGTGCGCTTCGGCACGCGCCTGGAGGTGCAGTGGCAGGTGGACCCCAAGGCGATGGGCGCGCGCGTGCCCCCGCTGATGCTGCAGCCGCTGGTGGAGAACGCAGTGCGCCACGGGGTCGAGCCGGCCGCCGGCGGTGGCTGGGTTCGGGTGCAGGCCACGCGGGCGCGCGGGCAGGTGGAGGTGACCGTCACCAACACCGTGGGCGAGGAGACCGGCCCGCCTGGCAACGGCATGGCGCTGCACAACCTGCGCGAGCGACTGCGCCTGCTGCACGACGTGGCGGCCCAATGCGACGTGTGGCGCGACGATGAAACTTCCCCGGGGGGCGGCCGGCAGGCGGTGTTCCGCGCCCGGGTCATCCTGCCGGCGCCATGAGGGCACGCGGCGTCATGCCCGCCGCCCGGCCTGGGGAGCGGGTGACATGAGCGACGGGCCCGTTGGCGCGCTGCCGGCCGCGGCGCCGGAAGCTGCACTGCTGCGCGTGCTGGTCGTCGATGACGAGGCGCTGGCCCGCGCGCGCCTGGCACAGCTCGTGGCCGAGGGTCAGCCGCCGGCTCAGGTCGTGGCCGAGGCAGCCGGCGCCGCTGCCGCTGAAGCGCAGCTGCGGCGCCTGGGCGAAGGCGGCGTCGATGTGGTGCTGCTGGACATTGGCATGCCCGGCCCCAGCGGGCTGGCGCTGGCCGCGACGCTGAAGTCCTTGCCGCGGCCCCCGGCGGTGGTGTTCGTCAGCGCGCACGCCCAGTACGCCCTGCAGGCATTCGAACTGCAGGCACTGGACTACCTCACCAAGCCGGTGCGGCGCGAGCGGCTGCAGCAGGCGCTGGAGCGTGTGCAGCGCTGGCTGCAGGCCCAGGCGGCGGCCATGGCGCCCGCCGTGGCGGCGCCGGCGGCCACGCCGGTGCTGGTGCTCGAGGAGCGCGGCCGCGTGCTGCGGCTGCCGCACGACGAGATCGTCAGCCTGCGCGCCGAGCACAAGGCGGTGCTGGTGCGCACCACGGCGCAGCAGGTGACGGTGGACGAGTCGCTCAACGACCTGGAGCATCGCCTGGGCAGCGGCTTCGTGCGCATCCACCGCAATGCGCTGGTGGCGCGGCACGCCATCCGCGCGCTCGAGCTGCGCCCGGGCCTGGGCGGTGAGCCTGGCGGCGGCGGTGACGGCTGGGCCGTGCTGGTGCGCGCGGGGTCCGGCGAAGCCGGCGAGTGGCTGGCCGTCTCGCGGCGCCAGGTGGCCACCGTGAAGGCCCTGCTCGGCAGCGGGCCCGGCTGAAGGCGAGCCGACCCCCGCCCTTGCGCGGCCAGGCGAGGGCTCCACCACCCGGCGCCCGCCGTCGTCGGCCTGCGGCTACGCAAGCCAGAGCGACAGCATGACAGGCTCTGCAACGCCGCCGCTGCCGGCGACTCCAAGGTCTTCAGGCGGCAGCGCGCGCCGGCGGCCAGGCGCTCTCGGAGCTCAGCCGGAGACTCTGGCGGAGACTCAGCCAGTGTTGCGCAACCCGGCAGCGATGCCATTGATCGACAGGTGGATGCCGCGCTGCAGCCGCTGGGCGCCGGCGGCATCGGCGCGCCCGTGGCGATGGCGCCGCAGCAGTTCCACCTGCAGGTGGTTGAGCGGGTCGAGATACGGGAAGCGGTGGGCGATCGAGCGGGCGAGCGCAGGGTTGGACTGCAGCCTCTCGTGCTCGCCGGTGATGAGCGCCAGTGCGCGTTCCACGCGCTGCCACTCGGCCTTCAGCTGCGCGAACAGGCGCCGGCCGAGCGCCTTGTCTTCCACCAGGTCCGCATAGCGCGCGGCAATGCGCAGGTCGCCTTTGGCCAGCACCATGTCCAGGTTGGACAGCAGCGTGCGGAAGAAGGGCCACTGGCGGTGCATGCGCTGCAGCAGAGCCGCGCTCGCCGCATCGGGCGCCGCGAGCCCGCCGACGAAGGCGTCGATGGCGCTGCCGAAGCCCAGCCATCCGGGCAGAGCCATGCGCGACTGGCCCCACGAGAAGCTCCACGGGATTGCCCGCAGCCGTTCGATGGCGTGGCCTGGCGCGCCGCCATCCTGCCCCTGCAGCGAGGGCCGCACCGCGGGGCGCGAGCCGATGTGCAACTCGGCGATCTCGCGGATCGGCGTGGCGGCGAAGAAGTACTCGACGAAGCCCGGGGTCTCGTAGACCAGCCGCCGGTAGGCGGCCATGCTCGACGCGCTGATCCGGGCGGCAGCCTCGCGGAAGGCGCGTGGCGGCGCGCGGCCGGTGGCGGCCCCGCCGGCCCGATGCAGCAGCGTCGCTTCGAGCGTGGCCGCCACCAGTGTTTCGAGGTTGCGGCGGCCGATGTCGGCGTTGGCGTACTTCGAACCGATCACCTCGCCCTGCTCGGTGAGGCGGATCTGTCCGTTCACGGTGCCCGGCGGCTGCGCCAGGATGGCCTGATAGCTGGGGCCGCCGCCGCGACCGACGGTGCCGCCGCGGCCATGGAACAGGCGCAGCGTGATGCCGTGTCGCGCGTGCAGGCCGTCGAACAACTGCACCAGCGCCGTCTCGGCGCGGTACAGCTCCCAGTTGCTGGTGAAGTAGCCGCCGTCCTTGTTGCTGTCGCTGTAGCCGAGCATCACTTCCTGCTCGGCGCCGCTTTGCACCACCAGTTCGGTGATGCCGGGCAACGCGAGGAACTCGCGCATCACCGCCTCGCTGCGGCGCAGGTCGGCAATGGTCTCGAACAGGGGCACGACGATGAGCGCGGCTCGGGCGGCGGGTTCCTCGGCGGGTTCGTCGACGGCTCGGGCCGCCGGTGCCGCAGGTCTCTTGCTGCCGCTCGGGGTGCCTTCCCGATCGCTCGCCCCGCTCGCCTCGCGCGCCGCACCCGCCACCACGCCTTCGAGCAGACCGCATTCCTTCTGCAGCACCAGCACCTCGAGCAGGTCGCTTACCTCTTCGGTATGGCTGACGATGTGGTGGCGCAGCGCCGCGCGGCCGTACAGTGCCAGCGCCGCGCGCGCCGCCTCGTAGACCGCGAGCTCGCTGCGCGTCGCCTCGCTGTACGCCGCGCCGCGCACGCGCAGGCCGCGCGCGTCGGCCAGCACGGCGAGCAGCCGTTCGCGCCGCGCGGCCTCGGGCAGCGCGGCGTAGTCGGGCTCCAGGCGCGCCACGCGCAGCAGCTCGGCCACGGCCGCCTCGTGGCGGTCGGAGCTTTGCCGCAGGTCGAGTGTGGCGAGGTGAAAGCCGAACACCTGCACGGCGCGTGTCAGCGGCGCCAGCCGCGGCGCCACCAGCGCGCCGGCGTGGTGGCCGGCCAGCGAGGCGGCGATGGTGCGCAGGTCGGCCACGAATTCGTCGGCCTCGGCATAGGGCTGCTGCGGCGCCACCGCAAGTCGCAGCGCCGCGGTGCCGGACAGCCGCTCCAGCGTAGCGGCCAGCCGCGCGTAGATGCCGATCAACGCGCGGCGGTACGGCTCGTCCTCGCGGTGCGGGTTGTGGTCGGGTGAACGCGCGGCCAGCGCTGCCATGGCGGCCGACACCGGCGCCAACGTGCCCGAGATCGACAGTTCGGCGCCCAGCTCGTGCACCTCGGCGAGGTAGAAGCGCAGCGCGACCTCGGCCTGGCGGGCCAGCGCCAGGCGCAGCGTATCGGCGCCGACGTGGGGGTTGCCATCGCGGTCGCCGCCGATCCAGTGGCCCAGGCGCAGGAAGGGCGCCACCTCGTGGCCGGCCAGCAGGCGCTCCAGTTCGCGGTACAGCCGGGGCACCTCGCGCAGGAAGGTCGCCGGGTAGTAGGACAGCGCGTTGTCGATCTCGTCGGGCACCGTGAGCCGCGTGGTGCGCAGCATGCGCGTCTGCCACAACTGCGTGACGCGGGCACGCAGCAGCGACTCGTTGTCGGCCAGCCGCTCGGGCGTCGGCGTGGAGCGGCCTTCGGCGTCTTCGCGCTGCGCCAGCAGCGCGGCGATGGCGCGTTCGGCATCCAGGATGCTCTTGCGCTGCACCTCGGTGGGGTGGGCGGTGAGCACCGGCGAGATATGCGCACGGGCCAATGTCTGGGCGATCTCGCCGGCGTGGATGCCGGCGCGCTGCAGCCGCTCGAACGCCAGCGCCAGCGATCCTTCCTGCAGGTGGCCCTCGCGCTCGTGCACCGCGCGGCGACGCAGGTGGTGGCGGTCCTCGGCGATGTTGGCCAGGTGGCTGAAGTAGCTGTAGGCGCGGATCACCGTCACCGTCTGGTCGGCGCTGAGGTTCTTCAGCAGCCGGTCGAGCACGCGCCCAGCGCTGGCGTCGGCCTTCAGGCGAAACGCGACCGCGAGGCGGCGGATGCGCTCGATGAGTTCGTACGCAGCCGCCCCTTCCTGCTCGCGGATCACGTCGCCGAGGATGCGACCGAGCAACCGGATGTCTTCGACCAGCGGCCGGTTCTTGGCGGCCGCGTCGTTGGGCTCGCCGCGCCGCTTCGGCGCGCGCTCCGTCGGTGCCGGGGCCGTGGCGGTGCGTGCGCTGGTGTTGCGGCGGTTTGGCATGCGTTGGCTCGCGTCACCGGGTTGCCCATTCTGCGCCCGCACCAGGCCGCTGGCCCGCTGGCCCGCTGGCCATAATGGTGGTGATGAGTGCCCCATCCCGCCTCGTGATCGCCACGCGCGAGAGCCGCCTCGCGCTGTGGCAGGCCGAACATGTGCGCGCCGTGCTCGGGCAGCGCTTCGGCCTGGCGGTCGAACTGCTGGGCATGACGACGCGCGGCGACCAGATCCTCGACCGCACGTTGTCGAAGGTGGGCGGCAAGGGCCTGTTCGTCAAGGAGCTGGAGACCGCACTCGAGGAAGGGCGCGCGCAGCTGGCCGTGCATTCGCTGAAGGACGTGCCGATGGAGCTGCCCGCCGGCTTCGTGCTGGCGGCGGTGTGGGAACGCGAAGACCCGCGCGATGCGTTCGTCTCCAACCGCTGCGCCACGCTGCACGAGCTGCCGCGCGGCGCGCGCGTGGGCACCTCCAGTCTCAGGCGCCAGGCTCAGCTGCTGGCGCTGCGCCCCGACCTCGACATCCAGCCGCTGCGCGGCAACCTCGACACGCGACTGCGCAAGCTCGACGAGGGTGGCTACGACGCCATCGTGCTGGCCGCCGCGGGCCTCGTGCGGCTGGGGCTGGCCGAACGCATCCGCAGCCGTTTCGATGTGCAGCAGATGATTCCGGCGGCCGGCCAGGGGGCGCTGGGCTTGGAGGTGCGCGAACAGGCCGCCGAGTGGCGTGCGCTGCTGGCGCAGACCTCGCACCGGCCCACCGAGCTCGCCGCGCTGGCCGAGCGGGCGGTGTCTCGCGCGCTGGGCGGCAGCTGCACGATGCCGCTGGCCGCACACGCGCGCTGGGTCGACGGCCGCCTGCATCTGGCGGCAGCACTGGGCCACGCCACCGAGGCCACGCGACCGCTGCTGCGCACCGCCGCCGACGCCGCGGTGGCCGACGCCGCAGCCGCTCAGGCCCTGGGCGAGTCGGCCGCCGCACGGCTGCAGGCCGCCGGCGCCGGGGACTACCTGGCCGCCGCGGCGGCCGCGGCCACCGCGGCCGGGTAGCCGGCGCGGGCCCTGCTTGCGCGCGGCCGCGCCGCCCCCTTTCGGCCGAACCCGGGCGAACTCGCGTGCATCGGCGATGACGTTCATCCCCGTCGGGACACGCGGCGCCGCGTTCGCGGCAGCCATGCAGCTGCTGGTCACGCGCCCGCAGGCGCAGGCCGCGCCCGCGGTGCGCGAGTTGCGCGCGCTGGGTGTGGACGCCGTGGCGCTGCCGCTCATCGGCATCGAGGCCGTTGCCGGCGAGCCCGGCTCGCCGCCCACCGAGCTCGCCCGCGCCTGGGCCTCGCTGGCCGCTTGTCGGCTGGTGATGTTCGTCAGCGCCAACGCGGTGGCACACTTCTTTGCCGCGGCGCCTGCGGGCGCGGCGTGGCCGGCCGGAACGCTGGCCGGCTCCACCGGGCCGGGCACCACCGCGGCGTTGCGCGCCGCACAGGTTCCGCCGGGCTGCATCCGCGAACCCGCGCCCGAATCGGCCGCGCTGGACAGCGAAGCGCTGTGGGCGCAGCTGCGGCCCCATGACTGGGCCGGCGCGCGCGTGCTCGTCGTGCGCGGCGAGGGCGGGCGCGACTGGCTGGGCGACACGCTGCGTGGCGCCGGCGCGATGGTGAGCTTCGTGGCGGCCTACCGCCGCACGCTGCCCGTGTGGACGGCCGAGCAGCGCGAACGCATGGCCGCGGTCGAGCGTGGGCCGCAGCACTTCGCGTGGCAAATCAGCAGCAGTGAGGGCGTGCGCAACCTGCTGGCACTGTCGCCGGCACTGCACTGGCGTGCGAGCCCGGCGTTCGCCACGCACCCGCGCATCGGCCAGGCGGCCCGCGACGCCGGCTTCAAGTGGGTGCGCGTGATCGCGCCCGGGGCCGCCGCGCAGGCGCAGGCATGGCATGACCGAACGCAGGGCGACGAAGCCGCGGGCCCCGGGGGGCCGTCGATACAATCCCGCCCCCTGTGACGACGACCCCGCCAAACGCAGACGCACCGGGCACGCCCGAGCGCGAAACGGGCCCTGCGACTGCCGCCGATGCAATCAACTCGGGCGTTGGGCCCGGGCCTCGGTCGCCTTCGGCCGCACCCGAAGACGCCGGGGCATCCCGCGCGGCGTCGGCACCGGTGCCGACGATTCCCGCGCGACTGCCCTGGGCGGGCCTGGCGCTGGCCGCGGCCGCTGCCGTCGCCCTGGGTGCGCTGGCGCTGGCTTGGCAGGCCGACCAGCGCGCGCAGGCCCTCGAGGCCGAGCTCGGCCGCCGGCAGCACGAGAGCGCACAGGCCGCGCAGGAGGCGCGCCTGCTGGCCCGCCAGGCCGAGGCCGCGGCACGCGACGTGGTGGCCCGCATCGCGCTGCTGGACGCACGCGTGGCCGAGTCGGCGATGCAGCGTTCGCAGATCGAGGACCTGCTGCAGTCGCTGGCCCGTTCGCGCGACGAGAACGTGCTGGCCGACGTGGAAGCTGCGCTGCGCGTCGCGCAGCAGCAGGCGGCCATCACCGGCAGCGCCGAGCCGCTGCTGCAGGTGCTGCGGCAGACCGGCGAGCGCCTGGCGCGCTACAGCCAGCCGCGTCTGGAGCGCGTGCGGCGTGCGGTGGCGCAAGACCTCGAGCGCACGAAGGCCGCCGGAGTTACCGATATCCCGGCGCTGGCCATCCGGCTGGACGAGCTGGTGCGGCAGATCGACGAGCTGCCGCTGCTGGTCACGCCGCCGCAGGCCGTGGGGCTGCGGCGCGTGGCTGCTGGCGGTGCTGCGTCGGCAGCGACCGCGATCAATGCCACGAGCGCCACCGCGACCTCCGCGCCGGGCGCGGCCGCTGCCCGGTCGGGGGTGGCCCCGCTGGCGCCGGCGCAGCCACCGGCATCGGCTGCGCCGGCAGGTGCCCCGTCGGCTTCGGCAGCCGGCGCCAGGGCCGGTGAAGCGCCCGGAGTGCCGTTGCTCGGCGCCTTGCGCGAGGGCTGGCGGCAGCTGGTCGCGCATGTGTGGGCCGAGACGCGTGCGCTGGTGCGCATCACCCGCATCGAGGCGCCCGAGGCGATGCTCATCGCCCCCGAGCAGGCCTGGTACCTGCGCGAGAACCTCAAGCTGCGGCTGCTGAACGCGCGGCTGGCGCTGCTGTCGCGGCAGTTCGAGACGGCGCAGTCCGACCTGCGCGAGGCGCAGACCACCATCGAGCGCTACTTCGATCGCAGTGCGCGGCCCACGGCGCTGGCCACCGAGGCGCTGCGCCAGGTGGCTGCACAGGCGCGCACGGTGGCCGTGCCGCGGCCCGATGCCACGCTGGCGGCGATCGCCGCGGCGGCGGCGGGGCGTTGAGGCGCGCCGGCCGTGAACACCCTGCAGCCGCTGCGGCCCCGCCCCCCACGGCCGCGTGCGACGGGAAACTGAGCCGTGCGCGGGCTCGCCTGGCTCGTCGTGCTGTTCGCTGCCGCCGTGGCGGCGGCCACGCTGCTGGGTGAAAACGACGGCCTGGTGTCCATCTTCTGGGCCGGCTGGCGCACCGACCTGTCGCTCAACCTGTTCATCGTCGCGCTGGTGGCGCTGTGCATCGCGCTGGTGGTCGTGGCGCACGCCGTGGCCCGCGTGGCCAGCCTGCCGCGCCGCGCGCGCGAGTGGCGTGAGCACCGCAAGGAAGCGGCCGCACACGGCGCGCTGCGCGAGGCGATGGCCGAGCTCGTGAACGCGCGGTTCGGCCGCGCGCGCAAGGCCGCGCAGCGCGCGCTGGCGCTGCGCCGCGACGTGCCCGGGCTGGCCGACGCACACGACTTTGCGGTGGTGGCCCAGCTGCTGGCGGCTACCGGCGCGCACCGCATGCAGGACCGCGCCGCGCGCGACGAGGCGCTGCAGCACGCGTTGTCCGAGGCGGGCCGCGGCGGCAGCGCGCGTGGCCTGGACGACGGGGCGCAGCTGCTGGCCGCGCAGTGGGCGCTGGACGACCACGACGCACCGCAGGCCCTGGCTGCGCTGGCCGCGCTGACGCCAGGCGCATCGCGGCGCATGCAGGCCATGCGCCTGAGGATGCAGGCTGCACGCGCCGCACGCGAGCCGCTGCAGGCCCTGCACATGGCGCGCCTGCTGGCCAATCACCAGGCGTTCTCTGCCACGGTAGCGCAAGGCCTGCTGCGTGCGCTGGCCGAAGAGGCGCTGCAGCAGGCGCACGACCTGCAGCAGCTCAAGCGCCTGTGGCAAAGCTTCGACGCGGCCGACCGCCGCGACGCGCGCATTGCCGCGCGCGCCGCGCGCCGCGCGCGCGAACTGGGCGGCGCCGAGCAGGCGCGGCTGTGGCTGCGGCCGTTCTGGGACCGGCTGGGCGACCTCGACGCGACCGAGCGCGAAATCATCGCACTGGCGCTGGCCGACGCCACCGAGGGCATCACCTCCGACTGGCTGCCGGCGCTGGAGAGCGCCGCACAGGCCTTCGGCCACGAGGCCGTGGTGCTGGCTGCCGTCGGCGCGGCCTATGCGTCCAGTGGCCTGTACGGCAAGGCGCGGCACTTGCTGGAGCAGGCCGCCGCGGCGCCCACGGTGCCCGCCCGCGCCAGGCGCGCTGCCTGGCGGCGCCTGGCCGCGCTGGCGCGCGAGCAGGGCGACGAGGCGCGCGCCGCAGCCTGTGACCGCGCCGCAGCGCAGCTGGACTGACCCGTGGCGATCGAAGGCCGCGCGCAAGGTGGCCGTGGCCGGGCCCTGCGCGCACCGGGGCAGGACCAGAGCGCTCCCCGCGCCGAGGCCGTGACCCTGCTGCGTATATACTGCGCGGCCTCGCGCGGCTGTAGCTCAGTTGGATAGAGTACTTGGCTACGAACCAAGGGGTCGTGGGTTCGATTCCTGCCAGCCGCACCAGAACATTGCGTTCTAGAACAACGGGTTAGATGCTTCGGCGTCTAGCCCGTTTTTCTTTC
>JAEUPC010000169.1 GCA_016789865.1 Rubrivivax sp.
GCGCGGCACCATGAAGCTCGTGATCGTCGGCGCCGACCCGAGCCCGAAGATCCTGGCGCTGGGCACGATGCCCGGCATCACCGTCACCGGCAGCGTGGTGGACGTGCGGCCGTACATCCGCAACTCGGCGGTGATGGTCGCACCGCTGGCCATCGCACGCGGCACGCAGAACAAGATCCTCGAGGCGATGGCGATGGGCGTGCCGGTGGTCACCAGCAGCGCCGCCGCCGGCGGGGTGGACGCCGAGGCCGCGAAGCACTTCCTGGTTGCCGACACGCCCGAGCAGACGGCGGCCGCCATCCTGCGCATCGCCGGCGACCGCAACGAACACGACCGCCTCGCCAAGGCCGGCCGTGAACGGATGCTCAGCCACCATGCCTGGCCACGCTCGATGCAGCGGCTGGACGGCATCATCGAACGTTGCGTGCGTCACTTTGCGCAAGCGCACTCCACCAAGGTCAGCACCCCCGCATGAAGATCAGCATCTTCGGTCTCGGCTACGTCGGCGCCGTCTCGCTTGCCTGCCTGGCGCGCGACGGTCACCACGTCATCGGCGTGGACATCGACGCCACCAAGTTGCGCCTCATCACCGAAGGCAAGACGCCGGTGGTCGAAGAGGGCATGGTCGAGCTGATGCAGCAGGTGGCCGCCAGCGGCCGCGTCAGCGTCACCACCGATGCGGCCGAGGCGGTGCTCGGCAGCGAGATCAGCCTGGTCTGCGTGGGCACCCCCAGCGCGCCCAACGGCAGCCAGGACCAGGGCGCGATCCTGCGGCTGGCCGCGCAGATGGGCAAGGCGCTGGCCGGCAAGCGCGAGCCGCATGTCGTCGTCTTTCGCAGCACGCTCGTGCCGGGCACGGTGGAAGGGGTGCTGCGCCCCATCGTCGAACGCGAGTCGGGCAAGAAGGACGGCGTGGACTTCCACCTGTGCTTCCAGCCCGAGTTCCTGCGCGAGGGCAGCTCGATCAAGGACTACGACAAGCCGCCGTTCACGGTGGTGGGTGCCAACGCCGCGCCGGCGCACGACAAGCTGCGGGCCCTGTTCGGCCACCTGCCGTGCAAGTACCTCGAGACCTCGGTGCGCTCCGCCGAGATGATGAAGTACTGCTGCAACAACTTCCACGCGTTGAAGATCACCTTCGCCAACGAGACGGCGAGGCTGTGCGGGGCGCTGGGCGTCGACCCGTTCGAGGTGATGGACCTGGTGTGCCAGGACACGCAGCTGAACATCAGCCGCGCCTACCTGAAGCCGGGTTTCGCCTTCGGCGGCAGCTGCCTGCCCAAGGACCTGCGCGCCACCAACTACCTGGCCAAGACGCGCGACGTCGAGCTGCCGATGCTGGGCGCCATCCTGAAGAGCAACGAAGAGCACCTCGAACTCGCCTTCGACAAGGTGGTGGCGGCCTGCCCGCCCGGCCGGCGCAAGGTCGGCTTCGTCGGCCTGAGCTTCAAGACCGGCACCGACGACCTGCGCGAGAGCCCGCTGGTCACACTGGCTGAGCGCCTGATCGGCAAGGGTTATGAACTGCGCATCTACGACCCCGAGGTCCATCTGGCGCGGCTGCTCGGCGCGAACAAGAGCTTCATCGAGCAGCACCTGCCGCACATCGGGCACATGCTGCACGCCGAACTGGACGCCGTGGTCGCCGGCAGCGACCTCGTCGTGCTGGGCAGCAGCAGCCGGTCGGTGATCGAGGCGCTGGCTGCGCGGCTCACCCCCGGCCAGCAGGTCATCGACCTCGTGCGCGTGCCCGCCGGCCTGCTGCCGCCCGAGCGGGTGGCCGGACTGTGCTGGTGACCAGCGCCGCCGGTCCGACATCGGGGAGATCGTTCCGACCGCCCGTGCGCTCGCTCGGGCTGGTCCTCTTCGGGCTGGCCTTGGTGCTGATATGGCCCTTTCTGCAACGCGGCACCGAGCAGGTGCGCGTGCGCAATGCGCTGCTGCAGGGTTCCGAGTGGACCGAGGCCGATGATTGGCGCCCGCCGCAGCGGCCGGCGGGCTTCCGCTTCGAGACATCGGCGGCCGACCCGCGCCTGGCGGAGGTGGTGCGCAAGCTCGACCTGCCACGGCTGGCCGACGACTGGGAACGCGCCCAGGCCATCGGCCGTCACCTGCTGGCCAGCGCGCCCAAGCTGACCGGCGGTGCCATTCAGGACGACCTGTGGCGCACGTACCTGCGCATCGTGCAGCGCGGCGAGGGCTACTGCGGTGACTTCGTACGCGTCTTCCAGGCGATGGCCAACTCGGCCGGCCTGACGGTGCGGCCCTGGGCCTTCAGCTTCGACGGTTTCGGAGGACATGGCCACATCTGGGTCGAACTCTGGAACAGCCAGTCGCAGCGCTGGCAGCTGATCGACGTCTTCGACAACTTCTACTTCGTGGCGCAGGGCGGCAGCGAACCGTTGTCTGCGCTGGCGCTGCACCATGCGTTGGCCGAGGGCCGCGGCGGCGTGGGCCGCGGGCTGGAGTTGCGCCGCCTGGTGCCCGAGGCGCGGCCGGGCTACGAGATCGAAGAGCGGGCCTGGGAGTACTTCGCGCGCGGCAAGGACCAGTGGTACCTGCCGTTCGGAAACAACGTCTCCAGCGTCGACGCCGCGCCGACGGTCAAGCTGTTCAGCGGCTGGTCGCGCATGGGCGAAGGCATCGGCGGCCTGGTGTCCGGCCGCCTGCCCGCGATCCGCGTGCTGGCCACCGACGCCAACGCAGGCATGCGCGAAAGCCTGCGCGGGGTGCGGGCACGGGTGCTGTGGGCGCTGGCGGCCGGGGTCGCCGCCGTCTTGCTGCTGTTGCTGGCGCCCTGGGTGGTGCCGCGGCCGCGCCGTGCCGACTTGCCGCGTGGCCGCAGAGGATGGCCGCGCATCTGCGTGGTGGGCCCGTTGCCGCCTCCTTCTGGCGGCATGGCCAACCAGTGCGAGCAGCTGGTGAGGCTGCTGCGTGCCGATGGCGCGCGTGTGGCGCTGGTGCGCACCAACCCGCCCTACCGCCCGGCGTGGGTGGGCCGGGTGCCGATGCTGCGCGCGGTCTTCCGGCTGGCACCGTACCTGGCGAGCTTGTGGCGCACGGTCGGGCAGGCCGATGTCGTGCATGTCTTTGCCAACTCCGGCTGGGCGTGGCACCTGTTCGCCGGCCCGGCGCTGCTTGTCGGCCGGCTGCGCGGCGTGCCGGTGATCGTCAACTACCGCGGCGGGCAGGCCGAGGAGTTCCTGGCCCGGGCCCCCGGCTGGGTGCTGTGGTCGCTGCGCCGCGTGGCCAGGCGCGTGACGCCCAGCCCCTTCCTGCAGCGGGTCTTCGCCCAGCACGACCTGGACGCCCAGATCATCCCCAACATCATCGACCTGCAGCGCTTCCAGCCGCGCGCGCCGCGGGCGGCGAGTGCCGACCCGCATGTCATCGTCACGCGCAACCTGGAACCGATCTACGACATCCCGACGGCGCTGCGCGCCTTCGCCGCGATCCGCCAGCGGCTGCCGCGGGCGCGCCTCACCGTGGCCGGCAGCGGGCCGCTGCTCGATGAGCTGTGCGAGCTCGCGCAGCAGCTGGGCCTGACCGAGGCCGTGCGATTCAGCGGCCGCATCGACAACGGCCGCATCGGCGAGCTGTATGCCGACGCCGACCTGCTGCTCAACCCGAGCACCGCAGACAACATGCCGATCTCCATCCTCGAGTCGATGGCCTGCGGCGTGCCGGTGGTAACCACCTGCGCCGGCGGCATTCCCGATCTCGTGCAGGACGGCGTGACGGCGCTGATGGTGCCGGTGGGCGACGACGCAGCGATGGCCGCTGCCGCGCTGCGCGTGCTCGAAGACCCCGCCCTGGCCTGGCGGCTGCGCTCGGCCGGCGTGCGCGAGGCCGGCCGCTACGGCTGGCCCCAGGTTCGCGAGCAGTGGTATGCGGCCTACCGTGACGTGCTGCCGCCCCACGTGCGCGAGCTGGTGACGACATGAGCACGACGGCCCGAGTCACCGCCGCCAGCGCCATTCCAGCGGACGGACCGGGGCTGTACACGCGGCTGGCCGCCGGGGTGCTGTTTCCGTTGCACGAGAGGCTCAAGGGCCACGACAGCGTGGCCGTGCTGGGCCGCCTGGAGCGCAGCCAATGGGCCGGTGCCGACGAGATTGCCGCCGAGCAGGGCGCGCGGCTGCGCGAGTTTCTGGTGCAGATCGGCGCGCGCGTGCCGTACTACCGCGAGCTGTTCTCGCGGCTGGGGTTCGAGCCTCACGCGGTTCATTCGGCCGCCGACCTGCAGCGCCTGCCGCTGCTGACCAAGGCCGATATCCGCGCCCATGCCGAGCGCATGAAGGCCGAGGGCCACGGCCCGCTCAGCCGCTACAACACCGGCGGCTCGTCAGGGCAGCCGCTGGTGTTCTACATCGGCAAGGCGCGCAAGAGCCACGACGTGGCCGCCAAGTGGCGCGCCACGCGCTGGTGGGGCGTGGACATCGGCGACCGCGAGGCGGTGGTCTGGGGCTCGCCCATCGAGCACGGCGCACAAGACCGCGTGAAGGCGTTGCGCGATGCGCTGTTCCGCAGCACGCTGCTGCCGGCGTTCGAGATGTCCGAGGCACGGCTGGACGAGTTCGTGGCCTGGCTGCGTCGGGTGCGCCCGACGATGCTGTTCGGCTACCCCTCGGCGCTGAGCTACATCGCGCGCCATGCCGAGAAACGCGGCGTGCGCCTGGACACGCTGGGCGTGAAGGTGGCCTTCGTGACCAGCGAGCGCCTGTATGACGAGCAGCGCGAACTCATCGCGCGTGTGTTCGGCTGCCGGGTTGCCAACGGCTACGGCGGCCGCGACGCCGGTTTCATCGCCCACGAGTGCCCGGCCGGCGGCATGCACCTCAGCGCCGAGGACATCGTGGTCGAAGCGGTCGACCCCGAAGGGCAGCCGGTGCCGCCCGGGCAGCCGGGCGAACTGGTGGTCACCGAGCTGGCGACCGCGGAGTTCCCGTTCGTGCGCTACCGCACCGGCGATGTGGGCGTGCTCGATACCCGGCGCTGCCCGTGCGGCCGCGGCCTGCCGCTGCTGAGCGAGCTGCAGGGCCGCACCACCGACTTCGTGGTGGCTGCCGACGGCACCGTGATGCACGGGCTGGCGCTCATCTACATCCTGCGCGACCTGCCCGGCATCGAGGGCTTCAAGGTGACGCAGGAAACGCGCACGCTGACGCGGGTGCAGATCGTGCCCGACCGGCGCTACGATGCCGCGATGGTGCCCACCACCATCGTGCAAGGCTTCCGGCGCCGCCTCGGGGCCGAGGTCGACGTGCAGGTCGAGACCGTGGCGGCCATCGCGCCCGAGCGCTCGGGCAAGTACCGCTACATCGTGAGCCACGCGCGCTAGCGCCCTGCCGCGGCGGCCCTCCATGCGCGACATCGTCCTCTCCGCCCTCGTCGGCGCGCTGCTGATCCTGGTGTTCAAGCACCCGGTGCTGGGCGCCTACCTGTGGGCCTGGCTGGGGCTCATGAACCCGCACAAGATGACCTACGGTTTCGCGCGCTCGCTGCCGTTCGCGCAGATGGCGGCACTGGCCGCGGTAGCGGCGCTGCTGTTCACGAAGAAGCGCCAGGCGCTGCCGTGGAACGGCATCACCAAGTTGCAGATCGCGCTGCTGGTGTGGATGAGCATCACCTGCTTCTTCGCACTGGCGCCCGAGGAGCACGTACGCGAACGCTGGATCTTCGTCATGAAGATCCAGGTCATGCTGTTCGTCACTTGGATGCTGGTGCGCAGCGCCAGCGAGCTTCGCTGGCTGGTGTGGGTGGTGGTGCTGTCGGTGGCGTTCTTCGGCGTCAAGGGAGGCATCTATACGCTGGCCACGGGCGGCGGCGGCCGCGTCTGGGGGCCGCCGGGCGGCATGCTCGAAGAGAACAACGCGCTGGCGGTGGCGCTGATCATGCTGCTGCCGCTGATGTACTTCCTGCGTGAGACGGAGCCGCGGCGCTGGGTACGCGCCGCGCTAGTGTTCATGATGGTGACCTGCGCGTTCTCGATCCTCGGCAGCCAGTCCCGCGGGGCGTTGCTGGCGTTGCTGGCCATGGCCTTCTTCCTCGGCCTGAAGAGCAAGTACCCCGTACGGGTGAGCCTGGGCCTCGCCCTGCTGGTGGGCGTGGCGATCATCTTCATGCCCGACAGCTGGACCAACCGCATGGAGACCATCAAGACCTACGGTGAAGACGGCTCGGCGATGTCGCGCATCTGGACCTGGACCACGCTGTGGAACGCAGCGGTCGACCGGCCGTTCGTGGGCGCCGGCTTCCAGGCCGACCATCCCTTCGTCTTCGATCGATATGCGCCCACCGACGGCGTGTACGAGCAGTTCACCGGCCGCGTGTACGTGGCCCACAGCATCTACTTCCAGATGCTCGGCGAGCACGGCTTCGTCGGGCTGGGGCTGTTCCTCACGCTGCTGGCCACGGTGTGGATCACCGCCGGCCGGCTGGCCCGGCGCAGCGCGCAGGATGCCGAGTTCGCCCCCTGGATGCCCACGCTGATGCGCATGTCGCAGGTGAGCATGATCGGCTACCTCGTCGGCGGTTCCTTCCTGAGCCTGGCCTACCTCGATCTGCCCTACTACATCTTCTCGTTCGTCATCCTGTGCGAGGTGCTGGTGCGCAAGAAGGCCGCAGCCGCGGCGGCAACCGGCCGCGGCACGGGTGCGGCGCAGGGACGAGACGGCGCGCGCCCCGCGCCGGACCGCGGCCATGCCGGCGGCGGCGAGCAGCGCCCGACCGCAGGAGCACTGCCTCGATGAGCCTGGCGCTGCCGATGCTGGCGCAGGCCACGCGTGCAATGCGCGCCGTGGTCGACGGGCTGGGCGCGCCCCGCCTTTCCGTGCTGCTCTTTCACCGTGTGCTGCCGGCGCCGGACCCGATGTTCCCGGACCTCGTGGACGCGGAGCGCTTCGATGCGCTGGTCCGGATGCTCGCGTCGGCTTACCGCATTCTCCCCGCCGGCGAGGCGGCATCGCGGCTGGCCGAGGGCACGCTGCCCGCCGGCGCGCTGAGCATCACCTTCGATGACGGCTATGCCGACAACGCCGAGGTGGCCCTGCCGATCCTGCGGCGCCATGGCGTGCCCGCCACCTTCTTCATCGCCACGGGCTTCCTGGACGGCGGGCGCATGTTCAACGACAGCGTCATCGAGTGCGTGCGTGCCGCGCCTGGCGAGCAGGCCGACCTCGCCGGGTTCGGCCTCGGGCAGTGTCCGCTGGCCACGCCACACGATCGCCGTGCGGTGGTCGAGCGTTTGCTGCCGCAGGTCAAGTACATCGGCCTGGACGAGCGCGAAGACTTCATCGCCCGGTTGTGCCGCTGCCTGCACGTGAGCCGGCTGCCCGGCGCCCTGATGATGCGTTCGGAGCAGGTGCGCGAGCTTCGGCGCGCGGGCATGGAGATCGGCGCGCACACGGTGCGGCACCCGATCCTGCGTGTTGTCGATGACGCCCAGGCCGAGCGCGAGATCCGGCAGGGGCGCGACGAGCTGCAGGGCCTGATCGACGCGCCGGTGCGGCTGTTCGCCTACCCCAACGGGCGACCCCTGCAGGACTACGACACGCGCCATGTCGAGATGGTGCGGCGCATCGGCTTCCAGGCGGCCTTCAGCACCGCGCCGGGCACCGCCACGGCGGCATCGGACGCGATGCAGCTGCCCCGCTTCACCCCCTGGGACCAGACGACGGCACGCTGGATGGCCAGGCTGTTGCACATGCGCACATTCGGCGCCGCCGCGGTGCCGCAGGCCTGAAGCGCACCAGCCTTGGGGACGCCTGCCGCCAGGGCGGCAGGCGCGCAGTTCGCGCAACGCTGGGGCTCGCCCCGGCCCGGGCGCGAATGCCGCCGGCGGATGAGGCTGTGACCGGCGCGGTGACAACTGCAGCGCACTGTGCAAGCAAGCGTCACGGCCTGTAATTGACGCGGGTCCAACCCCCGCTCGGGTAACGCGCGTGCTTTGGCGGCGGCCAAGAATGGCCGAAGAGCACCTGTGCCCGGCCGTCACCACGACGTGCGGCGGCGGCACCGTCGCGAAAGCGCCCGCGGGCCACCGCGCACGCACGACAACCCACCCGAACAAGCCGATGAAAAACGATCGCCGCCGCGTCACCCTGGCCTTTGCCCTCGTGGGGGCGGGCACCGGTCTCACTGCCTGCGGAGGGGCCGACGAGGCGGGCGTCCTCGAAGAAGATGGCCAGGCGAGCGCCGACGGCTGGCGCCGGCGCCGCTGGACCAGGACCCCCACGACAACCCCCGCGCCCACGCTTGCGCCGACGAGCGCTCCGACAGGTACGCCGACCGCTGCACCGACCGCTGCACCGACCGCTGCACCGACCGCTGCACCGACTGCCAGCCCGACCTCAGCGCCCACCCCGGCGCCGACGGCCGCACCCACTTCGGCCCCCACGGCCGCACCCACCTCTGCCCCCACGGCCGCGCCGACGCCGGCACCGACCCCAGCGCCGACCGCAGCACCCACCCCGGCGCCCACGGCCGCACCCGGCCCAGTGGACAACGAGGCCTATCGGAGCACCCGGAAGACCCTGTTCGTCGATGCGCGGCCGTCCACCGCCACCCGGCCGGGCGACGGCACCTACTACGAAGTGCCGCCCAAGGTCATCACCGGCACGCCGGCCGCGGCCTACGAGCTGGGCAAGGTCGGACCTTCCTACTCGAGCGTAGAGCACTCGGCGCAGTGGCTGTGGGCCAACCCCGGCGGCGACTGGATCAACCGCGACGGCGTCGCGCAGGGCACGACCAACCCGCACTTCACGTTTGCCGCCAACGCCGCCACCAGCGGCGCGGCCAGCTACAGCACCGCCATCACCGCCGGCGTGCAGGCGGCGTTCGCGCGCGGACGCTGGAACGCCTACATCGTGAAGGCAGTAGGCAGCACGCGCGCGTTGGCCACGCAACGGCATGCCACGCTGGCCGCGCCGCGCGTGCAGGTCACCTACACCGACGGCAGCGTCGCGGCGCTGGCCTGCACCGCTTGCGTGCAGCTGCTGCCGGGCACCTCGTACACGCGCATCGGCGGCAACACCGACGCGGCGATCAACGTCGCCGTGGCGCTGGAGTTCGAGATGCCGGCCAAGGCGGTGAGCTCGGCCACGTTGACGATCAACGTCACGCAGCACACCACCGGGCAGGCGACGATCAACGGCTACCTCGCCAACCCACCGGTCAACAGCGCGCCGGTCACCCTGGGTGTGGCCGCCAGCTATGCCGGCGACGCCGGGCTCAAGAACGACCCGTCGATCCTGTTCGCGCAGCGCTACGAGGACGGCACCACGCTGGGCGACTACGTCATCCAGAACTTCAGCTCGATCAACGTCTGGGACCTGAGCTACTGGGACCCCGAGCTGTTCGGCACCGGCGCGGCCAACCCGGCCAAGCTGCCCACCGCGCACCAGGGCGTCCCGATCGCCGGCACGCACAAGTGGTTCTACAAGCAGAACACCGGCGGCACGATCTCGCTGGTGAACTCTTCCTACACCGGCGACGGCTTCCAGCCGGTGGCGCCGGGGCTGGGCGCGTTGCGCATCGTGATTCCCAAGGAGACGGTGGGCGACGGCGGTTCGGTCGGCTACGGCGGGCAGACCGGGGCCGACCTGTGGGCGCTGTTCCCCAAGGCGGTGGCGGGCAACCTGGAAGAGACCTACGTGCGCTTCCGCGTGCGCTTCGCGGTCACGCAGAAGCTGCTGGCCGACACCAAGGCCTTCCGCACGGAAGGCGGCGCCACCGCCACCTACGCCATCCGCGAAGGCAAGTGGGGCGTGGGCACGCACCACTGGACCTTCTACGGCGGCAACAACAATGTCGGCGGCGAGAACATCGGCCACACCAACCGCCTGGGCTTCCGCGTGCACCCCAGCGACCTGGGCGTGATGGGCGTGCAGAGCTACGTGCACTCGTGGGACATGGTCAAGTACGACATGCCGTTCGGGCAGATGGGCGGCCTGGGTGCCGGCTTCTATCCGAACAAGTGGTACACGGTGGAGATCCGCAAGAAGCTCAACACCTGGAACGCCACCGGTGCTGTCGGCACCAGCCCGGCCGACGGCGTGATGGAGATCTGGATCGACGGCCGCCTCGCGGCGCGGCACACGGGCTGGAAGTACCGGGACGGCCGGCTCGACTACTCGGGAGCCACGCCGATCTCGGCCAACAAGCTGGTGCCGTTCCGGCAGATGGGCGACATGGGCCTGCTGCTCAACCTGTACAACGGCGGCGTCAAGGGTGCCGACGAGGAGACGGTGATGTTCTTCGCGCAGGTGGCCTGCGGCACGAGGTACATCGGGCCACCGCGCTGACCACCACGCGGCCGCCGCAAGGCGGGCATTGGTGCACGGCCCTTCGCTTGGGGTGCGAAGGGCCGCCGTGCCACGTGAGCAATCACACGCCGCGACGCCGCCCTGCGCGCTGCGCGCACGAGGGGCGCTCCCTAGAATTTCGCGTCACACGGGCGATGCGATTGCCGGGCAGGCCAAGCGCCCTGAGCGCGCCTCCACCGGGTGGCGCCTGTCGTTGTGCATGCCCCTGAACCCGAGCCACCCGCCGATGACGATCCCAGCCCCTGCGAGCGAAGGCCTGCACGAAGTGTTCCTCGCCGCCGCGGCTGCGTGGCCAGGGCGGTCCGCGGTCGAGGTCGGGCCCGAGACGCTGAGCTACCAGGAGCTGCGCCGCAATGCCTTGCAGGTCGCCCGCCTGCTCGTCGAGCACTCGGGCGCGCAGCGGCCGCGCGTGGGAGTGCTGGCCAGCCGCTCGACGCAGATGTACGCCGGCATCCTCGGCGCGCTGTGCAGTGGCGGCACGGTGGTGCCGCTGAACCCGGGCTTCCCTGCCCAACGCACGCGGCAGATGATCGAACTGGCCGACGCGCACGCCCTCGTGGCCGATGATGCGGGCAGTGCCGCGCTGGCCCCTCAGCTCGACGCGGCCACGCGACCGCTGCTGGTCATCGTGCGAGACGGGGCGCAGGCCGATCAACTGGCCGTGCAATGGCCACGCCATCGGTTCGCCGCCGCCGAGCGCGCGGCGGGCGAGGGATTCGAGCCGCGCGCCTCGGGCGCCGACGACCTGGCCTACCTGTTCTTCACCTCGGGCAGCACCGGCACGCCCAAGGGCGTCGGGGTGCTGCATCGCAACGCCCGGCGCTTCGTTGCCATGTCGCAGGAGCGCTACCGCGCGCTGGGCATCGGGCACGAAGACCGCTTCTCGCAGTTCTACGACATCACCTTCGACAGCTCGATGTTCGATCTGTTCGTGGGTTGGTCGTTCGGTGCCGCACTGTGCTGCCCGACGCTGGCGGAGTGGATCAACCCGAACAAGTACATCGAGAAGCGCGCGCTGACGGTGATCGACATCGTGCCTTCCACCGGCCACATGATGGACCGCAGCAACGGCTGGCGGGCCGGGCGTTTTGCGGCGCTGCGCCTGTGCCGCTTCGGCGGCGAGGCGCTGTCGGCAGAGCTGGCCGCCAGGCTGGCCGAGGCCGCCCCGAACGCGGCCATCGACAACGTCTACGGCCCCACCGAGTGCACCGTGGATGCCTCGTACTACCGCTGGGAGCGCGGCCGCTCGGCCGCAGAGGCGATGCATGGCGTGGTGCCGATCGGCGTGGCCGGCCCGCGCGTGGCGCTGCGCGTGGTGGACGCCGACCTGCGTGACGTGCCCGTCGGTGCCGAGGGCGAGCTCTTGATCGCCGGGCCGCAGGTGACGCCGGGCTACTGGAAAGACCCGCAACGCACGGCGAAGAGCTTCGTCCAACTGCCCGGCAACGATGTCGTGCACTACCGGACCGGCGACCTCGTGCGCCGCGTGCCCGAAGGGCAGCCGATCCCGTACCTGGGACGCATGGACTACCAGATCAAGATCGCCGGCGTGCGCATCGAGTTGGGCGAGATCGAGCAGGCCATGCGCCAGGCCAGCGGCAGCGACGAGGTCGTGGCGGTCGGCTGGCCGCCCACCGCGGGCGGCGCCAGCGGCGTGGTCGGATTCGTCGCGCGCCCGAAGTGCGACGTCGCCGAGATGCGCGCCCGCCTGAAGGAGATGTTGCCGGGTGTGATGGTGCCCAAGGACCTGCGCGTCGTCGACGCCATGCCGCTGAACGTGAACGGCAAGGTCGACCGCAAGGCCTTGCTCGAAGAGCTGCGGGCCGAGGCCGTGGCCTGAGCCCCGGCCTGGACATCACCCATGCCGACCGAGACCATGGACCCCGCGCTGCAGACGTTCCTCGACAACCGCGATCAGAACCTCTTCTACGGTGTGCACGACACGTGGGAAGCGGCCGAGGCCGCCGCGCGCTCGTATGGCCGTGCCGGCTACGACAACACCGAGTCGGCCGCCATCTACGACTACCGCCTGCGCATCGACCAGCACGACTACCCGTCGTTGTACTGGCTGACGCGCTCGTGGCACGAGGGCCTGCGCAGCGTGTTCGACATCGGCGGCGCGATCGGCATCAAGTTCATCGCCTTCCGCGACGCGCACAAGTCCTTTCCCGACCTGGCTTGGCGCGTGTGCGACGTGCCCGCGATGGCGGCCCACGGGGCGCAGCTGGCGCAGGAGCGCGGCGATGCGGCGCAGCTGACCTTCACCTCGCGCTACGAGGAGGGCGACGGCTTGGACATCCTCTTCGCCTCGGGCGTGCTGCAGTACCTGCCGAAGACGCTGGGCGAGATCGTCGCGGGCCATGCGAAGAAGCCGCGGCGCATCATCATCAACACCGCGGCGGTGCACCCCGAGTTCGACTTCTTCACCGTCAACAGCATCGGCACGGCGTTCTGCCCGTATCGCGTGCAGACGCAGGCCACGGTGACCCGCGGCCTGACGCGCCTGGGTTACCGGCTGCGCGAGGCGTGGATCAACCCCGACAAGCCTCTCACGCTGCCGCACGATCCTGAGCACAGCCTGCGCCACTACAGCGGCTACTGCTTCGACTTGGCCACGGGCTCGGCCGCGGCGCGCTGAACCACACCCCCCGTTTCGGTGGGTTGCCCGTTACCGGCAGTAAGTCCTGCACGCACTCGCGCGGCGGCGTTACCTCGGTGGGCAGGGGTTCCCGAGAATGCAATCTAGCGTCGCTGCCCAGCTGACCCAATAACCCCGCTGCCCCGCCATGAAGCCCAATCGCCGCCGCATCTCCATCGCGTTTTCATTGCTGGCCACGACGTACGGCCTCGGTGCCTGCGGCGGCGAAGACGAGGCCAGCGCCGACACCGCGGCCGCGGCAGGCGACGAGCAGCAAGAGGCGCAAGGCTGGCTGTGGCGCCGCTGGCGCCGCACGGCGGCGCCGACCGCAGCGCCGACGCCAACGCCGACCGCGACGCCGGCACCGACCACCACGCCGGCGCCCAGCCCAGCGTCGACGGCCTCGCCGACACCCACGCCGACCGCGACGCCAGCGCCGACGCCTGCGCCGACGCCGACGCCCACGAGCACGCCTGCTCCTACGCCGGCCCCGACCACGACCCCCGCGCCCACGCCGGCGCCGACGAGCTCGCCCGCACCCACCCCGGCGCCGACCAAGACGCCCGCTCCGACGCCCGCTCCGACGCCTGCACCGACGCCTGCACCGACGCCCGCGCCAACGCCTGCACCGACGCCTGCACCAACGCCCGCGCCGACGCCTGCACCGACGCCTGCACCGACGCCTGCACCGACGCCCGCTCCGACACCGGCACCAACCCCGGCGCCGACCGGCGTGGCGACCCTCGGCGCGCACGATCTGTCCTACAGCATGCACGACGTGTCGGTGCCCACGCTGTACAGCGCAGCCATGAACACCGCGCAGGCCGGCAGCATGATCCTCGCGTGCGTCGGCCGTGGCAACGTGGGGGCCCACAGCGCGCCGCAAGACAACAAGGGCAACACCTTCATCCAGATCGGCACGGCGCATGTGTATTCGCTGTGGCCGAGTTCGGGCACCGCCCTGTACGCCGCGTCGGTGCCCACTGCCGGAGGAAGCAGCCACGTCGCGCGCGCGAGCAAGCTGTCGCAATACGACGAGACCACGATGAGCGTGGTCGAGGTGCGCAACGGCGGCTACCTGCAGGACGTGAAGTGGCGCGAGGCGCTGGCCGGCTCGCCGCTGACCAGCGCCAGCGTCACCACCACCGGCCCGGCGCTGCTGGTGGCCTGGTGGTGGGGCGATGCCGACGTTGCGGGCGACAAGACGGCCGTGCCCAACAACGGTTTCACGGTCATCCACTCGGTCCTCAGGGCCGGCGCGCTGGTGCAGTGCGCCGTGGCCGTGAGGCAGGTGAGCGCTGCGGGCACCTACAACGTCACCTGGGCCGCCACGCCCACGCAGGGAGCCCAGCTGTGGATCGCCGCGATCCAGGCCACCCGCTGATCGTCATCCCGCACCGGGCGAGCGGCCTCGCCCGTTGAGCCTCGCCGCTTGGCGGCGAGGTCATGCGGGGAAGGTGCTCCCCTGTTCATGGGGGTGTGGTCACATCGCACGAACCAGTGGACACAAATGCCCCGGGCTCCTGACATGGGCGGGTGTTCGTCGCGCAGGTGCTCCGTATGATGCCCGCGCAGGGAAGGACCAACATGACCCGTGACGAAGACGCGCCGGACGGCGTGCGCCCGCCCGCATCGTTGCAAGATGCCCGCGCCGTGGATGAGCCGCGCCGCCGCATCGTGCGCGCGGCGTTCTTCGGCGTGGCTGTCAGCCAATGGGTCGTGGCTTGTGGCGGTTCATCCGAAGCGAACGCACCGGCGGCCACCGCGCCATCGCCACCATCACCGCCCGGCCCGACGCCGCCGGCGCCGCCGCCACCGGCACCTTCGCCCCCGGCCCCCGGCCCCACGCCAGCGCCTACCACTCCGCCGCCGGCGCCGCCACCGGGGCCAGCGCCAACGCCGAGCCCTACCCCGGCACCGACACCAGCGCCCACACCCGCACCCCCGCCAGCGCCCACACCGGCGCCAACGCCGGCGCCTCCTGCCGGGTCACTGCCCGACTGGGTGCCCGCGGCCGGCCAGCTGGCCGTGCTCACCAACGGCAATGGGCGGCTTGCCAACCGTTTCCGCGACACCTGCCCGAACTACTACGACGCCGAGAACTCGGCGAAGGTCGTCAACGACTACAGCACCTCGTTCAAGAACCCCTACTGGGGCTTCTACGGCGGCCAGGTGTTCTTCGGCGGCGGCCACGCCGGAACCAACAACAACATGGTCGTGGTGGCCGAGTACGGACAGGCGTCGATCACCTTCAAGCGCGTGTGCGACCCCACACCGTGGTTCGGTACCTCCGCGGCGGCGCAGACCGACAACGCCACGGGCAACGCCAACTCCAAGCTCAACTTCACCTACTACGAGTCGACGATCGACGGCAAGCCCGGCTCGCCGCACAGCTACGCCAGCGGCGACATCATCGGTCCCGAGCATGGCGGCGCGGCCAGCGGCACGTTCATCCAGGTCATCGCCGCGGCAGTCAACTACGCCAACGACGGCGGGGCGGTCGCCGCGCACAAGATCGACTTTGCCGACACCACCAGTGCGCCGAGCGCGCGCACCTGGCAACGGGTCACCAACAGCACCGCCGGCGCGAGCTTCGGAGATTGGCCGGCTCCTCTGTACACGGCCTTCGTGCCGTCGCAGAACCGCATCTACATCACGCCCAACGGCCCCAACGTGCAAGGTGTCGTGCGCTGGTTCGACCTGGCCACCCGAACCTGGGTCGTCGGCAGCGGCATCGGCTTCAGCAACGGCGAGTCCGACGGCTTCGACAGCGGCGTGATGTTTCATGTGCCCTCGCGCAGCCTGCTGCTGTTCCTCTACCCCTTCAACGGCCTGTTGAAGGTGCAGTGGATGGACGTGTCGAAAGCGCAGCCCACGCTGGGTGGCACGGCGACGCTGAGCCAGTCGCTGCGGGTCGGGCCGTCGGCGAGCACGACCAACTGGTCGGCCGCCTGCTGGTGCCCGCTGAACAACCGGATCATCGTCGCCGGCGTCTTTGCCGGCAGCGTGATGGACTCCACCGCGGTCTATGAGATCGCGATCCCGACCACGCTGTCGACGACCTGGGCCGCCGAACGTGTGCCTCTGGGGGCGGGGCAGTCGCTGGTGCCGCCGGACCACCAGCTCGACCGCGGCGTGACGTGGAAGAAGTTCTTCTACGACGAAAAGGTACGCTCCATCGTGTACTTCCCGCTCGCCTCGCCGGACGGCAACGACACCGTCTACGTCTACCGGCCCCGCTTCACCTGAACATCATGATCGACGACGGCACCGTGCCCCCAGAACCGAACCACGCGGTCGACCTGCAGCGCAGGCGCTGGGTGCGCGCGGCCTTCATCTCGCTGGGGTTCTCGTCCGTGGCCGCCGCCTGTGGGTCGGGTGGCGGCGACGCCGAGGCGCCGGCACCGGGCACACCGCCGTCGCCGGCACCGCCGTCGCCGACGCCACCCGCACCGACCCCGCCGTCGCCGACTCCGCCTTCCCCGACTCCACCTTCACCAAGTCCGCCGTCGCCTACGCCGCCGTCGCCCACACCACCGTCGCCTACGCCGCCATCCCCGCCGCCGCCATCGCCGCCGCCGCCATCGCCCCCTCCGCCCGGGCCGACCCCGCCAGCCCCGCCCGGGCCGGTGGGGCAGGCCGATGCCTACCGCAGCACGGCGCAGAATCTGTTCGTCGATGCGCGTTCGACCACGGCCACCATCCTCGGGGACTTCGGCCAGTTCGACGTGCCCGCGCGTGCCGGCGTGGCGAACCCGAAGTTCGGCCATGAGCTGGGCAAGATCGGGCCGTCGTTCGTCGCGGTGGAGCACTCGGCCAACTGGCTGTGGACCAACCCGGGCGGCGACTGGGTCAACCAGGCCGGCACGGCGCAGGCCACCGCCAGCCCGCACTTCACGTTCGCGGCGACCTCGGCCACCAGTGGCACGGCTACATACAGCACGCCCATCACGGCTGGCGCGTCGGCCGCCTTCGCACGCGGCAAGTGGAACGCCTACATCGTGCGCGTCAGCGGTGCCGCACGGGCGATCGCCACACAGCGCACGGCCACGCCGCCGCGCATCCAGGTGAGCTACACCGACGGCAGCAACGCCACGCTCGCCTGCCTGGCCTGCGTGCCGCTGGTCTCCGGCACGAGCCTCACCCGCACCGGCACCAGCGAAGCGTTGATCAATCCCTCGGTGGCGCTGGAGTTCCAGATGCCCACCAAGGCGGTGAGCTCAGCGACATTGACGATCACCATCGCCCAGCACAGCGGCAGCGCCGCCACGATCAACGGCTACCTCGCCAACCCGCCGGTCAACACGCAAGGCGTGACCTCGGGCATCGCCGCCGGTTACGCCAACGACGCGGGGCTGAAGAACCACGCCTCGATCCTCTTCGCGCAGCGCTACGAAGACGGCACGACGCTGGGCGACTACGTCATCCAGAACTTCAGTTCGGTGGACACCTGGGCGCTGAGCAACTGGGACCCGGAGCTGTTCGGAACGGGCGCCGCCAACATCACCAAGCTGCCCACCGCCCACCAAGGTGTGCCGGTCGCCGGCACACACAAGTGGTTCTACAAGCAGAACACGGGCAACACGGTCACGCTGGTCAACTCGGCGTACACCGGTGACAGCTTCCAGCCCGTGGCCCCTGGCCTCGGTGCGTTGCGCATCGTCATCCCCAAGGAGACGGTGGCCGACGGCGGTTCGGTCGGCTACGGCGGCCAGACGGGCTCCGACCTGTGGGCGCTGTTCCCCAAGGCGCTGGCCGGCCTGCTGAACGAAACCTACGTGCGCTTCTACGTGCGCTTCGCCTTCACGGCCAAGCTGCTGGCCGACACGAAGATGGTGCGCAGCGAGGCGACGACTGCCGCCTCCTACGCCATCCGCGAAGGCAAGTGGGGCCTGGGCACGCACCACTGGACCTTCTTCGGCGGCAACAACAACGTAGGCGGCGACAACCTCGGCCACACCAATCGCCTGGGCTTCCGGGTGCATCCGTCTGACGTCGGCCTGATGGGCATGCAGTCCTACGTGCATTCGTGGGACATGCTCAAGTACGACATGCCCTTCGGCCAGATGGGTGGCCTGGGCGCAGGCTTCTACCCGAACCGCTGGTACTGCATCGAGATCCGCAAGCGGCTGAACACCTGGAACAGCACCGGCGCGGTGGGCACGAGCCCGGCCGACGGCCTGATGGAGATCTTCGTCGACGGGCGGCTGGCGGCGCGCCACACGAACTGGAAGTACCGCGACGGCCGGCTCGACTACACGACCGAGACGCCGATCTCGCAGGGCAAGCTCGTGCCCTTCAGGCAGATGGGCGACATGGGCCTGGCGCTGAATCTCTACAACGGTGGCGTCAAAGGCGCCGACGAAGAGATGGTGATGTTCTTCGCCAAGGTCGCCTGCGGCACGCAGTACATCGGCCAGTCGGTCTGAGCGGCTGAAAGCGGCCGGGGGCCCGCCCGCCGCGCCGGGGTACCTCCGGTGCGCCGCACCGCCTGATGTCAGGCGCGCCTGGGGCCGAAGAGCTTGCCGCCGGCTTTGCTGGCTGGCGCCGGTCCCGAGGGCGGTACTGCCGCTGTGGCCGTCGACAATGCAGGTTCACTGTCGGTGGCCGGCGCCGCCTTGCGCGCCATGGCGGCCAGCTCGCCCAGCGACAGAGTCAGCAGATGCTTGGGCTCCACCCGCACGCCCAGCGCCCGCTCCATCACCGCGATGGCGCGCATGAACAGCAGCGAGCCGCCGCCGAGGTCCGGAAAGTTGTCGCCGGCGCGGATCTCCGCAGCGTCGATGCCCAGCAGATCGCTCCACAGTTCGGCGAGCTTGGCCTCCTCGGCCGTGCGCGCAACATCGCTGCCACCACCGGCAGCGCCCGCAGCGGCTGGCGCCGCCGCCTTGGCCGCGGCCGCCACGGCGGCGGCCTCGGCCGCCGCGGCGCGTTCGGCGAAGGTGGCGCGCTCGCGCACCCAGTTGGCGAAGGCCACCGTGTCCAGCCCCGGTGCGCCCAGCAGCTCACGCAAGGTCTGGTGCGGGTTGGCGGCCACGCGCCTGAACAGCGCCTGCAGGCGCTCGACGAACACCATGATCGTGCCGCGCTCGAACAGGTCGGCGCTGAAGTTCAGGCCGCCCTCCAGGCCGCTGGGCACATCCATCAGCCACAGGCCCAGATCCTCGGTGGCACCCTTCTGCAGCACCAGCACCGACGAATGCTGCAGCGGGCCCCAGCTGCGGATGCGCTCGCGTGCGTCCTGGAACGAGAACAGGCTCTGGTACAGACCCACCTTCTGCGCGCGCGTGGCCAGCAGCGGTTCCTCGAGCAGGCGCTCGAACGGCACGTCCTGGTTGGCGAATCCGTCGAGCATCTCCTTCTTGATCGACGCCAGCCAGTCGCGCAGCGTCAACTCGGTCTTCACCGCCACCGGCACCGGCAGCAGGTTGTTGAAGAAGCCCATCACCGACTCGACCTCGCCGCCGACGCGGCCGCGTACCGGAATGCCGATGACCATCGCACCGCCGCGCACGGCTTCGCCGAGCATCGCCGTGTACAGTGCCATCACCAGCATGTTGAGCGTGCCGCCAAGCTCCTTGGCGCGCTCGCGCAGCCGCTCGGTGAGAGCCTTGTCCACGCGCACCCACTCCACCGCGCCGACGCCGCTCATCCCGGCGCGTCGCGGCTTGTCGGTGGGCAGCGCACCGGGCTCGGTGGCCGCGGCATGGCGCCGCATCCAGTAGTCCACCTGCGCCCTGCATTCGTCGCCGCGCAGCCACTGCCGGTGCCAGTGCGCGTAGTCCACGTAGGTCAGCGGCGGTGCCGGCAGCTTCGGCGCGCGGCGCTCCAGTGCGGCGGCGTAGAGATCGGCCATCTCCTGGTAGACGAGGTCGAACGACCAGCCGTCCCAGATGACGTGGTGCGGCATGAAGAGGAAGCCATGCTCCTCGGGCCCGAGCCGGTACAACACGGCGCGGAACAGCGGCGCCTGGTCGATCGGCATCGGTGCGTCGATGACGAGGTGCATGCGGCGCAGCATCTCGCGCTCGCGCTCGGCCTCTGGCAGCGCGCTCAGGTCCTCGAAGGGCAGCGCCGGCTTGAACGGCGGCACCACGTGCTGCTCGGCCGCGTCGCGCCCCCCACCCTTGCGGATGACCGTGCGCAGGCTCGGCTGCCGCGCCACCATCTGCTCGAAGGCCTGCTCGAACGCGGCGCGGTCGAACGGACCTTTCAGCCGGTGCGCCGACGGCGTGTTGTAGAGCACGCTGGCCGGGTTCATCTCGACGACGAGGCGGATGCGATCCTGCATCACCGTCAGCGGCGCGCGGCTCTGATCGGCCTGCTTCGGGATGCGACGCATCTGCGCGCCCACGCCCGTCTGGCGCGCGCTCTCGATGGCGGCGGCGAGCCGCCGTGCGGTGGGCGCCTCGAACACCGTGCGCATCGGCAGGCCCAGCTCCATCTCGGAGTTCAGCCGCGCCGTCAGGCGCGCCACCAGCAGCGAGTGGCCGCCGAGCGCAAAGAAGTCATCGGTGACGCCGATGCCGGGCAGCCGAAGGATCTCCTCCATCGCCTTCAACACCGCGGCTTCGGTGGCCGTCTCCGGTGCCAGGCGTTCGCCGGCGGCGGACACCTCGAACACCGGCGCCGGCAGCGCGCGCCGGTCGACCTTGCCGCTGGAAAGCAGCGGCATTGCCGCCAGCGCCACCACGTGCTGCGGCACCATGTAATCGGGCAGCGACTGGCGCAGAAACTCGCGCAGCGCGGCGGCGTCGGCCTGCCGCCCGGGCTGCGGCACGACATAGGCCACCAGGCGCATGTCGCCGCTGCCGTCGCTCCAGGTGACGACGGTGGCCGCAGCCACGCTTGGTTCGCGCTGCAGCTGGGCCTCGATCTCGCCGAGTTCGATGCGGTAGCCGCGCAGCTTGACCTGGAAGTCCGAGCGGCCGAGGTAGATGAGCGCGCCGTCGGCGCGCCACAGCGCCACGTCGCCGGTCTTGTACATGCGGCCGCCGGCCACGAACGGGTCGGCGATGAAGCGCTCGGCCGTCAGCTCGGGCCGCGCCACGTAGCCCATGCCCACCTGCACGCCACCGATGTAGAGGTCGCCCGGCACACCCACGGGCAGCGGGCGCAGCTTCTCGTCGAGCACGTACATGCGTGTGTTGGCGATCGGCCGGCCGATGGGCACCGTGCCCGAGCGGTCCTGCGGATCGCAGGGCCACCAGGTCACGTCCACCGCCGCCTCGGTGGGGCCGTAGAGGTTGTCCAGCTTCACGCCGGGCAGCAGCTCGAAGAAGCGCTCCACCGCGTCGGCCGGCAGGGCCTCGCCCGAGCACACCACCTGGCGCAGCGAGGTGCACTCGCGCACGCCGCCTTCGGCCAGGAACAGCCGCAGCATCGACGGCACGAAGTGCATCACCGACACGCGCTCACGGCGGATCAGATCGACCAGGTAGCCGCCGTCGCGGTGCCCTTCGGGCCGTGCCACCACCAGCGTGGCGCCGGTGATGAACGGCCAGAAGAATTCCCACACCGACACGTCGAACGTGAACGGCGTCTTCTGCATCACGCGGTCGCCCGGGCGCAGCTGGTAGGCCTGCTGCATCCACTGCAGCCGGTTGACGATGCCGCGGTGCGCGTTCATCGCGCCCTTGGGGCGGCCGGTGGAGCCCGAGGTGAAGATCACGTAGGCCGGGTCGGCCGGCGTGCCCACGAGCTCGCCGGCGGCCTGCGGCGCCAGGCCGTCTAGCAGCAGCGGCTGCAGCCCGGCGGCGAAGCCCGCCTTGGCGCGCGCCCACTCGCCGCTGCGCGAGACCACCAGCGACAGCTGCGCGTCGTCGGACATCTGGCGCAGCCGCTCGGGCGGCAACGTGGGGTCCAGCGGTACGTAGGCCGCACCGGCCAGCACCGTGCCGATCAGCGCGGCCACCATCTCCACGCTGCGCTCCAGGCACACGCCCACCAGCGTGCCCGGTTTCGCGCCGCGCTGCCGCAGCTGGTGCGCCACGGCCCAGGCGAGGCCTTCGAACTCGGCGTAGCCGACCTCGCGGCCTTCGAACACCACGGCCGTCTGCCCGGCATGTTCGCGCAGGCCGCGCACCAGCAGGTCGCCCAGCCGCATGCTGGGCTCGTAGTCGTGCTGGGTGCGGTTGAAGCCGGCCACCAGCGCGGCGTCGGCCTCGTCGGGCGCCAGCATCTCGGCGATGCTCGCGCTGCGGCCTTCCACCAGCCGCTGCAGCGCGCGCCGGTACAGCGCCAGCCAGCGCTGCACGGTCGCGCGGTCGAACAGCGCCGTGTTGTACTGAAGCTCCAGCAGCACGCCGCCGTCGTCGAGCTGGCTGGCATTGAGGAAGGCCTCGAAGTTCTCGTAGTGGCGCGGGTTGGAGTGCAACTGCACCTTCAGCCCGCTCTTGGAAAGCTCGTCGGCGGTGATCGCCGTGTCGAGGTTGAAGACCACCGGCACCAGCGCCGGCCGGCTGGCGTCGCGCGGCAGCTTCATGTGCTTGAGCAGCGCGCCGAAGGTGCACGACTGGTGCTCGTAGGCATCGAGCACTGCCGAGCGCCCCTGCGCCAGCAGCGCCGGTACCGGCTGCTCGACATCGATGGCCAGCCGCACGGGCAGCATGTTCACGCAATGGCCGACCAGCCACTGCTGGCCTTCCACCGCTTGGCCGGCCGCCGAGATGCCCACCACCACATCGTCGCTGCGCGCCAGCCGCGCCATCAGCGCGGCGAAGGTGGAGAACAGCGTGGCGAACAGGCTCGCGCCGTGCTTGGCGCCGGCGGCCTTGACGCCGCGCATGAGCGCGGCGTCCAGCGCCACGTCCTCGCGGCGCGAATCGAAGCGGCGCACGGCCGGCCGCGGCCGGTCGGCGGGCAGGTCCAGCAGCGGCGGCGTGTCCTTGAAGCAGCCCAGCCAATACTGCACGTCGGCTTCTGCCTGGGCCACGTGCGCCGTGTCCAGCTGCAGCAGCGCGTAGTCGGCAAAGCTGTCGGGCACGGGCAGCTCGCCACTGTCGCGGCCGCGCTGCGCGCAGTCGTACAGCGACATCAGGTCCTTGCCGAGCACGCCGAAGGACCAGCCGTCGCAGACGATGTGATGGCCGGTGAGGATGAGCTGGTGGCGGCTGCCCTCCAGCTGCACGATCTGCGCGCGCACGAGCGGGCCGTTGACGAGGTCGAAGGGGGCCTCCACCGCGGCGGCCTTCAGGCGCGCGCACTCGGCCTGCTGTTCGGCCGCGGCGCGCCCGCGCAGGTCGATCACCGCGGCCTGCAGGCTGCCGCGCGCGGCCACGAGCATGCTCTGGCCGTCCTGGCTGATGGTGGTGCGCAGCGCCTCATGGCGGTCCGACAGGGCCAGCAGTGCGTTCTGCAGCGCAGCCAGGTCGAGTGCGCCGCCGAACTCGAGCGTCACCGATTCGTTGTAGGCCAGCGAGGCCGACTCCCCCATCTGCACCGCCAGCCACACCTCGCGCTGCGGCTCGGTGGTGGGCACGGCGCGGGCCAGCTCGGCGCTGGCGAAGGGGTCGTAGTCGATCTCGGTGAGCTGCGGCACGGGGGACTTGCTCGCCGCGGTCATTGCACGTCCACCTTGATGTACTTGCCCGGGGCCTGCGGGTTGGCGACGAACCACGCCGGCTTGCCCTCCGCGTCACGCCCCAGGCGTGCGCCGGGCACCGGCGGGCGAGAGGCGTCGAAGTCCACCGAGCGCGCGCTCACGCGGCGCGGGATGAACTCGGCCTCCTGCAGCTCGGCCACCGCCTCCTTGAACGCGGTCTTGATGACGGCGATGTCCTGCGCGGTGTGCGCCGTGGTCATGAAGCAGGGGAAGTTGTCCAGGATGTGCACGCCGCGGTTGCGCATCATCGCGAACAGCAAGTCTTGCAGCGGGTGGTCTTCGTTGAAGAAGACCTTCCACACCGAGCTGAACGACTTCAGCACGATCGGCGCACCCACCTCGCGGCAGAAGGCGTTGAGCTCGTCGACCATCGCCGCGGTGCTGCGCGTGAGCGTGGCCTGCAGCTCGGCGCCTTCGCGGTCGAGGTGTTCCAGCACCGCCTTGGCGGCCACCAGTGCCAGCGGGTGGCGCACGAAGGTGCCCGCAAAGTAGGTGACGCCCACCGTGGGGATGGAGTCGTCGCCGAACTCCCAGTGGCCGCCGTCGAGCGCGTCCATGAACTCGCGCTTGCCGGCGATGATGCCGATCGGGAAGCCGCCGCCCACGACCTTGCCGTAGCTGGCGAGGTCGGCGCGGATGCCGAAGAGTGCCTGGATGCCGCCGGGGTGCGAGCGGAAGCCCGTGACCACCTCGTCGAAGATGAGCAGCGAGCCGTTCTGCTCGGTGAGGGTGCGCAACTCGCGCAGGAATTCCTTGGGCTGGAAGTCGGGCCGGCGGCTTTGCACCGGCTCCACCAGCACCGCGGCCAGGTCCTTGGCGTTGTCCTTCAGCCACTGCAGCGTCTCGGGCGTGCCGTAGTCCAGCACCACCACGTTTTCGGCGGTGTTGGGCAGGATGCCGGGCGCGGCCGGGATCGACTTCAGCTTCTTCGTGCCGCGCACGATCACTTCGTCGAAGATGCCGTGGTAAGCCCCGGCGAAGATCGCGATCTTGCTGCGGCCGGTGATGGTGCGGGCGATGCGCACGCAGCCCATCACCGCTTCCGAGCCGGTGTTGCACAGTCCGGCGCGGTCGAAGCCGGTGAGCTTGCACATCAGCTGGGCCACAACGCCTGCCAGCGGGTGCTGCGGGCCGATGTCGTAGCCGCCGTCGAGCTGCTTCTTCACCGCGTCGAGCACGAAGTCGGGCTGCCAACCGAACAGGCTCATGCCGAAGCCGTTGAGCGCGTCGACGTACTCGTTGCCGTCGAGGTCCCACATGTGCGAGCCCTTGGAGCGCTCGATCACGATCTGGTAGATGATTTCCTTGAGCTGCGGCCGGAAGCCATTGACGACACGCGGGTCGGCGAGGTGCGGCCGATGCTGGACCGTGTACTCCTTGCTGCGCTTCGTCTTCTGGATGTAGCGGCGCATGAAGGCGTCGAGGCGGGCGCGCTGGCGCTCACTCATCTCGGTGCCTGCGGTGTGGATGCGGGCGATGGCGCCGAAGGCCTTCTTGACGTCGTAGCTCTTGTGCGCGAGGGCGGCCTCCTCGTCGGCCGGGGCGGTCGGCGCGGCGGGGGCCGCCGGCTTGGCTGCCGGCGGTGCCGAAGCCGCAGCGGCGGGCTTCACGCTCGGCGTCGTGGAAGGTGCCGCGGCAGCGGCCCCTGCGGCCGCAGCGGGCGTCGCGGCCACGGCGCCGGCCGGCTGCCCTTGCAGCAACGCAAGCTGCTGGGCCATGAGCAGCATCTGCTGCTGGATGACCTGTTGGACGAGACTCGACGCGGCTCCTGCGGGCATCGGGAACGAGGGCATGGCCATCGCCGGCAATGCCGGCGCCGAGGCCGCGGGCAGGCCGATGGGCGCGGCCGCCACGGCGGTGGTTGGCGCGGCAGCCACCGAAGCGGTTGCGACCGCGTCGGCCGGCAGAGTGGCGTCGAGATGCTCGGCGAGGGCGTCGAAGCTCCGGTAGCTCTCCATCAGCTGCCGGAAGGTGATGTTCAGAGCGAACTCCTTCTTCAGCTGCATGGCCACCTGGGTCAGCGTCAAGGAGTCCAGTCCCAGTTCGACGAAGCTGGCCTCGCCGTCGGCGTCGGCGAGCTCATAGCCCGAGACGTCCTCGAAAACGGTTCGCAGGCGCTGGTTG
>JAEUPC010000172.1 GCA_016789865.1 Rubrivivax sp.
CAAGAACGTGCGGGTGAAGGTGCTGCGCGACACGCAGCAGCGCCAGATCCCGTGGGTGAACACGTCGCTGACGGCGAACTTCATGTTCAACCCGGGCCGCGGCGGCGGTCGCGACGATGCCTCGCGCCGCGAAGAGCTGGCCCGGTTGCAGACGCTGCTGGAGCAGCGCGAGCGCGAGCAAAGGCGGCTCGAGGAGCAATTGCGGCAGCTTCGCGAGCGCAATGAAGTCGTCGCGGCCGGCACCGCGCCCGCACCTGGCCCCGGACCCGCGCTGGCTGCAGGTGCCGGCCCGCGCGTCGCGGTCGAGGGTGGCGAGGCAGCCACCGCCGGCTCACCGGCGCCGTCGTCGTTGCCGCCGTCTCCATCAAGTCCGTCGGCCGCGGCGCCGCCCGGCGCCACCACACCTTCCGGAACGACGACCGGCACCGCCGGGCGCGTGCAGCCCGTCGCGGCGGCGCCGCCCGCGGCCACCACCGGCGAACCTGCGGCGGCCCAGGGCGCGCTCGCCGCGCGGGTGCCCCAAGGGCCCGTACCGGCGCCGCGCAAGCCCGACGCGCCCCCCGCGGCGCGCCCGGCCGCGCCCGCGCCCAACACCACTGCGCAGAGCTCGCCGACCCGGCCCCGGCCGGGCGCGCTGTCCGAGCGCTGCGCCGCGCTTCTCATTCGCGCACAACTGGGCGAGCCGCTCGGCCCGGCCGACATGGCCCACATGCAGAAAGAATGCCGATGACTTCAAGCCCCATCACCGCTGCCCCCGCACACGGGTCCCGCGCGCTTCGCGTCATGGGCCTGGCCCTCGCTGCTGCGGCGCTTTGCGCGGTCTCCGCGGGCTGCGCCGAGCTGGCGACAACCACCGCGCCACCCGCGGCCGCGCCAGCCACCGCGCCCTCGGGAGCCCGCGCCGCGGCACCAACGGGCCAGCCGGGTGGCCCGGGGATCGCCGCGCCCGCCAACGCGGCGGCGCCTTCGGCGACCTCGGCCCCGCCGGCTGCGGCGCCGGCCCCGGCCGCCCGCCCCGCGGCACCCCCGCCGCCTGCGGCGGCGCCTCCGGCGCCACCACCGATCATGCCGCTGCCCGACGCCGTGCTGTTCGCTGCCGGCAACCTGTTCGGCACCGCCAAGGTCGACCCGGCCACCACGGGCCGCAGCGCCGGGGCGAAGATCCCGCTGGTCATCGACCCGCTGGTCGACGGCAACTCCGGCTACCAGACGCTGGCCACCGAGTCGATCGAAGGCCGCGTCAGCGCATTCGTGAAGGAGCGCTTTCCACAATTCGAACTGCAGCCATTCACCAGCGCCACGCTGGCCAAGGGGCCGCTGCTGTTCATCGGCACCTTCACGGCCGTGAACATGGACGGCACCAACAAGCCCGGTCGCGACTGGCACCGCGTGTGCCTGGCGCTAGTTGATCTGCGCACCGGCAAGATCGTCAGCAAGGGCTTTGCGCGCGCGGCGATGGACGGCGTGGACATGACACCCACCGCCTTCTTCCTGGACAGCCCGGCCTGGGCCCCCGACCCGGCCATCACCGGCTACGTGCGCACTTGCCAAGGCACCCGCGCCGGCGACCCGATCAACCCGGCCTACTACGACCGCATCATGTCCGCGGCGATGATCAACGACGCCGTCATCGCGCTGGGCAAAGGTCAGCACGAAGAGGCGCTGGACCTCTTCAAGGGCGTGCTGCGCCAGCCCGGCGGCGACCAGCTGCGCGTGCACAACGGCATCTACCTTGCCGCCAGCCGGCTGAACCGCAAGGAAGAAGCCGCCCAGGCCTTCTCTCGCATCGTCGATTTCGGCCTCGCGCAGAACCAGCTTGGCCTCAAGTTCCTGTTCCGCCCCGGCTCCACGTTGTTCCTGCCCGACCCACAGGTCAGCGGCGCTTATCACATGTGGATGGCGCAGCTGGCCCAGCGCGCGGCCGCGCGCACCGCCTGCCTGGAGATCACGGGCCACACCAGCCGCACCGGCCCCGAGCCGATGAACGAGCGGCTATCACTGATGCGCGCGCAGTACGTGAAGCAGCGGCTGGACACGGCAGCCCCGGCACTGGGCAGGCGCACCAAGGCCGGGGGCGCCGGTTCGTCGAAGAACATCTCGGGGCTGGGCACCGACGACGGACGCGATGCGCTGGACCGTCGCGTGGAGTTCGCCGTCAAGGACTGCCCGGCCGGGTAGGCCGCTCGCCGTCGCCGTTCGGCACCGCGGGGCTGCGCCGGGGCGCTGCGCCGGGGCGCAGGACGGGGCTGTTTCGGGCTGGACTACGCCGGGGCGCCTGCCACGCGGTGGCCAGCCGCCGTACCTGCCGCGGCGCCCCTGGCCCTGGGGCAGCCGCCGGCGGCACACATGGCGCAAGGCACATGGCACATGGCACATGGCGCGCTGGCGGGGCCCGACGGCGGGACTTCCGGTCAGATTGCGCCAACCGACTGGCATGGCCGGCTTGCCTTGGCAGACCGAAGTACGTAGACTTCACGCATACCTGATTGGTACGTAGATTGCAGTCTGAGTGGGGATTTCTGCATGGACGCCACCGTTGCCGAGCGCGGACAGATCACGCTGCCCAAGGCCGTGCGTGAGGCGCTCGGCCTGACCAAGGGCACCAAGCTCAAGGTCGAACTCGACGGCGGGCGCATCATCCTGCGCAAGGACGTGAGCGAGGCGCTGCGCAAGGTACGCGGGCGCTTCAAGCTGGCCGAAGGTTTTCGCAGCACCGACGAGGCGATGCGGGCGATCCGCGGCCGCGCCCCGGGTGACCCCTATCCGCCGCCCGAAGACAAGTAACCCCGGCCCGACCGAGCTGCACCCACCGCCATGATCGCGCTGGACTCCTCCGTCGTGGTGGACCTGCTGGTCGGCGATCGCCAGTTCGCCGAGTCCTCCGGGGCCTGCATCGGCGAGGCGCTGTCGGCCGGCGACGTGGTGGTCTGCGACGCCGTCGCCGCCGAAGTGCAGACCCTGCTGGACACGCAGGAAACGGCGATGGACACACTCAATGCCCTGGGCATTCGTTACCTTCCGACCTCCGAGCAGGCGGCGGTACGTGCCGGCCACATGCAGCGCCGCTTTCGCGACCGCGGCGGCCGGCGCGAACGCGTGGTGGCCGACTTCCTGATCGGCGCCCACGCGCTGCTGCAATGCCAGGGCCTGATCACCCGTGACGCCGGTTTTTATCGCGACTACTTCAAGGGACTCAAGGTCATCGTCCCGAAAGCCTGAAGGCCCGACTCCCCCCATTCGCCCTGGAGCACCCCGATGCTGACCGCCTACCGCCAACACGCCGCCGAACGCAACGCGCTCGGCATCCCGCCGCTGCCGCTTGCCCCCGAGCAGGTGGCCGAATTGATCGAGCTCATCAAGGCCCCGCCGAAGGGCGAAGAGGCGTTCCTGCTCGAGCTGCTCACGCACCGCGTGCCGCCCGGCGTGGACGACGCGGCCAAGGTCAAGGCCAGCTTCCTGGCCGCAGTGGCGCATGGCGAGCTGAAGGTGGGCCTGGTGTCCCGGGCCAAGGCCACGGAGCTGCTGGGCACCATGGTCGGCGGGTACAACGTGCACCCGCTCATCGAGCTGCTCGACGATGCCGAGGTGGCCGCGGTGGCCGCCGCGGGCCTGAAGAAGACGCTTCTGATGTTCGACTTCTTCAACGACGTGGCCGAGAAGGCACGCGCCGGCAATGCGCACGCCGTGGCGGTGATGAAGAGCTGGGCCGAGGCCGAGTGGTTCACCTCGCGGCCGGAGGTGCCCAAGTCCATCCCGGTCACGGTGTTCAAGGTGCCTGGCGAGACCAACACCGACGACCTCAGCCCGGCGCCCGACGCGTGGAGCCGCCCCGACATCCCGCTGCACTACCTGGCGATGCTGAAGAACTCGCGCCCCGACGCAGCCTTCAAGCCCGAGGAAGAAAGCAAGCGCGGCCCGATCCGCTTCATCGAGGACCTGAAGAAGAAGGGCCATCTGGTGGCCTACGTGGGCGACGTGGTGGGCACCGGCTCCAGCCGCAAGAGCGCCACCAACAGCGCCATCTGGGCCACCGGGCAGGACATCCCGTACGTGCCGAACAAGCGCTTCGGCGGCGTCACGCTTGGCGGCAAGATCGCGCCGATCTTCTTCAACACGCAGGAAGACAGCGGTGCGCTGCCCATCGAGGTGGACGTCTCCAAGCTCGAGATGGGCGACGTGATCGACGTGCGCCCCTACGAGGGCAAGCTCTTGAAGGGCGGCCAGACGGTGGCCGAGTTCAAGATCAAGAGCGACGTGCTGTTCGACGAGGTGCGTGCCGGCGGCCGCATCAACCTGATCATCGGCCGCTCGCTCACCGCCAAGGCGCGCGAGTTCCTCGGGCTGCCGGCTTCCACCACGTTCCGCCTGCCGCAGCCGCCGGCCGCCACCCAGGCCGGCTTCACGCTGGCCCAGAAGATGGTCGGCCGCGCCTGCGGCCTGCCCGAGGGCCAAGGCATCCGCCCGGGCACCTACTGCGAGCCGAGGATGACCACCGTCGGCAGCCAGGACACCACCGGCCCGATGACGCGCGACGAGCTCAAGGACCTGGCGTGCCTGGGCTTCAGCGCCGATCTCGTGATGCAAAGCTTCTGCCACACCGCGGCCTACCCCAAGCCCGTGGACGTGAAGACGCATCGCGAACTGCCGGCCTTCATCAGCAACCGCGGCGGCGTGAGCCTGCGGCCGGGCGACGGCGTCATCCACTCGTGGCTCAACCGCCTGCTGCTGCCCGACACCGTGGGCACCGGTGGCGACAGCCACACGCGGTTTCCCATCGGCATCAGCTTCCCGGCCGGCTCGGGCCTGGTGGCCTTCGGCGCCGCCACCGGCGTGATGCCGCTGGACATGCCCGAGAGCGTGCTGGTGCGCTTCAAGGGCACCATGCAGCCGGGCGTGACGCTGCGCGACCTGGTGCACGCCATCCCGTACTACGCCATCAAGGCAGGCCTGCTCACCGTGGCCAAGGCCGGCAAGACGAACGTCTTCAGCGGCCGCATCCTCGAGATCGAGGGCCTGCCCGACCTGAAGGTGGAACAGGCCTTCGAGCTCTCCGACGCCAGCGCCGAGCGCAGCGCCGCGGGCTGCACGATCAAGCTGAACAAGGAACCGGTCATCGAGTACTTGAACAGCAACGTCGTGCTGATGAAGAACATGATCGCCGACGGCTACCAGGACAAGCGCACGCTGGAGCGCCGCATCAAGTCGGTGCAGGCGTGGCTGGCCAAGCCGCAGTTGCTGGAGGCCGACAAGGACGCGGAGTACGCCGCCGTCATCGAGATCAACCTCGACGAGCTGAAGGAACCGGTGCTGTGCTGCCCGAACGACCCCGATGACGCCCGGCTGCTCTCCGCCGTGGCCGGCACGAAGATCGACGAGGCCTTCATCGGCTCGTGCATGACCAACATCGGCCACTTCCGCGCCGCCGCGAAGCTGCTGGGCGGCCAGCGCGACATCCCGGTCAAGCTGTGGGTCGCGCCGCCGACCAAGATGGATCAGAGCGAGCTGATCAAGGAAGGCCACTACGCCGCCTTCGGCACCGCCGGTGCGCGCACCGAGATGCCCGGCTGCAGCCTGTGCATGGGCAACCAGGCGCAGGTGCGCGAGGGCGCGACGGTGGTCTCGACCAGCACGCGCAACTTCCCCAACCGCCTGGGCAAGAACACCAACGTGTACCTGGCCTCGGCCGAGCTGGCCGCCATCGCCAGCAAGCTGGGAAAGATCCCCACCGTGGCCCAGTACCACGAGGCGATGGGCATCATCAACAAGGATGCCGCCAGCGTCTACCGCTACATGAACTTCGACCAGATCGAGGAGTACGCGGAGACGGCAAAGTCCGTCGCGGTGTAGCGGTTAAGCCGCTTGCCAACGCAGCGAGCGGCGAGGCCGTCAGGCCTTGCCGCGCTCCGACGGTGGTGGCTGGATCGAGCCGACGGGGTGCCCTGCGCCGCGCATGTCCGCTGTCGAGGGCCCAGCTGCGCTGGTCCCTCGAATGCCCCCTTGATTTCGCTTTGCAGGGCACCCCGTCGGCTCGATCCGGCACCCGTTGCGGCGTAAGTGCCCTCGTCGGCCGACGCGCGTGCACCGCACAATGGGCGAGCGCCACCCCGCAGGAGCCCCGACCATGGCCCACGCCTTCGCCTCCACCCGCAAGCCTCTGGGCAAATCGAGCACCTTCTTCTCGCTGCCCGAACTGACCAGGCAGTTCCCGAACGTCTCGCGGCTGCCGGTGTCGCTGCGCATCGTGCTGGAGAGCGTTCTGCGCAACTGCGACGGCCGGCGTGTCACCGAGGAGCACGTGCGCCAACTCGCGAACTGGCAGGCCGACGCCGCACGCACCGAGGAGATCCCGTTCGTCGTGGCGCGCGTGGTGCTGCAGGACTTCACCGGCGTGCCGCTGCTGGCCGACCTGGCCGCCATGCGCAACGTGGCCGCCGAGATGGGCCGGAACCCCAAGACCATCGAGCCGCTGGTCCCGGTGGACCTGGTCGTCGACCACTCGGTGATGGTCGACCACTTCGGCAAGAAGGAGGCGCTGGACCTCAACATGAAGCTCGAGTTCCAGCGCAACCAGGAGCGCTACGAGTTCATGAAGTGGGGCATGCAGGCCTTCGACACCTTCGGCGTCGTGCCCCCAGGCTTCGGCATCGTGCACCAGGTGAACCTGGAGTACCTGGCGCGCGGCGTGCACCAGGGCAAGGACGGCGTGTACTACCCGGACTCGCTCGTCGGCACCGACAGCCACACGACGATGATCAACGGCATCGGCGTGGTCGGCTGGGGCGTGGGCGGCATCGAGGCCGAGGCCGCCATGCTCGGCCAGCCGGTGTACTTCCTGACGCCCGATGTGGTGGGCTTCGAACTCACCGGCAAGCTGCGCGAAGGCGTCACGGCCACCGACCTCGTGCTCACCGTCACCGAGATCTTGCGCCGCCACAAGGTGGTGGGCAAGTTCGTCGAGTTCTTCGGCGAGGGCACCAGGACGCTGGCGCTGCCTGACCGCGCCACCATCGCCAACATGGCACCCGAATACGGCGCGACGATGGGCTTCTTCCCGGTGGACGAGCGCACGATCGAATACTTCCAGGGCACCGGCCGAACGAAGGAAGAGATCGAAGCCTTCGAGGCCTACTTCAAGGCGCAAGGGCTGTTCGGCGTGCCCGGCACCAAAGGTGCCTCCAAGTCCCTCGGCAGCATCGACTACACGAGCGTGGTGAAGCTCGATCTGTCCACGGTGACGCCCAGCCTCGCCGGCCCCAAGCGCCCGCAAGACCGCATCGAGATCACACACCTGGCCAAGAAGTTCGGCGAGCTGTTCAGCAAGCCGACCGCCGACAACGGCTTCAACCAGCCGGCCGAAAGGCTCGGCCAGGTGTTCAAGACCGACAGCGGCATCGACGTGAAGAACGGCGACGTGCTGATCGCCGCCATCACGAGTTGCACCAACACCAGCAACCCCGGCGTGCTGCTGGCGGCCGGCCTGCTGGCCAAGAAGGCGGTGGCCGCGGGGCTGAAGGTCAAGCCGCACATCAAGACCTCGCTGGCCCCCGGCTCGCGCATCGTCACCGAGTACCTCACCAAGGCCAAGTTGCTGCCCTACCTCGAGGAGCTGGGCTTCGCGGTGGCGGCCTACGGCTGCACCACCTGCATCGGCAACGCCGGCGACCTGACGGCCGAGCTGAACAAGGTCATCACCGACAACGACCTCGTCTGTGCCGCGGTGCTTTCGGGCAACCGCAACTTCGAAGCGCGCATCCACCCGAACCTGAAGGCCAACTTCCTGGCCAGCCCGCCGCTGGTGGTGGCGTATGCCATCGCGGGCAGCGTGACGAAGGACTTGATGACCGAGCCTGTGGGGTACGGCAAGAAGGGCAAGCCGGTCTACCTCGGCGACATCTGGCCCACCAGCGACGAGGTCTACAAGCTGATGAAGCTGGCGATGGACCCCAAGGCCTTCAAGGCCAACTACGCCAAGGTCAAGGGCGAACCCGGCAAGTTGTGGGACGAGGTCAAGGGCGTCACCGGTCAGGTCTACACCTGGCCCAAGAGCACCTACATCGCCAAGCCTCCGTTCTTCGACGGCTTCAAGATGCAGCCGGCGGCGCTGGATGCGGGCCAGATGGGCGTTCGGGGCGCCAAGATCATGGCGCTGTTCGGCGACAGCATCACCACCGACCACATCAGCCCCGCGGGCAGCTTCAAAGACAGCACGCCGGCGGGCAAGTTCCTCGTCGGGCAAGGCGTGGGCAAGGCCGACTTCAACAGCTACGGTGCGCGCCGCGGCAATCACGACGTGATGATGCGCGGCACCTTCGCCAACGTGCGCGTGAAGAACCTGATGCTGCCAGCGAAGGCCGACGGCTCACGCGAAGAGGGCGGCTACACGTTGAAGGGCGGCCAGAAGATGGCCATCTACGACGCCGCGATGGCCTACATCGCCGAAGGCACGCCCACCGTCGTCTTCGGCGGCGAGGAGTACGGCACCGGCTCCAGCCGCGACTGGGCGGCCAAGGGCACGCAGCTCCTGGGCATCAAGGCCGTGGTCGCCAGGAGCTTCGAGCGCATCCACCGCAGCAACCTGGTGGGCATGGGCGTACTGCCGCTGCAGTTCAAGGCCGGCAACTCGTGGGAGAGCCTGGGGCTGAAAGGTGACGAGACGATCGACGTGGTGCTGGGCGCGGAGATCAAACCGCAAAGCGAAGCGAGGCTCGTGATCACGGCGCCCGATGGTGCGAAGCGCGAAGTGACTGTCACGTTGCGCATCGACACGGCGATCGAGGTCGACTACTACAAGCACGGGGGCATCTTGCCGTTTGTGCTGCGGCAGCTGCTGGCGGCTTGATCACGGCCTGGGCGAGACCCTTCTCGGTCGGGCGGTCTTGGCGTTGTGCGGAGCGTTTCGTACTCCCACCCAGCCGGGTCTCGCCCCGGCGGGCGAGTTACTTTCATTTGTTGGCCCAAATGAAAGTAACCAAAGCAAAGGGCCTGCTGTGCACGTGGTCGCCGTCATTCGCTTGGCGGCGATTCGGATGAGGTTTCCTCTTCGATCGGCCTATTGAGTTGTGCCGCTTTCCCTTTTGCTCCGCAGTTCAACGTGAGCTTGTCATGGTCGGTGCGGGCGGCGCATCACGAGGTGAAACCAGGCTTGCCGCGATTGTTCGTGGTGCCCGCTCGTATGGAGCTCGGCAACACGGGGCGTCCCACGAGACAACCGACGCCGACCACCAATGACAACCTGACGGGCCGCCACTGGCCAACAACAAGAAGGCACAACCCAAAAGGCTGATCGAAGAGGAAACCTCATGCGAGACGCCACCGAGCGGCCAACGGCACAGGCGTGCGCAAAGGGCCCTTTGCTTTGGTTACTTTCATTTGGGCCAACAAATGAAAGTAACTCGCCCGCCGGGGCGAGACCCGGCTGCGCGGGAGTAGGAAGCACCCCAAGAAGGGCAACCCCAGCAGACCAGGAACCTCACCGCCCCCGCAGGAACAGCCCATCCAGCTCCCTCATCGACACCTGCCGCCACGTCGGCCGCCCGTGGTTGCAGGTGTCGGCGCGCTCGGTGGCTTCCATCTCGCGCAGCAAGGCGTCCATCTCGGGCAGCGTCAGCCGCCGGTTCGCGCGCACTGCGCCATGGCAGGCCATGGTGGCCAGGATGTCGTCACGGGCGCGCTGCACGAGGCGGCTGGCGCCGCCGGCGTCGGCGTTGCCGAGTTCGGCCAGCACCGAACGGGTGAGCTCGGCCACGTCGGCATCGGGCAGCGCGGCCGGTTGGCTGCGCACGGCCAGCGTGTTGCCTGACAGCCGCCCGACGTCCAGCCCGAGTGCCGCCAGTGCCTGCGCTTCGCTCTCGGCCACCGCCATCTCCGCGGCGGTGGCCACGAACGTCACCGGGATCAACAGTGGCTGCGACGGCAATGCGCCGCCGTCGCGCGCCGCCGCGGCGCGCTTGAGCCGTTCATAGACGATGCGTTCGTGGGCTGCATGCATGTCCACCACCACCAGGCCCTGGCGGTTCTCGGCCAGCACGTAGGTGCCGCCCAATTGCGCCAGCGCACGGCCCAGCGGCCAGGCGGCCGCATCCGTCGGCGCGGCGCCTTCGGCAGCGGCATCGCCAGCCCATGTCGAGGCGCCGGGCTCGCCACCCCCACGCAGCGCCGCCCAGGCGGCCAGCCCGGCGCCGCGCGCCACCGGCGACGAGCCGGCCGTGGGCGCGGCGCGCCAGGCCGATGCGGGCTCGGCCACCCGCAAGGCGGGTGACGCTGCAACGTCACGATGCCCGGCAGGGTGATCGGCCAGCGCGAGGCCCGGTTGCCAGGACAGACCGGCCCCGGCAGCCGCCGCCGCGGGCGACACGTGCGCCAACCCCGGGCCGGCGGCCGCTGCTGAGCTCTGGGCTGCCGCCCGCGTCGGCGCCAGCGCCTGCTGCACGGCGTGTCGCACCGCCTGGTGCACGGCCCGGCTGTCGCGGAACCGCACCTCGATCTTGGTGGGGTGCACGTTCACGTCCACCAGCTCGGGCGCGATGCCCAGGAACAGCGCATAGGCCGGCTGGCGGCTGCCGTGCAGCTGGTCTTCGTAGGCCGAGCGCACCGCGTGCGCGAGCAGGCGGTCGCGCACGAAGCGGCCGTTGACGAACAGGTACTGGTGATCGGCGCGCGCGCGCGCCGCTTCCGGCCGCCCGATGCGGCCCTCCAGGGCCAGCGGGCCGGCGCGCATGTCCAGCGCCACGCTGGCCGCCACGAACTCGGCCCCCAGCACCTCGGCGCGCCGCGTGGGCGGTGATGCCGCACGCCACTGCGCCACCAACCGCCCGTCGTGCCACAGCGAAAACGCCACGTCCGGCCGCGCCAGCGCGTGGCGCCGCACGGCGTCGGTGCAGTGGGCCAGTTCGGTGGGCTCGCTCTTGAGGAACTTGCGGCGCGCCGGCGTGGCGAAGAAGAGCTCCTGCACCTCCACCGTGGTGCCGCGGGCCCGTGCCGCAGCGGTGACCGCGCCGGTGTGCGCCTCCAGCCGCCAGGCATGGTCGTCGCCGTCGGTGCGGCTGACAAGGCTCAACTCGGCCACCGAGGCAATGGCCGCCAGCGCCTCGCCGCGAAAGCCCATCGTCGCCACCGACTCGAGATCGGCCAGGCTCGTGATCTTGCTCGTCGCGTGGCGCGTGAGCGCCAGCGCCAGGTCTGCGCGGGCGATACCGTGGCCGTTGTCCTCGACCACCAGCGAACGCACGCCGCCACCGGCCAGCCGAAGCGTGACTTGGGTGGCCCCGGCATCGAGGGCGTTGTCCAGCAACTCGCGCACCACCGAGGCGGGCCGCTCGACCACCTCGCCCGCGGCGATCTGACTCACCAGGGCGTCGGGCAGCTCGCGAATGCGTCGCAGGCCGGATGGCGCCTCGATCATCCGACGGATTCTAGGGGTGCCTCTCCTAGACGACGGACGGGTGCCGGCGCCGCGCCTGAGCCTAGACTCGGGTCTTGGTCGATGCCTGCCCCAGAGCAGGCAAACCGTTGGGAACCGGAACATGTCGAGGTTTTTCGCCGATCTGGTCGGCCGCACGGACGAAGACCGCCGCGCATTCGAGACCCACCCCGTGGTGCTCGATGCGGTGGCCCGGGGGATGTCCGTCGAGCGCTACCGCAGGCTGTTGCTCGAACTCTTCCACGTCGTGTGGCACTTCAACCCGGCCTGCGCCGCCGCGGCCAGCCGCATGGGGACCCCGGGCGACGATGCGCTGCAGCCGGTGCGCCACTTCCTCTACCAGCACATGCACGAGGAGACCGGGCACGAGACCTGGGTGCTCAACGACCTCGAGGCGATCGGCATCAGCGGCAGCGACGCGCACGCGTTTGCACCCTCGGTGCACACGCTCAGCCTCAACGGCTACAACTACTGGGCCGCCGATCGGCGCCACCCCTGCTCGGTGCTGGGCATGCTGTACACGCTGGAAGTGGTGGCCAGCGTCTACGGCGGGCCGTTCGCAGCAGCCATCCGCGAGTCGCTGCTGCTCGAAGGCGACCGCGGCGTGTCGTTCATCGATTCGCACGCGACGATGGACGCCAAGCACATGGCCGACCTGCGGCAGGTGCTCAACCACGTCAAGGAGGCAGCGGCGCAGGCCGCGATCGTGGAGTCGGTTCGTGTCAACTTCCATCACTTCACGCGCATCGTCGAGAGTGTCTGAGCCGCTGCCCGCCCCTGAGGCGGTGCCGCCGGGTCCCCGAGGCGCGGCCGACGCCGCCCCGCCGGCTGCGCCGGCGGCGGTGGGTGTGGCCGGGCTGCTGGGGCGGCCCTACAAGTCGATCCGCCTGGAGTGGACCAGCGACCTGCGGCTGCTGCGCGTGCGCCTGTGCGTGCGGCCGATTCAGTGCTACAGCCTGGCGGTGATGGGCGAGCTGCAGCAGATGCTCGACGACATCAGCGCCAACCCCGGGCTGGTGCGCCACTTCGTGATGACCTCCGACGTGCCGCAGGTGTTCAACTTCGGCGGCGACCTGTCGCTGTTCGTGCTGCTGGTGCGCGCCGGCGACATCGAGTCGCTCGAGCTGTACGGCCGGCGCTGCGTGGACCTGGTGTGGTGGATGGAGAACGCCGCCGATCTGGGCATCCACACCACCGTGCTGGCGCAGGGCGACACGCTGGGCGGCGGGCTGGAAAGCGTGCTGCCGTTCCACAAGGTCATCTTCGAGCGCGGCGCGCAGGCCGGCTTCCCGGAGGTGCTGTTCAACCTCTTCCCGGGCATGGGCGCGTGGGACTTCACCATCCGCAAGGCCGGCTTCGCGGTGGCCAACGAGATGATCCTCTCCGGGCGCCTGTACACCGCCGAGGAACTGCAGTACCGCAAGCTGGTCGACGTGGTGGCCGAGCCCGGCGAAGGCGAGGCCACGCTCGACCGCGTGGTGCGCGATGTCGACCTGCGCCTGCGCGGCACCATCGCGGCCCTGCAGGCCCGGCGCATCGCCGCGCCGGTGCGCTACGAGAACCTGGCGAAGATCGTCGAACTGTGGGCCGACAGTGCGATGGGCCTGACCGACCGCGACCTGCGGCTGATGGAGCGGCTGGCGCGCGCGCAGGCGCGCAAGGCCGGCGGCGCCGACGAGGGGGCGGTCGAGGAGATCAAGCGCCTGGAGCTGGAGAACGCCTGGGGCGACGCGCGCGCGAGCTTCGAGCGGCGGGCCGCCAATGGCGGCGACCGGCGCGTGGCCAGCGGCGGCGACCGGCGGCGGCAGCGCTGAGAGCGTGGCGAGCGAGCCCGCCATGGCCGCCCCTGCCACAGCCCTGCCGGCGCCGCAGGCCCCCCCGGTCTCGCCGGCCACCCAGTGGTCCACGCTGCAGCTGGCCACCGCCAACCTGCTCAACCTCGCGCGACCCAGTCGCAGCTTCTATCCCAACCAGGACCCCTACGACGACGCGGAGTTCGAGCGCAAGACGGCCTGGCTCGGCGCGATGTTCGAGCGGCTGCAAGCCGATGTCGTCGGCGTACAGGAGGTGTGGGACGAGGCCGCGCTGCGCGCCGCGGTGGCCCGCAGCGGGATGCAGCGACTCACGGTGCATGCCCCGGGAGCCGAGAACCCGCCCGGCGCAGGCGGCGGTGCGCAGGGCACGCCGCGCGTGGGGCTGGTCACCCGCTTGGCCGTCGAACGGCTGGATTCGATCGCCGAGTTCGCCGCCGCCGAGGCGGTGGCGCTGCCCGAGATCGGCATGCTCGCGCGCTTCGAGCGCCCGGTGCTGCGCGCGCGGCTGCGCACGGCGTGGGGCCAGCCGTTGCACGTGCTGGTGGTGCACCTGAAGAGCAAGCGCCCGAAGTACCTGCAGGACGCGGCCGGCAACGCGCTCGAAGACCGCGACGACCCGGCCGTCACCGCGCGCGCCACGATGCGCGCGCTGCTGCAGCGCGCGGCCGAGGCGGCGGCACTGCGGCGCATCGTCGTGGAGATCACCGGCCGCCAGGGCGAGCACCAGGGCGAGCCGCTGGTCCTGCTGGGCGACATGAACGACAGCGCCCACGCGGTGACCACCCAGATGATCGCCGCCAGCCAGGCCGCGGCCTATGACCGCGGCGCGCGCGACGTGGCGCTGTACCACGCGCTGGAGGTGGCCACCGAGCCGGCGCTCAGGCGCGACCTCGCGTACTCGCACATCCACCAGGGCTGGCCGGAGCTGCTCGACCAGATCTGGGTCAGCGAGGAACTGGTGGCGGGTTCGAAGTTCGCACTCGGCGACATCCGCCGCGTCGAGGTCTTCAACGACCACCTGCACGAAAGCCGCGAGCGCTGGCGCAGCGATCACGGTTTCGTGCGGGCGCTGGCGCGGTTTCGGCGGATGGCGGGTTGATCCACTCGGCGCTGCTCGAGGGCTGTGGTCCCGGGTACCCCAATGCCAGGTCCGGTCGCGGAATCGGGCTGCCGGGGGGGGGGGTCGCCAAAGCGAAGTAAAGGATGCATTCGAGTGACCAGCAAAGCTGGGCACTCGAACAAGGACATGAGCGACGGCGACCACCCGGTGGCCGTGGCGCGACACAGCGTCCGAGCGCAGCGTTCCCGGTTCTCACCTCGAACGCGCGCGCCGCGAAGCCAACCAGATGCTCGGCAAGATGAGCGCTGCACCGGCCGCGTGATACCACTGCGGCCGCTCGCCCAGCACCAGCCACGCGCCCAGCGCGCCGTACACCGGCGCCACGTACTGCATCAGCGCCGTGCGCGCCGCCCCGAGTTCGCGCTGCAGCAGCGAGTACGCCCCGTAACTCAGCACGCCGGGCACCACGGCCGCCAGCAGCACCAGGAACAGCGCTTGCGTGCCGAACGGCTGCGCCAGCGGCGGCGCCGTCAGCCACTCCCACACCGTGGCCGGCAGCAGCGCCAGCACCCCGCCGCCGATGATGGCCGCCAAGCGCTCGCCGGGGCCGAGCGCCGAATGCCAGTGCTTGAGCAGCACCGAATACGCAGTCCAGGCCACGGCACAGGCCACGATCCACAGGTCCCCCGGGGTGAGCCTCAAGGCCAGCAGATTGCCGGGATCGCCGCGCGCGATCACGAACACCACGCCCGCCAAGGCCGAAGCGATGGCTGCCCACTGCATCCGGCTCACCCGCTCGTGCAGCACCTTCACGCCGACGATGGCGATGGCCACCGGCGCCACCGAGTAGATGAGCGCGATGTTCGCCGCACTCGTGGTGCGCGCCGCGATGTACACCCAGGCGCCGCAGATCCACATGCCCAGCGCGCCCAGCACGAGCAGTTGTTTCCACTCGCGCCGCACCACGGCCAGGTTGGCCAGCAGCCCGGCGCCGACGAACGGCAGCATCAGCGCAAACGCCAGCGCCCAGCGGCCGAAAGCCAGGCTGTGCGGGTGGATGACCTCGGGCGATGCGCGCGCGATGAGGTAGTTCGACGACCACAGCGCCGGCACCAGGAACAGCAGCACCTGCGCCCACCAGTGCACGTGGCCATGCGCCGCCGGGCCGCCGGGCGCTTGCGCCGCGGCGGCGGCCGCGGCAGCCTCGCCGTCCTGGCTGTCGCCCAGCGGCCCGCGGGCGGGCGCCGCGTCGAGGTCGCCCACGCTCAACGCCGGTCGGCCATGTGCTCGCCCATGCGGATGGCGCCGCCGGGTTGCCACGTGGCATGCCAGGCGAGCGGCCCGCGCGGGAACAGCAGCACCACCGTGGAGCCGAGCAGGAAACGGCCCATCTCGTCGCCCTGCTTCAGCGCCACCGCGGGCGCGTCGGCGGCATCACCGCCGCCCTCGGCTGCTGCCCCGTAACGCCACTCGCGCACCCGCCCCGGCCGCGGCGGGTTCACCACCCCGTGCCACACGGTGGCCATGCTGCCCACGACAGTGGCGCCCACCAGCACCAGCACCCAGGGGCCGGCCAGCCGGCCAACGCCCTCGAACACGCAGACCACGCGTTCGTTGCGTGCGAACAGGCCCGGCACTCCACGCGCCGTGGCCGGATTCACCGAGAACAGCGCCCCCGGCACGTGAACCATGCGCAGCAGCTTTCCGGCGCACGGCATGTGGATGCGGTGGTAGTCGCGCGGCGAGAGGTACAGCGTGGCGAAGTGCCCGCCGTGGAAATGCGCGGCCAGCGCCGCGTCGCCGCCCAGCAGCGCAGTGGTGCTGTAGCGGTGGCCCTTGGCCTGGAAGATCTGGTCATCTTCGATGGCACCGAACTGGCTGATGGCACCGTCCACCGGGCACACCAGGTCGGCGCCGCGTTCGATCCAGCGCGCCCCCTGGGCCAGCGGCCGCGTGAAGAAGTCGTTGAAGGTGCGGTAGACGGCCGGGTCGTGCTGGGCCGCCTCCATCATGTTCACCCCATAGCGCCGGATGAACCAGCGCACCACCGCGGTCGTCGCGGCGCCGCCTTCGGCGCGGGCCAGCGCGCCCATCGCCATCGTCAGCGCCTGCTTGGGCAACAGGTACTGCAGCGCCACGGACAGCCGCTCGGCCATCGGGCGCCCGTCGGCCGCCTCGTTCGGGCCGGCCGCCTCGGGTGTCGGCACGGGTTGCAATGCGCCCACGTCTTCGGGCCTCGTCGCGGGCTTCAGCGCAGCGCGGGCGCGGCGTCGCGCAGCGCACGCACCACGCCTTGCCCCATCGCCGCGCCAAATCGCTTGGCCAGCCGCTCGGCGACGTTGTCGCGCGGCGTGTAGTCGACGATCTCCTCGGCCTTCACCACCTCGCGGGCGACGTGGTCCAGATTGCCCAGGCCATCGACAAGGCCGAGCCGGACCGCCTCTTCACCGTTCCACACCAGGCCCGAGAAGATCTCCGGCGCGTCCTTCTTCAGGCGCTCGCCGCGGCCGGCCTTCACCACGTCGATGAACTGGCGGTGGATCTGTTCGATCATCTGCCTGGCATAGGCGCGCTGCTTGTCGCTGAGCGGGCTGAACGGGTCGAGCATCGCCTTGTTCTCCCCGGCGGTGATGAGCCGGCGCTCGATGCCCAGCTTGTCCATCGTGCCGGTGAAGCCGAAGCCGTCCATCAGCACGCCGATGCTGCCCACCAGGCTGGCCTTGTCGACGTAGATGGCGTCGGCGGCCACCGCGATGTAGTAGGCGCCGCTGGCGCACACCTCGTCGACGACGGCGTAGACCCTCTTGTTGTGCTTGGCCTTCAGGCGCCGGATCTCGTCGTTGACGATGCCCGATTGCACCGGGCTGCCGCCCGGTGAATTGATGCGCAGCACGACCGCCACCGCGCCGGGGTCCTGGAAGGCCTGCTTCAGCGCGCCCAGCAGCGCCTCGGCGCCGGCTTCGGTGTCGGGGGCGATCTCGCCGCGCACTTCCACCAGCGCGGTGTGCGGTGAGCTCGAAGGCATGGGGCCGGACTTGAAGGAAAACAGCGCCCACGCCACGGCCAGCGCCAGGCCGAACCAGCAGGCGCGGAAGAAGTTGCGCCAGCGCCGCTCGCTGCGCTGGTGCAGCACCAAGGCGCCAGCCAGCCGCTCCAGCGTCGACTCGATGCGTGCCAGCTGGGGCCCGGGCGCCGGCTCGCGCGCGGCGCCACGCTGCTGTGCAGGGGCCGGACCCGCGACAGGCGCCTGCGCCTGCGCCTGCGCCGACGTCGGCGCCGATGCAGGCGGCGGCGCCTCGGCCAGCGGCGCCGGGGGCAGCCGCTGCGCGTCGGTCATGGGTTGCGTGGGGGGGTTGTCTTCGGTCATGTCGGCTGCGGCCCTTCGGCGGCGTCATGGCCCGTCTGGCTTGCCGGGCCAGCCGGGCCCGCGCCGGTGGGCGGCGAAGCAGCGGCCGGGGCGGCACCCTCGTCGGTCGCGGCCGCGGCGGGCGGCGGTTCGTCGAAGGTGACCGCCTTGATGTCGCTGGAAGGATACCAATACACCTGACCGCCACGTTCCTCGACCGGCACCGGTGTCAGCTTGCCACGCCCGCACGGGCCGCCGACGCAGCGCCCGTCGGCAGGCTCGTAGGCCGCGCCGTGGATCGAGCACAGGATCCAGCGCTTGTCCATGTCGAGGAACTCGCCTTCCTGCCAGTCCATCTCGGTGGGCACGTGCACGCAGCGGTTCAGGTAAGCCACCGGCCGGCCGTCGAAGCGCAGCGCGAAGGCGCGCGCCGGGCGGCCCCACAGCATCACGTCCCACACGAACGCCCGGCCGCGCTCGGCGAGGTCGGCCGAGGCACAAAGCGGCTCGGGCGCCGGCGGTGCTTCGGCCCCGGCGGTCGGCAGCGGCGCGTCGGTCATGACGCTGCCCGGCACGGTCGGGGCGTCGTCGTCGGCGTCGTCGCCCGGCGGCACGTCGGGTGGAAGCTCAGGCATGCGCGAGCAGCCAGTCGCGCAGCTCGCGCGTGCTGTGCAGCACCGCCAGCGGCGTGAACTCGGCAAACGACTCGTGGTCATGGGCGCCGAAGCTCACCCCCAGCGACGCCACGCCGGCGTTGCGCGCCATTTGCAGGTCGTGCGTGGTGTCGCCGATCATCAGCGTGCGCGCGGGCTGCGCGCCGAACTCGCGCATCAGTTCCTCGAGCATCAGCGGGCTGGGCTTGGAGGCCGTCTCGTCGGCAGTGCGCGAACCGTCGAACACGCCTTGCAGCTGGGCGCTGGCCAGCGCCTCGTCCAGGCCGCGGCGGCTCTTGCCGGTGGCCACCGTGAGCCAGTGGTTGCGCACCTTCAGCGCCCGCAGCATGGCCAGCGTGCCCTCGAACAGCACGAGTTCGTGCTGGCGCGCAAGATAGTGGTGGCGGTAGCGTCGGCCGAGTTCCGGGTAGCGCTCGGGCGGCAGGCCGGGCGCCGCGTGGCGCAGCGCGTCGTTCAGGCCGAGGCCGATCACATAGGCGGCGTCGGCGTCGCTCGGCGCGGCGATGCCCACGTCACGGCAGGCCTGCTGGATGCAGCGTGCGATGAGCCCGGTGCTGTCGAACAGCGTGCCGTCCCAGTCGAAGGCGATGAGGTCGAAGCGGCGGGGGCGGGTCACGGGCAGGCGTCGCGGAGTCAGCGCAGCGAAGCAAGAAGTGTCTCGCACTCCGCGGGCAAGGGCGCCAGCAGGACGATGCGTTCACCGCTGGCCGGGTGGTCGAAGCCCAGTTCGCGGGCGTGCAGGAACATGCGCGCGGACCGGTGCGCGCGCGCGAACGCCTTGTTGGCGGCGAAGTCGCCGTACTTGGGGTCGCCGACGATGGCATGGCCGGCATGCGCCAGGTGCACGCGGATCTGGTGGGTGCGGCCGGTCTTCAGCGTCACGTCCAGCAACGACGCGCCGGCCAGCGCCTCCCGAACCCTCACCAGCGTGATCGCGCGCCGCGCCTGATCGTGCGCCGGCGCCACCACGTGAACATGGCGCTCGCCCTGGGCATCGGTGGACTTCGCCAGCGCCTGGTCGATGACCTTCAGGCCCTTCGGCCAATTCCCCCACACCAGCGCCTGGTAGACCTTGTGCGTACCGCGCTCGCGAAACTGCTCCTGCAGCGATGTCAACGCACTGCGCTTCTTGGCCAGCAGCAGCACGCCCGAGGTCTCCTTGTCCAGCCGGTGCACGAGCTCCAGGAACCGATGCCCCGGCCGGCCCTCGCGCGCGCGGCGCAACTGCTCGATGACGCCGAAGCTGACGCCGCTGCCGCCGTGCACGGCCACGCCCGCCGGCTTGTCCAGGGCCAGCAGATGCTCGTCCTCGAACAGCACCGGAAACTCCCGCGGCGGCACGCGCGGCGCCGCCGTTTCGCCCTCGGCCCGGGCCGCCGCCGATGCCGAGGTGCGCACCGGCGGCACCCGCACCCGGTCGCCTTCGGCCACGCGGGTGTCGGCCGTGGCGCGGCCCTTGTTCACCCGCACCTCGCCGGAGCGGATGACGCGGTAGACATGCGTCTTGGGCACGCCCTTGAGCAGCCGCAGCAGGAAGTTGTCCAGCCGCTGGCCGGCCGATTCGGCGTCCACCGTGAGCAGGCGCACACTCGGCGGCGGCGTGGCGGCCGGTGCTGCCGCCGGCCGCGTGACGGCCGGCTTGCTGGCTATACTTCGCCGCTCCAATTGATTGCGCCGCGTTTGCGGTCGGTTTGCCGGGCTCTTCTGAGTTTAAGCAGGCGCCGCAGGGGGCAATCATGGGGCGCCGCGGGTGATGCTCTCTACCAAAGGACCAGAGCAGCGCCGTTGCGGCAAACAGGTGATGCAACGCCGAGGCCCCGAACGGGCCGCGCTCGCCTCAGCGAAGCGGACGCTCGAAGTCCCGGCGGCAGAGATTCGCAAACGGAACCACCGCCCCGCGAAGGCTGCGCGAGCAGCGCGCGGGACCACGAAAGATTCAAGGGTGTTCGGCCCCGCCGCGATCGAGACTCATCAGATCGCGCCGACCGGGCACCCGCGTACGGCCCAGGCCCACGCGCGCCCCCAAGGCATGTCGCACCCCTGTCCCACCCCCGGCTCCCGGCCCCGGCACACCGTTGCCGGCTTGGCCGTGGCCGAGCCACCGCTGCGCCGCACCCGGCGCGCGGTGCCGCTCGGGCGGCCCGGGGGCCACGGGCCGCAGGGAACTGCTGACGGACCCTTGCCGCGCCGCCCCCTGGCCGCCACGCACGCGCCAACGCTGCGCGACTGAGCCCGCCTCCCCGGCGGGCCTCCAGCGCAGTCCAGGGCATTTCGCGCTCCGGTTCCCTGCCGACTCTCGTGCATCGAAGCAGTGCCCGCCGGGCCTCGCGGTCCGGCCGGCACGTGGTGTGCCGCGCGCTGCGCATCGGGCGTGCGGCCTGGAAGGAGTGCACGTGAAGAGAATGCTCATCAATGCCACGCAGCCCGAAGAGCGGCGCCTGGCGATCGTCGACGGCCAGAAGCTGCTGGACTTCGAGACCGAACTCGAGGGCCGCGAACAGCGCAAGGGCAACATCTACAAGGCGGTCATCACCCGCGTGGAGCCCAGCCTCGAAGCCTGCTTCGTCGACTACGGCGAAGACCGCCACGGCTTCCTGCCGTTCAAGGAGATCAGCAAGGTCTACTTCCGCGAAGGCGTGAGCGCACGCGACGCGAAGATCGGCGATGCCGTCAAGGAAGGCCAGGAGATCCTGGTGCAGGTGGAGAAGGAAGAGCGCGGCAACAAGGGCGCCGCGCTCACCACCTTCGTCAGTCTGGCCGGCCGCTACCTGGTGCTGATGCCCAACAACCCGCGCGGCGGTGGCGTCTCGCGCCGCATCGAAGGTGAACAGCGCGAGGAGCTGAAGGACAACCTCGAGCAGCTCGACTACCCCAAGGGCATGAGCCTGATCGCGCGCACCGCGGGCATCGGGCGCAGCGCCGAAGAGCTGCAGTGGGACCTGAACTACATGCTCAAGCTGTGGGACGCCATCGACGGTGCGTCCAAGGCCGGCAAGGGCGCCTTCCTGATCTACCAGGAGTCCAGCCTCGTCATCCGCGCCATCCGCGACTACTTCACCGCGGACATCGGCGAGATCCTGATCGACACCGACGACATCTTCGATCAGGCGCACCAGTTCATGAACCACGTGATGCCGGAGACGGCCCATCGCGTGAAGCGCTACAAGGACGACGCGCCGCTTTTCAGCCGCTTCCAGATCGAGCACCAGATCGAGACGGCGTTCAGCCGTACGGTCAACCTGCCCGCCGGCGGCGCCATCGTCATCGACCACACCGAAGCGCTGGTGTCGGTGGACGTCAACAGCGCACGCGCCACGCGCGGCACCGACATCGAGGAGACGGCCACGCGCACCAACCTCGAGGCGGCCGACGAGATCGCGCGCCAGATGCGGCTGCGCGACCTGGGTGGCCTCATCGTCGTCGACTTCATCGACATGGAGGAGAGCAAGAACCGCCGCGAGGTCGAGCAGCGCCTTCGTGATGCGCTGCGCTTCGACCGCGCGCGCGTGCAGTTCTCGTCCATCAGCAAGTTCGGCCTGCTCGAACTTTCACGCCAGCGGCTGCGCCCGGCCTTGAGCGAAGGCAGCCACATCACCTGCCCGCGCTGCAACGGCACTGGCCACATCCGCGATACCGAGAGCTCGGCACTGCAGATCCTGCGCATGGTGCAGGAGGAGAGCATGAAGGACAACACCGCCGCCGTGCACGTGCAGGTGCCGGTGGAGGTGACGAGCTTCCTGCTCAACGA
>JAEUPC010000196.1 GCA_016789865.1 Rubrivivax sp.
AGCATCGGCAGGCGCACCAGGGCCTGGATGCCGCTCATGAAGGCGCGGCCTTCGGCCAGGCTGTACTTGTCGTCGAGGGACGCGGTCTCGAGCGCCTTGCGGACGGACTCGGGCAGCGGGGCGTTCATCGGCGGCGACTCCTGTGCGCCGTGCGGCGCTGGCGGGGTGGATGGGGGCAGGCGCGCGGAAGGCGAGCCGGGCGCGATCGATCGCACCGCTGGCGGGTCGGCAGTTTATGGTTGGGCAGCGCGGCGTGTCTTTTCTTTCGATGCCGGTTTCGGCATGCTTGAGGCAACGATCTTTCTTCTGATTGCGACAAATGACCAAGATCATGCTGAAGACACCGGCTTCCGGGAAAACCCGGGCGGCTGGGCGCCATGCGTTGCCCGCGGTGCCCGCGCCGCCGGCGCCCGCCGACGAACCGGAGGCGCATGGTCCGGCGCTCGACCGCTATGACGTGGCCATCCTCGGCGAGCTGCAGCGCGACGCGCGGCTGACCAACGCCGAACTGGCCGCGCGCATCGGCCTGTCGGCGGCGCCCACCTGGCGGCGCGTGCGCTGGCTGGAGGAGCAGGGCTTCATCATCGGCTACCGCGCAGAAATCGACCGGCGAAAGATCGGCCTGGGGGTGCTGGCCTTCGTGCGCGTCGACGCCGAGCGCAACAACGCCGAGGCCACCCAGGCGCTCGAAGACGCCATCCGCGCGCTGCCCGAGGTCATCGCCTGCCACTACATCAGCGGTGCGGGCACCTTCGAGCTGCACGTCGTGGCGCGCGACCTCGACGCGTTCTCGCGCTGGAGCATGGGCACGCTGTTCAAGCTGCCGTACGTGAAAGACCTGCACACCAGCTTCTCGCTGGGCGAGGTGAAGGCCGGCGCGGCGCTGCCGCTGGCGCACTTGCGGGGGGCGCGCTGATCGGGGCGAACCGGCCTGGCAGGCGCCGGCAGTGCTACGCTTGCACCCCCCGATCTACTGCGGCGGCAAAGCCTCGTGCGGCCGCTGCAATGCAGCATGAATGCACCCGTCGCGGCGCCCGGCATGATGCAGCGCCTGCGCAGCCTGCTGTTCACCGAGGAGCCGGTGCAGCGCATCCGCTTGGCGCAATGCGCGCTGGCGATGGCGATGGTCGGCGTGGGTGTGCTGGTGATGCAGTATTTCGTCTCCACCGGCGTCGCGCCGGCGCTGCCGGTGGCCCTGTGGACGATCTTCTCGCTGCTGGGCATGGGGGCGCTGTTCGCGCTCATCCGCAGCGGCCGCTCGCGGCGCTTCGAGGACCCGTCGCTGACGGTGCCGCAGATGGTGTTCTCGCTGACCTGCGCGGCGATGGCCTACACCATGCTGGGCCCGGCGCGCGGCGCGGTGTTCCCGATCTTCATGGTCATCCTGATGTTCGGCATGTTCGTGGTCACCCCGCGGCACATGCTGTGGGTGGCCGCCTATGCGGTGGCCCTGTTCACGCTCACCTCCGCGGCGATGTGCCTGTGGGACCCGGTGCGCTACCCGCCGGCGGTGGAGTTCGGCCACTTCCTGATGGTGGCGACGATGGGGCCGATGGTGGCGGTGCTGGCCGCGCGGCTGTCGCGCATGCGCGAGCGGCTGCGGCGGCGGCGGCACGAGCTGGCCGATGCGCTGGCGCAGATTCGCGAGCTGGTCACGCGCGACGAGCTCACGGGCCTGATCAACCGCCGCCACATGCAGGAGCTGATCGAGCACGAGCACCAGCGCTGCACGCGTTCCGGGCAGACCTTCTGCCTGGCCAAGCTGGACATCGACCGGCTGGGTGCCATCAACGACGCACACGGCTACGCCGTGGGCGACGCCGTGCTGCGCGCGGTGGCGCAGGAGGCGCTGCAGCATGTGCGTTCCTCCGACGTGCTGGCGCGCTGGGGCGGCGAGGAATTCATGCTGATGCTGCCGGACACGCGCGCAGCCCTGGTGCGCGGCGGCATCGAGCGGCTGCAGCAGCGCGTGGCCGCGCTGCGCATCGTGCACGGGCCCCACGCGCTGTCGGTCACGTTGTCGGCGGGGGTGGCCGAGCGACACGCCGGCGAGTCGATCGAGCAGACCATCGAGCGCGTGGGCGTGGCGTTGGCCGAGGCCAAGGCGGCGCGCGTGCGCCCGGGCACTGCGGCGCCGCACCCGGCGGGGCCGGGAGCGAGCAACGTGCGCGCCATCGGCGGTTTGCGGCGGTGAGCCCATGTGGCTGCTGATCGTCGAGGCGCTGCTGGCGCTCACCCTGCTGGTGGGCATCGTCGCGTGGACGATGGCCGGCCGGCGCCGCGACGATGTGCGGGCCGGGCACGACGAAGAGGCGCCGCCGCGCCGCGTGCCTGAGGATCGGCGCTGATTCGCGCTTGAGTCGCCTTGGAGGTGGGGGGCCGCGGGGTCACGCGCCCGGGCCGCTCCTCGATGCCGCCGACCCGACCCGGCCGGCGCGCTACTGCAGCAGCCCCGGGTAGACGAGCTGGAACTCCGGCACCTCGGCCTCGAAGGGCCAGGCGTCCTCGGTCATGCAGAAGTAGGTGCCGCGCATCTGGCCGTGCGGGGTGTCCAGGCGCGTGCCGCTCGTGTACTCGAACTGCTCGCCCGGCTTGAGCACCGGCTGGTGCCCCACCACCGCCAGGCCGCGCACTTCTTCGACCTGGCCGGCGGCGTTGGTGATCACCCAGTGGCGTGCCACCAGTTGCGCGGTCACGGTGCCGGTATTGCGGATCGTCACCGTGTAGGCGAACACGAACGGCCCCTCGGGCGGCTGCGACTGCTCTTCGAGGTACCGCACGCGCACCTCGCAGGTGAACTGCGCCTGCGAGGCGCTGCCGGTGGTGGACTTGGGCAGTGCAGGCATCGGCGCATTCTAGGCAGCGCGGCTGTGCAGCCCGCGGCCCGGCGCCGCCATGCCCAGACGCCGCCGGGGGCATCGACAGGCCCGTTCCTAGAATCCGCCCCATGAGCCACGAGCGCACCTACCGCATCGCCCCGAGCCTGTTGTCGGCCGACTTCTCACGCCTGGGCGAAGAGGTGCGCGCCGTGGTCGCCGCCGGCGCCGACTGGCTGCACTTCGACGTGATGGACAACCACTACGTGCCCAACCTCACCTTCGGCCCGATGGTCTGCCAGGCGTTGCGCAAGCACTGCACGGTGCCGATCGACGTGCACCTGATGGTGCAGCCGGTCGATGCACTGGCCACCGCGTTCGCCAAGGCCGGTGCCGACCTCATCAGCTTCCACCCGGACGCCAGCACGCATGTGGACCGCACGCTGCAGCTGATCCGCGCCGAAGGTTGCCAGGCCGGGCTGGTGTTCAACCCGGCCACGCCGCTGGACGTGCTGGAGTGGGTGATCGACAAGGTCGACCTCGTGCTGGTGATGAGCGTCAACCCGGGCTTCGGCGGCCAGGGCTTCATCGACTCGGCGCTGCGCAAGGTGCAGAAGGCGCGGCGCCTGATCGACGCCGAACGCGCCCGTTCGGGGCGCGACATCCGCCTCGAGGTGGACGGCGGCATCAAGGTCGAGAACATCCGGCGCGTCGCCGATGCCGGCGCCGACACCTTCGTCGCCGGCAGTGCGGTCTTCGGCCAGCCGGACTACGGCGCCGTCATCGGTGCGATGCGGCGCGCGTTGGCCGCCTGAGACGCAAGGGGCGCACCCCGCGGGGCGCCATCGGCATGCCGCCACGAGTGAGCGGCCGGCACGGCATGGCGCGAATCAAGGGCCGAGGTGCTGACAGCAGAGTTCAGTGCCCCCCGAACTTCAGCCCAACTTCAGGAGTGAGCGCCCGGCGCGTCAGGCCGTGCGGTCGATTCGTCGCGCCAGCACAACGGCGGTTGTCGTCTTGGTGACGCCCTCGATGGCGCCAATCTCGTCGAGCAGCGCGTCGAGCCGGGCCGTGCTTTCGGCGCGCAGCAGCGCCAGGTAGTCGAACTCGCCGCTCACCGAGCACAGCTGGCGCAGCTCGGGCAGCGCCGCCAGGCGCAGCGTGACATCGCGGCCCGACCGCGGGCTGGTGGTGATGCCCACGTAGGCCTCGACGCCACGGTCGTCTTCTACGGCGGCCAGGCGCACGGTGTAGCCGACGATGACCCCTTCGCGCTGCAGCCTGGCCAGGCGGGCCAGCACGGTGGTGCGCGCCACGCCGAGCTTGCGCGCCAGCAGCGCTGCGCTGGTCCGGGCGTCGGCCTGCAGCAGCGCCAGCAGGCGGCGGTCGAGTTCGTCGAGGATCATGGTGCCGCCCGCCCGGTCGGCCGCCCGGGCGCGGCCCAACCTGTGCGACGAACGTGGGGCAGCCGCCGGTCCCGATTGCACGGCGGGCGCAGTTCCCGGCAAAGTCGCGTCAGCGGCGTCATTTCTGGCGCCGCCGGTGATGTCGACCCGCCCGGGTCAAGCGCCGGTGCTTCGAGACAGGTTCCCCCATGAGATTTCGCGACGTGGCCATCTTCACCGGCGAGCGCTACATGGTGCCGCAGTGCATCCAGCGCATCGACCACCGGGCCACCCACGGCTGGCAGTTGCGCTACGGCGGCACCAAGCTGTTCTCCGACCACAGCAGCGACGGCGCCGGCGCCGAAGCCGCACTGGCCGCCGCCACGAAGGAGTTGATTCGCCGCATCGGCACGCTGGAGGCTCCCACCACGCTGCAAAGCGGGCCCAGTGCCAACAAGACCAGCGGGCTGCCGCCGGGGATTTCCGGCCCCGTCGTGCGCGAACGCGCCGGCGGCCGGGCTCGCGATTGCAGCCTGGCCGTGCTGCTGCCGCGCTTTGGCGACACGCCGCTGCGCCGCTCGGTCTACATCGGCACCGAGACCACCTACACGAAGACCAAGCTGCGCGCCGCCGTCAAGCGCGCCGTCGCCATGCGCGCCGAGGCCGAAGAGTCCTACCGCAAGGCAGCCACGCGCGCGCGGCGTGCCGACGCCCGGGTGCTGCGCACGATGCTGGCTGCGGGCGAGTTCAGGCGCCGCGCGCGAAGCGCGGGCCGCTAGGGGCGCCAAGGGCCTGCGCCCCGGAGGGCGCTGCGCCGCGCCGATTCCTGAAGGGCTGCACGGAGTGGGCACGGCTGCCTGCGGCTGACCCCTGGCGCGGCGCCGCCGCGCAGCGCCACTGGCTGAATCGATGATCATGAACGTCATTCTGTCGGAATCACGCGGCGATCCGACGGATTGATGGTTTCTTTCGACAGCCGCCCTCCCTAGCATCCTGCGCTCCAACGAAGGAGCCCCTCCCATGCGCATCGCGCTGCTCGGCGCCGGTCACATCGGCCAGACCATTGCCCGCCTTCTGCACCGCAGCGGCGACTACCACGTCACCGTGATGGACCGCAGCGACCAGGCGCTGGAGCTGCTGGCCGGCGACGGCAACAGCGCCGCCACCACGAAGGTCATCGACACCAGCGACAGCGGCGCACTGCGCCAGGCGCTGGCCGGTCACGACGCCGTGCTGAACGCGCTGCCTTATCACCTGGCCACGCTGGCCGCCAGCGTGGCGCGCGATGCACGCTGCCATTACTTCGACCTCACCGAGGACGTGGCGGCCACCCGCGCCATCAAGCAGCTGGCCGAAGGCGCCACCACCGCGTTCATGCCGCAGTGCGGCCTGGCGCCGGGCTTCATCGGCATCGTCGCGCACCATCTGACCAGGAGCTTCGACACGCTGCACGACGTGAAGATGCGCGTCGGCGCGCTGCCGGCGTTCCCGACCAACTCGCTGAAATACAACCTCACGTGGAGCGTGGACGGGCTCATCAACGAGTACTGCCACCCCTGCGAGGCCATCCGCGA
>JAEUPC010000199.1 GCA_016789865.1 Rubrivivax sp.
GGTGGGACGTGATGGCCATCACGCCGGCCACTCGCCGGGGGGCCTCGCACGCGGCGTACCCCGGGGCCACCGGGGTGCCGCCCCCCCCCCCCCCCCGCGTGGCGAAATCGAAACCTGCGCGGTTGATCCCCAGCATCGAGCGGCGAAGCCGGGAGCGTCACGCGCGCACACATCAGGGGCCCGTCATGACGACACATTCGAGTTCCGAAGGTTGATGCGCGCGGGGGTGGCGTTGGCGCTGCTGGCGGCTGCGGGGGCTTCCGCGGCGCAAGGGTCGGCAAACACACTCACCACTTCGACCTCCAGCAGCACCACGTTCGTCGACACGCCGCAGGTCATTCGGCTGGACATGTTCTCGACCCGCCTGTTGGGCGTGCTCGATGACGGCGCCACGATCTACGACCAGGTCTTCAACGTCGCGTTTGCCGACCCGCTCGTGCAGGCGGCCATCCTCAGTGCGCAGGCGGCCCTCGTCGCGGCCGGCGCGCCGAGCGCGGTGACCCTCAGCGGGCCCACGTTGACCAGCAGCGTGGTCACCTCGACCGGCTCGAGCACCAGCGCCACCGTCGACAACACGCTCTTGACGGAGATCCTCACGCTCGAAGACACGATCGGCCCGGGGACCATCCTCATCGGCAACCGCGACCTCGGCGGTGTGGCCTTCGAAGTGCTGGCCGGGACCACCAACCTGAACATCAACACCCACACCGCCACCGAGATCTTCCGCACCATCACCACGACGACGACTTTCCTCACCACCAGCGTCTACACGCTGATCGGCGAGCGGGCGGGTGGTGGCGGCACGATCCCCGAGCCGGGCTCGCTGGCGTTGGTGTCTTTGGCGCTGCTTGCAGCCTGGAAGCGGCGAGCGTCTGCGCGCTGACTTGACTTGATCGAGAGTCGCGCCCCGGCACGGGCCGCTGTGGCAACTCGGGCATGAATCGCCGCCGTCTGACGGCGGCGCGCCAAGGCCGCCGGGCGGTCGGCTCAGCGCGTGTCCTTGTTCGAGAGCCCGGCTGCGCAGGGCTCTCGAATGCATCCTTTACCTTGCTGAGCCGACCACCCGGCGTCCTCGGCGGGAACCGGTGTCTGTGCTCGAACGCACGTGTGCCACAGGGGATTCCGGCCGCGCCTTGATGTAGTCACGTTACGCTCTCCGCGCGACGCCACTTCCTCAAACGGCTTGCCCTGCCGGCCCCCGCCGCCGCTTGGGGTCGCCCGGCATGGACGGCCCGGAGTACCGCGGCCGGCGCGACTACAACGAGGTGCTGCTGCTCACCGGCGGCACGTCGTCGCGCGTCTACCAGGCCTATCGCTGAAAGGCAGCGAACGGAGAGGCCGACGTCTCGTCGCTGGCAACCCGCGGGTCGCCCCGCGATGCACGCCCGGTGCCCCGGTCGATCAGGCGGCGAAGGTCAGGCAGCGAACGTCAGGCGGCCAACGTGCCGGCGCTGGAAGTGTTCGCCGCGGGCGCGGTCGAAGCGATGACGCCGGCCGGGGTATCCTGCACCACCGCACCGCACCGCACGAGCGCCTTCAACGCCGGCAGGCAAGAGCCACAGGTGGTGCCGCAGCGCAGCCGGGTCTGCAGCGACTCGAGCGTGCGCCTTTCGCCTTCCGGGCCCGGCACCCCGGGCTCACCGGTGCAGCAACACGCTGCCACCTTCTTCGAGCAGGCTGAGACGGCTGCCGGGGCCGATCTGCCGCAGTTCGTGAAGGACGAGTTCGACGCCTTTCTGAAACGCGGCATCCTGGCCCACGGCTTCCTGCGGCTGCGCTGCGGCGACTGCGGGCACGACAAGCTGGTGGCCTTCAGCTGCAAGCGCCGAGGCTTTTGCCCGTCGTGCTGCGCGCGGCGCATGGCGCAGACGGCGGCCCATCTGGTCGACCAAGTCATTCCCCACGTGCCCGTGCGCCAGCGGGTGCTGGCATTGCCCATCCCGCTGCGCTTGCTGCTGGCCGCACAGCCCAAGCTGGTGACGCCGGTGCTGCAGGTGGTGCACCGCGTCATCACGCGCCACCTGCTCGGGCAGGCTGGGGTGAAGGCGGACGTTGCCGACAGCGGCGCCGTCACGCTGATCCAACGCTTCGGATCAGCGGCCAACCTCAACATCCACCTGCACTGCCTGGTGCTGGATGGCGTGTACCGGCGCAACGCCGATGGCGCACCGGTCTTCGTGGAAGTGCCGGCGCCGACCGACGCAGCGCTGCAAGCGGTGTTGCACAGAATCATCACGCGGACGATGAAGCTGCTCACCCGCAAGGGGGTGCTCGTCGAAGAGCAGGGCCACAGCTACATGGCCGACGCCGACGCCGATTCGGACGAGGCGCGTGTGCTCAGGCCGCTGCAGGCCGCAGCCTGTACCTATCGCATCGCCTTCGGCCCGCGCGCCGGCCAGAAGGTGATGACGGTGCAGGGCGCGATGCCCCGCGACACAGACTTCAAGAAGACGCTGTGCGCAGACATCGATGGGTTCAGCCTGCACGCCGCCGTGCGCTGCGATGCCGACGACCGCCAGGGGCTGGAACATCTGTGCCGCTACATCACGCGGCCTGCATTGGCCAACGAACGCGTGCAAACCAACGCGGCCGGGCAAGT
>JAEUPC010000206.1 GCA_016789865.1 Rubrivivax sp.
CAAGGTCGACGGCATCAAGATCTCGCTGCTGGACAAGGACCGCGAAGTCGAGATGCGCCGCCGCCTGCCTGCGGCCGTGCGCATGTACACCGGCGACGACTTCAACTACGCCGAGCTGATCGCCGGCGACGGCGTCGGCGAACACCTGAACCAGCGGCAGAGCGACGCGCTGCTGGGCATCTTCGACGCCATCGCACCGGCGGCCAGCGCGGCGCTGGCCGCCCTGGCCGCCGGCGACCAGGCGCGGTTCCACGAGATCCTCGCGCCCACGGTGCCGCTGTCGCGCCACATCTTCCGGGCGCCCACGCGCTTCTACAAGACCGGCGTGGTGTTCATGGCCTGGCTGAACGGCCACCAGGACCACTTCGTGATGGTCGGCGGCCAGCAGAGCACGCGTTCGCTGCCGCACCTTGCCGAGCTGTTCCGCCTGGCCGACGCCGCCGGGCTGATCGAACAACCCGAGCTCGCCGTGGCGCGCATGAAGACGCTGCTGGCGCTGCACGGCGTGCATTGACTTCCACCAACCGCGCAATCACCATGACCATCCCGAACACACCCACCCGCCGCACACTGCGCGCTGCGGCCACCAGCGGCTGCGCCTTCGCCGCGATGCTGGGGCTGCTGGCTTCGCCGCCCGCCGCCGCGCAGGCCTGGCCCGACAAGACCGTGCGCATGGTCATCCCGTTCCCGCCGGGCGGCACGCTGGACAAGGTGGGCCGCATGCTCGCGCAGCGCCTGCAGGAGCAGTTCGGCCAGACCTTCATCGTCGAGAACAAGCCCGGCGGCAACGGCACCATCGGCGGCGACGCGGTGGCCAAGGCCGCTGCCGATGGCTACACGCTGCTGTTCAACGCCAGCACCTTCGTCACGGCGCCGCTGACGATGAAGACGGTGCCGTACAAGGTGCAGACCGACTTCGTGCCGATCAGCCTGGTGGCGCAGGCGCCGCTGTCCATCGCCATCGGCAACAAGGTCGGCGTCACGGATCTCAAGGGCCTGGTCGCCGCGGCCAAGGCGCAGCCGGGCAAGCTCAATTTCGCCACCGGCTCCATCGGTTCGGCCGGGCACCTGTGCACGGCGCGGCTGGAACAGGCCGCGGGCATCGCCGTGACGGTCGTGCCGTACAAGGGCACCGCACCGGCGTTCCAGGACCTGATCGGCGGGCAGATCGAGGGCTTCATCGACCCGGTGCTCGGCTCGGTGCAGTTCCACCGCAACAACCAGCTGCGCGTGGTGGCGGTTACCTCGGCCAAGCGGCTGCCCAACCTGCCCGACGTGCCCACCGCGAGCGAGACGCTGCCCGGCTTCGAGTGCGCCAGCTGGTACGGGCTGTGGGCACCGGCGAAGACCAGCGCCGACATCGTTGCGCGGCTCAACGCCGCAGTGAACAAGGCGCTGGCGGCCGACCTGGCCGACAAGCTCGTCGCCGATGGCCTGGTGCCCGGCGGCGGCAGCCCGGCCGACTTCGCAAGGTTCCAGGCCGACGACATCGCCGCCAGCGCGAAGATCGTCGCCGAGAAGAAGATCTCGGTGGAGTAGCAGGCGGGCACGGGGCCGATCCGGCCATGCGCGCGCTGGTCACTGGCAGCAGCTCGGGCATGGGTGCGGCAGTGGCGGCGCGCCTGCTGGCCGAGGGCTGGCAGGTGCACGGCCTGGACCGTGCCGAGACCCCGCTCGCGCACCCGGGTTTCACGGCACACCGGCTCGACCTCACCGACCGCGCCGCCACGCGCGAGCTGGTTGAGCGCCTGCTCGGCGCCGCGCCGCTGCAGGCGCTGGTGCATGCCGCGGGGCTGCTGCGCACGGCGCCGCTGGGCGCACTCCACGACCACGCCGAGGACACCGCAGCGATGTGGCAACTGCATGTCGACGCCACCACGCGGCTGGCCGACCTGCTGCTGCCGCCGATGGTGCGCGCCGGCCATGGCCGCGCGGTGTTCATCGGCAGCCGCGTGTGGCGCGGGCTGGCCGGGCGCAGCCAGTACGCGGCCACGAAGGCGGCGCTGCTGTCGCTGGCCCGCAGCTGGGCGGCCGAAGTGGTGGGCGCGGGCGTCACCGTCAACGTCGTCTCGCCGGCCGCCACCGACACGCCGATGCTCGCCGACCCGGCGCGCGCCTCCAGCGCGCCGCGGCTGCCGCCGATCGGGCGGCTGATCCGGCCGGCGGAAGTGGCCGCCCTCGTGGCCTTCCTGCTCGGCCCCGAGGCTGCCGCGATCACCGGGCAGGACATCGCCGTGTGCGGCGGGGCTTCGTTGCCGCGATGAGCGAAAGCACGCCACCGGGCGCAGGCGCGCCGAGCATCGTGGGCCTGGTGGGACTGGGCCTCGTTGGAACCGCCTTGTCCACGCGCCTCGAGGCGTCGGGATGCCACCTCCTTGGCTTCGACCGGGACGCCGCCGCCAGGGCCGCGTGGACGGCAGGTGCGCCGGCAAGGCGAACGGCCGCAGCGGCCGCCGCCGAGCTGGGGCAGCGCTGCGAAGCGGTGGTGCTGGCGGTGTTCGACACCGCGGGGGCAATCGATGTCCTCGAGGGCAGCGGCAGCCTGCTGGAAGGCGGCCTGACGCGCACGGTGATCGACACCTCCACCGGCGATCCCGCGGCGCTGCAGGCGCTGGCAGCGAGGCTGGCCCCGCGCGGCGTGCAGTTCATCGAAGCGCCGCTGTCGGGCTCCAGCGCGCAGATCGCCGAGGGCACCGCGACGATGCTGCTGGGCGGGGAACCGAAGGCCATCACCGCGCACACCTCGCTGCTCGCGGCCCTGTCGCCGCGCCGCATCCACGTCGGCGGCGCGGGCATGGGCGCGCGCGCCAAGCTGGCCACCAACCTCGTGCTGGGTCTGAACCGCGCTGCGCTGGCCGAGGGGCTGGTGTTCGCCGAGCGGCTGGGCATCACGCCGGCGACCTTCCTCGAGCTGGTGCTGGCCACGCCGGCCCGCAGCGATGCCGCGCTGACCAAGGGCGAACGCATGGTGCGCGGCGACTTCGCGCCGCATTCGCGCGTGCGCCAGCACCTGAAGGACGTGGAGCTGATGCTGCAGGCCGCGCATGCCGCGGGGCAGCGGTTGCCCCTGACCGATGCGCATGCCCGACTGCTGCGTGCAGCCGTGGCGGCCGGCGATGGTGAACTGGACAACGCGGCCATCGTGCGGCAACTGCGGCGCGAAGCCGATGGCCACCCGGCGCAGCGCGCGGAACGGCGCACTCCGTGCGACCCTGCGGAAGGCACACCAACGACGTAGCCCACGACACGCGCTGTGCACGCCACACCCGCACGCCACGCCACGCCACGCCACGCCTGCACGCCACGCCCGCACACCGCACCTGCACTTCACATCCACCGACAACACCCGCCGACAACATCCCCCCGGACATGCGCGACTTCAGCACCGACCATCGCTGGCTCAGCATCAACACCGCCACCGTGCGCCGGCAGCGCGGCGAGCCCTGGCCGCTGCCGCGGATCCTGGACGCCTGCGCGGCGCGTGGCATCCGCGCCGTGGCGCCGTGGCGTGACCAGGTGGCTGCCGTCGGTCTTGGCGCCGCTGCGGCGCAGATCAAGGCGCTCGGCCTCGGGCTCTCGGGCTACTGCCGCGGCGGCATGTTCACCTACACCGACGACGCCTCACGCCAGGCGGTGCGCGACGACAACCGCCGGGCGCTGGACGAGGCCTGCACGCTGAACGCGCCGTGCCTCGTGCTGGTGGTGGGGGGGCTGCCGGGCGCACTGGCCGGCACGCCGGCCCACCGCGACATCTCGCTGTCGCGCAGCCAGGTGGCCGAGGGCATCGCCTGGCTGCTCGACGAAGCGCGCGCGCGGCGCATGCCGCTGGCCATCGAGCCGCTGCACCCGATGTACGCCGCCGACCGCGCCTGCATCAACACGCTGGCACAGGCGCTCGACCTGTGCGACGCGCTCGATCCTTCGTGCAGCGGTGCGCTCGGTGTCGCCGTCGATGCCTATCACGTGTGGTGGGACCCGCAGCTGCCCGCGCAGATCGCACGCGCCGGCGCCGGGCGCCTGCTGGCGTACCACGTCTGCGACTGGCTCGTGCCCACCACCGACCTGCTGGAAGACCGCGGCATGATGGGTGACGGCGTCATCGACCTGCCGCGCCTGCGCGGCTGGGTCGAGGCCGCGGGCTACGCCGGCTACAGCGAGGTGGAGATCTTCTCGCGCGCCAACTGGTGGCAGCGCGAAGGCGGCGAGGTGCTCGACACCTGCATCGAGCGGCACCGGCGCTGCGTGTAGCGTCGCAACGGGCGCCGGCCGCCCCAGCCCACGGCCTGGCAACGATGGCCAGGCCGTGCCCGGGTGCCGCTCAGCGCTGGCGCACGTAGCTCCCGGGCGCCGCCTCGATGGGCACATAGCCGCGGCCCGGCGCGCCCATCGGCGGCGGCGCGGTGCGGCTGCCCGAGTGCGAAGCCAGCCAGCCTTGCCACGCCGGCCACCACGAGCCCTCGCGCTTCGGCGCCGCCTCCATCCAGTCTTCCGGCGCGAGGTGCGGGTCGACCAGCCGGCGCGTGTGCATGCGGTAGTGGCGCTTGGGGTGCGCCGGCCCGCACACGATGCCGGCGTTGTGGCCGCCGGCCGTGAGCAGGAACGTGAAGTCGTCGCTGCGCACGAGGTTGTCGACCTTGTAGACCGACTTCCACGGCGCCACGTGGTCGGCCTCGGTGCCCACCACGAACATCGGCACGCGGATGTCCGACAGGCGGATGCGCTCGCCGTTGACGGCGAAGCGGTTGCCGGCCAGCTCGTTGTCGAGGTACAGCCGGAACAGGTACTCGGAGTGCATGCGCCAGGGCATGCGCGTGCCGTCGGCGTTCCAGGCCATCAGGTCGATCATCGGCTGGCGCTTGCCCTTGAGGTAGTTGTCGACGATCGGCTGCCACAGGAGGTCCTGCGCGCGCATCAGCACGAAGGCGCCGCCCATCTGGCGGCTTTCGAGCACGCCCTTCTTGTGCATCGTCGCTTCCAGCAGCGCCAGCTGGCTGGGGTTGATGAAGAAGGCCAGTTCACCCGGCTCGGAGAAGTCCACCTGCGCGGCAAACATCGTCATCGAGGCGATGCGCGGGTCCTTCTCGCGGGCCAGCGCCGCCGCGCCGATGGCCAGCAGCGTGCCGCCGATGCAGTAGCCCACCGCGTGCACCTTGCGCTTGGGGCAGATGGTGCTCACCGCATCGAGCGCGGCGCGCAAGCCGTGCTGCACGTAGTCGTCCATGCCGAGGTCGCGGTCGCGCTCGTCGGGGTTCTTCCACGACACCATGAACACGGTGTGGCCCTGGTCGACCAGGAACTTCACCAGCGAGTTGCGCGGGCTCAGGTCGAGGATGTAGTACTTCATGATCCACGCCGGCACGATGAGCACGGGCTCGGCGTGCACGTCGCGCGTGGTGGGCGTGTACTGGATCACTTCGATGAGGTGGTTGCGGAACACCACCTGCCCGGGGGTCACGGCCACCTCCTTGCCGACCTCGAACTTCTCGGTGCCCGCCGGCGCCGTGCCCTTCAGCGTGGCCCCCAGGTCCTGCAGCCAGTTCTCGGCGCCGCGCACCAGGTTCTGCCCCTGCTCGGTCTGCGTCAGCGCCAGCAACTCGGGGTTGGAGGCCAGGCAGTTGGAAGGCGACGCGGCGTCCAGCGCCAGCCGCAGGCCGAATTCCAGCAGCTCGGCGTGGTAGTCGGTGACGCCGCCGACATCGCGCACCGCCTCGTGCAGCACGGCGATGTTGTTCTGGTGCACGCGCGCCAGCACGTTGAACGGGAACTGCGACCACTGGGCACCGGCAAAACGCCGGTCGGCGCCGCCGTTCAGGCCCTCGGCCGGCGCCAGGCTGCCGCCGGTGGCAGCGCGCATCGCGAAGGCCCAGTTGTCACCGGCGCGCGCCATCGCCTCCTGCATCCACTGGCCCTGCTTGGCCGGCGAAAGCGCGAAGTGCATCGCCCAGTCGGCCCAGGCGCTGACGAAGGCGGTGGGGGCGAGCCCGGCGGTCATCTGTGCCAGCTGCGCGCGCATCTGGCGGTCGATGTCGCTCGGGGCGGCGGGCTTGCGGGGGGTGCTCATGGTGGCAACCTTGGTGCTGAACAACGGGCCGGGACGGTGTGCCTGCACGCCCCCTCCCCTCGGCCTCGGGGCTTGGGAGCGGCCTCGGGCGCAACGTCAGGCCGGCGCGTGCCAGCCGGCGTCGACCCACAACTCGCCGCTGACGGCCGAGTTGGCCAGCATGAAGCAGATGGCGTCGGCGATTTCCTCGGGCCGGATCAAACGCCCCAGCTGCGTGTACGGCAGGATGTTCTTGGCCACGTAGTCCTGGCCCATCGAGCGCACCATCGGCGTGTCGGTGAAGCCGGGGTGGATGACGCTGCAGCGCACGCCATGGAACATGGCTTCCTTCATGATCGTCGCCGCCGCGCCTTCGAGACCTGCCTTGGTGCTGGCGTACGAGATCTGCCCGCGGTTGCCCTGCGACGAGATGGAGCCGATGAAGACCACCGAGCCCTGCATCTCCTCCTCGGGAGTCCAGCGCTTCTGGCCACGCTGCGCGCGGTCTTCGGCGATGCGGCCGATCATCTCCAGCGCCCAGTAGATCGGGGCGATGAGGTTGACCTCGACGACCAGCCTGAACTGCGCCAGCGGGTAGATGCGCGCCTTGCCGGTGTTCTTGTCGATGCGCACGGCGAGGTCGTCGCGCGTGATGCCGGCGGCCGGCACGCACAGCGACACCGGGCCGAACTTGCCCGCGATGGCGTCGAAC
>JAEUPC010000236.1 GCA_016789865.1 Rubrivivax sp.
GCGCGACGTCTCCAAGCAGCTGGGCAAGGAGGTCGAACTCGTCATCTCCGGCGGCGACACCGAGCTGGACAAGTCGATGGTCGACGTCATCGCCGACCCGCTCACGCACCTGGTGCGCAACAGCCTGGACCACGGCATCGAACGCCCCGACGAGCGCGCCGCCGCCGGCAAGGCGGCCAAGGGCAAGCTGGCGCTGCACGCCTACCACGAGGCCGGCGCCATCGTCATCGAGGTCAGCGACGACGGCCGTGGCCTGGCGCGCGAGAAGATCCTCGACAAGGCCATCGAGCGCGGACTCGTCGCCGCCGAGGCGCAGCTGAGCGACGCCGAGGTCTGGCAGCTGATCTTCGCGCCGGGCTTCTCCACCGCCGAGCAGGTGACCAACGTCAGCGGCCGCGGCGTCGGCATGGACGTGGTCAAGCGCAACATCGAGTCGCTGCGCGGCCAGATCTCGATGGCCAGCCAGCCCGGCCGCGGCACCACCATGCAGCTGCGGCTGCCGCTGACGCTGGCCATCATCGACGGCTTCCTCACGCAGGTGGGCCGGGTCCACTACGTGATCCCGCTGGCCGTGGTGGCCGAGTGCATCGACCTGCCCGCCGCCTGCCGCACCGCGGCCGACGGCGGCGGCCCGCCGATGGCCGGCACCTTCGACCTGCGCGGCGACGTGCTGCCCTGGCTGGACCTGGCGCAGTGGTACGGCCACGCCGACGGCGAGCAGCCGCGCGGCGGCCGCCGCAGCCTGGTCATCGTGCGCAGCGGCCCACAGCGCGTCGGCCTGGTGGTCGACCGGCTGCTGGGCGAGCACCAGACCGTCATCAAGCCGCTGGCCGGCATCTTCGCGCCGCTGAAGGCGCTGGCCGGCTCCACGATCCTCGGCTCGGGCGACGTGGCGCTGGTGCTGGACATGCCCGGGCTGGTGGCCGCCGCGGTGCAGGCCACACGGCAGTCGCGCCTGCCGGCGGCGGGCCGCTCGCCCCCGCCCACCACACCCGCGGCAAACACCGCACCGGGCGCGATGCTGCGCCTGCCCCTGACACCGCACGCCTGAGCGGCCCGCCGCCGGCGCCCCACCCCAACCCCCTTGCCGCTCGTCGAGACAAAGAGCCCCACCATGAACATGCTCCTGCGCCGCCTGAAGCTGTGGCACAAGTTCGCCGCCCTGGGCGTCATCGCCGCCACGATGTGCTCGATTCCGCTGGTCATGACGATCCGCGCCGAGAACGAGGCGATCGCCGTGGCGGCGGCCGAGGGGGCGGGCATCGCCCCCGTGCGCGCCACCACCGCGTTCATGAAGGCCGCCCAGCGCCACCGCGGCTTCTCGGCCGTCGCGCTGGGGGGCAACCTGGCACGCGAGGCCGACCGCAAGACCGAGCGTACCGAAGCCGACCGGCAGGCCGATGAACTGCGCCGGCTGGCCGCCGAGCGCGGCTACACGAAGGTGGTCGAGGCCGTCGACGAGATGAAGGCCGAGTGGGGCCGGGTGGCCGCCTCCGTCGACCAGCGCCGCTTCAGCGGCAGCGAGAGCTTCGCCGCGCACGGCGCGGTCATTGCCCGCGCGCAGCTGGTGCTGGAGCTGGTGGCCGACGCCTCGGGCCTGTCGCTGGACCCGGTGGCCGAGAGCTACTACCTGATGCTCGGCGCCACCGACTTGCTGCCGCGCGCCGCCGAGACGGTGGGCCAGATCCGGGCCAAGGGCGCGACGATGCTGGCCGGCAAGGAGGTGCTGCCCGCCGACCGCGCCGCGCTCGATGCGTTGATCTCGCGCGCCGGCGATGAGCACACCCGCGCCTTGCGCCAGGTGAGCAAGGCCGCCGAGCTGCGCCCCGAAGTGGGCCAGGTGATGGCCGCTGCGCTGAAGGCCGCGGCCGACGCCAACTCCGAGCTGTTCACGATGACGCGCCGCGACGTGCTGGCGGTGAGCAAGCAGTTCGTCACGCCCGACGAGTTCCGCGCCGCGGCCACCAAGGCGGTGGACGCCGAGCTGCAACTGGGCGGGCTGGCGATCGACACGCTGGGCAAGCTGCTGGCCGAGCGCGAGGCGCATGAGCGCGTCCAGCGCGCCAAGCTGCTGGCCGTGCTCGGCGCGCTGGCGCTGCTGGGCGTGGCGCTGGCCGTGGCCATCACGCGCTCGGTGACCCGCCCGCTGCACCAGGCCATCGCGGCCAGCGAGGCGGTGGGCCAGGGCGACCTGGACCATCGCATCGACACCCGCGGCAGCGACGAGGCCTCCCAGCTGCTGCGCGGCTTTGCGGCAATGCAGGACAGCCTGCGCCAGCGCAAGGCCGAAGACGCCGCGCGCCTGGCCACCCAGCAGGCGCAACACGAGACCTCGCTGGGCGTGGCCGCCGAGATCGCCGAGGCGGTGGACGGCGCCACGCAAGGCGACTTCACGCGCCACATCGCGCTGCAGGGCAAGGACGAGTTCTTCCGCAGCCTGTGCCAGAAGTTCAACGAGCTCATCGACACGGTGAGCAACACCATCCGCCAGGTGCGCGTGTCGGCCAACCAGTTGTCTTCTGCCTCGGCACAGGTGTCGCAGACCTCGCAGTCGCTGGCGCACTCGGCGTCGCGGCAGGCCGCCAGCGTCGAGGAGACCAGCGCCTCGCTGCAGCAGATGAGCGCCTCGGTCAAGCAAAACGCCGACAGCGCCAACGTCACCGACGGCATCGCCACCAAGGCCGCCGGCGAAGCGCAGGAAGGCGGCGCCGCGGTGGCCAAGACGGCCGAGGCGATGAAGGAGATCGCCAAGAAGATCTCCATCGTCGACGACATCGCCTACCAGACCAACCTGCTGGCGCTGAACGCGGCCATCGAGGCGGCACGCGCCGGCGAGCACGGCAAGGGCTTCGCCGTCGTCGCCGCCGAGGTGCGCAAGCTGGCCGAGCGCAGCCAGGTGGCCGCGCAGGAGATCAGCACGCTGGCCGGCGGCAGCGTGGAACTGGCCGACAAGGCCGGCGCGCTGCTGGCCGCCATGGTGCCTTCGATCCGCAAGACCAGCGA
>JAEUPC010000244.1 GCA_016789865.1 Rubrivivax sp.
TGCCTCGCACGCGGCGTACCCCGTGGCCACAGGGGTGACGGGGGCCCCCCCCCCCCCCCCCGCCGGGGGCCGCCCCCCCCGGGGGGGGGGGGCGGCGAGCCCGCGCGGCCCCGGCGGCGGGGGCGCCCGGCCCCCCCCGGGGCCGCCGCGCGGTGGGTGGGCACCCCCGGGCTGGTGGCCCTCGGCGCCGGGGGGGGGGGGGGGGGGCGTCACCCCTGTGGCCACGGGGTACGCCGCGTGCGAGGCACCGCGGCGAGTGGCCGGCGTGATGTCGATCACGTCCCACCCCGGCCGCGGGCTCGAGCCCAGCCAGGGGTGCTGGTGTAGCCCACCCCGGTGCTCGCCGTTGGACAGCCGGGCGGGACTCATGCCTCGATGGATCTGAACTGGGCAAGACTTCGGGTTGACCGGGTTCTGAAACCTCGGCATCATCGATGTTGTAACTTGATTACAACACCGGGACTGCTCCCGGCGCCGGCTCATGTCCTTCGACCTCGTCCTCTTCGGCGGCACCGGCGACCTGACGTGGCGCAAGCTGATGCCGGCGCTGTTCCAGGCCTGGCGCCACGGCAACCTGCCCACCCAGGGCGGCGGTGGGCGCATCCTGGCGGTGGCGCGCGACGAGCGCAGCGACGAGCAGTACCGCCAGTACATCCGCGAGAAGTTCGCCGGTGTCGTCGAGTCCAAGCAACCCAACGACGAGGAGTTCGCGCGCTTCGCCGAACTGCTGCACTACCGGCGCATGGATCTGTCCAGGCCCGAGCACTACGCCGGACTGAAGCAGTGGCTCGACGCGCGTGGTGCCGACAAGGTGGTGCTGTTCCTCGCCACCGCGCCCGACCTGTTCCCGGTGATCTGCGCACAGCTGGGTGCGGCGGGCCTCAACGGCACGAACGTGCGCCTGGTGCTCGAGAAGCCGCTCGGCCACGACCTGGCCAGCGCCCAGGAGATCAACCGCATCGTGCGCGCCAGCTTCAGCGAGGCGCAGGCGCTGCGCATCGACCATTACCTCGGCAAGCCGGCGGTGCAGAACTTGATGGCGCTGCGCTTCGGCAATGCCCTGTTCGAGCCGCTGTGGCGCCGCGACAGCATCGCCAGCATCCAGATCACGATTGCCGAGAGCATCGGCGTGGGCACGCGCGGCGACTTCTACGACCGGACCGGCGCGCTGCGCGACATGGTGCAGAACCATGCGCTGCAGCTCTTGACGATGATCGCGATGGAGCCGCCCTCCAGCAGCGAGGCCGACGCCATCCGCGACGAGAAGCTCAAGGTGATGCGCTCGTTGAAGCCGTTCACGCCAGAGACGGTGGTGCGCGACGTCGTGCGCGGCCAGTACAAGGCCGGCGCGGTGAGCGGTGCCGCCGTGCCCGGCTACCTGGAAGAGCCCAAGGTGCCGGCGGGAAGCGCCTGCGAAACCTTCGTCGCACTGCGCACCGAGGTGCAGAACTGGCGCTGGGCCGGCGTGCCGTTCTACCTGCGCACGGGCAAGCGGCTGGCGTCGCGCGAGGCGCACATCGTCGTCAACTTCCGCGCCGTGCCGCACGCCATCTTCGACAGCCCAGCGGCCGCGCGCCGGCCGAACAAGCTGGTCATCAAGCTGCAGCCCGAGGACGGACTGGAGCTGCACCTGCTGGCGGCCAAGGGCGGCCGCGCGCAGCAGGCCAGCGACATGCTCAGCCCGGTGTCGCTGGACCTCGACTTCGACAAGGCCTTCCCCAGCGAGCGCGTGGGCGGCTACGAGCGGCTGCTGCTCGATGCGCTGGCCGGGCGGCTGAGCCTGTTCGTGCGCAGCGACGAGCAGGAACAGGCCTGGCGCTGGGTGGAGCCGGTGCTCGCCGCCTGGGTGGCTGATTCGTCCGGGCCGCGGCCCTACATGGCCGGCAGCTGGGGCCCGGCGGCGGCCAGTGCGCTCGTCGCACGCGACGGCAACGCCTGGGCCGAAGAGATGTGATGCTGGAACGCATCCGCGCCGCCATCCCCGCGCTGCCGCCGGCCGAGCAGCGCGTGGCCAAGGTGCTGCTGGCCGACGCGCGCAGCTTCGCCACTTTGCCGGTGACGGAGATTGCCGAGCGTGCACACGTGAGCAAGCCGACCGTCGTGCGCTTCTGCCGCAGCGTGGGCTACGACGGGCTGGCGGACTTCAAGCTGAAGCTGGCCGGCAGCGTGAACGAGGGTGTGCCCTTCGTGCACCGCGCGGTGGACGAGGACGACAAGACCGGCGACCTGATCGTCAAGGTGGTCGACAACGCGGTGGCGGCGCTGCTGCGCTACCGCAACGCCGCGCCGCAGCAGGCGATGGAGCGCGCCATCGACGCGCTGGCCGAGGCGGGCCGCCGTGCCGGCGAGGGCCGGCGCATCGAGTTCTACGGCGTGGGCAACTCGGGCATCGTGGCGCAGGACGCGCAGCACAAGTTCTTCCGCCTGGGCGTCAACGCCAGCGCGGTGAGCGACGGCCACGTGCAGGTGATGAGCGCGACCATGCTGCGCGAGGGCGACTGCGCGGTGATCATCAGCAACTCGGGGCGCAGCCGCGACCTGCTGGACGTGGCCGACTTGGCGCGGCGCAAGGGCGCCACGGTGATCGCCATCACCGCCAGCGGTTCACCGCTGGCGCGTGAAGCGATGCAAGGCGGCGCCAGGCACATCCTGCTGGCCGCCGACCACCCCGAGGACGCCGACCGCTACAGCCCGATGGTCTCGCGGCTGCTGCACCTGGTGATCATCGACATCCTCACCACCGGCGTGGCGCTGCGGCTGGGCTCGCAGCGGCTCAAGCCCGTGCTGGCCGAGATCAAGCGCAACCTGCGTCAGCGGCGCTATGCGCTGATCGAACCGGAGGTCGGGGCGGGGGCCGTGGACGCCGCGGGCGGCGGCAGCCCGAGCAGCTCGGCCACGCCGTAGAGCTGCGCCAGCTGCGCCAGCTTGGGCGGCGCGCCGGTGATGGCGAACCCGCAGCGCGCGCCCAGCGCCAGGCGCCGCGCCTGCAGCAGCACCGCGAGGATCGAGGTGTCGAAGGTGGCCAGCAGGCTGGCGTCGATGGTCAACGGCAGGCGTTCACCGCCTTCGCCGACGCCGCTCATCAGCGCCTGCTCGGCGTGACGTGCCAGCGCGCTGGCTTCGGCGAGGGTGGCGGTGGCAGGCAGTTGCATGGCGATGCGGGTGTTGGAGGATGCGGTCAGGGCGGGCACCGCGGCCGCGGTTGTCGAAGGGCCCCGGCGGCGATGTCAGCTCTTGGTGCCGGCGGCTGACTTGTTCTGCTCGACCAGTCGTGTGATCAGCGCATCGATGCCGCCGGCGCCGCCGACCACCGGCGCGAACTGCGAGCGGTAGCTTTGCACCAGCCAGATGCCGCCGACGTTGACGTCGATGATCTTCCAGCCGTCCTTGCCGGCTTCGCCGAATTTGTCGAGCCGGTAGTCGAGCTTGATCGGCTCGCCCTTGCCGCGCACTTCGCTTTGCACGACGACCTGGTTGCCGCCTTGCACCGGCAGGGTCTTGGTGATCTCGGCGGTCTGGTCGCGGATCTGCGTCAGCGCGCCGGCGTACACGCGCACCAGCAGCATCTTGAACTCGCCTTGCAGCTTGGTGCGCTGTTCGGCCGAGGCTTCACGCCACTTCGGGCCCACCGCGCTGCGCGTGACCACTTCGAAGTTGACGTTGGGCATGACCTTGGTGTCGACGAGCGTGAGGATCTTGCTCACGTCGCCACCCTGGATGGCCTTGTCGGCCTTGACGCTGTCGATGACGTCGTTGGAGATCTGGCGCACCCAGGCATCGGGCGCCGGCAGGGCTTGCTGGGCCTGGGCCGGGGCGACCAGCGCGATCGAAGTCACGACCGAGGCCATGATGGAGGCGGCGACAGGGAACAGGGTCTTCACGGTCTTCCTTTCGCGGGTGGCCGCATTCGAGAGTAGCGATGCGCAGCCGCGGTGCCTTAACGCGGCCGGCCAGACCCGCGTTCACGCGGTGGGCCCGACCTTTTGGGGGATGCGGCGATGCGCAGTCGGCGGGTGGTGTGCGGACCTTACTTCTTCGGTGCGTCCGATTCCGGCTCGTCGTCGAAGTTCTCCAACGGCGGCGCGCCGTCGTGGATGTCGTTCAGGCGCCGCTGCAGGTAGGCGTCGCGCACGAAGCTGTACTTGTCCAGCGCCACCTGGTTGAGCAAGGCGGTGGCCGCCAGCAGGTTGGTGCGCGTGTTCACCACCCCCAGCGCCGCGGTGGCGTAGCGGCCGGCCTCGGTGTTGGCGAGTTGGCTGGCGTCGATCTGCCAGTCGCCCACCAGGCCGACGGTGTCGCGCACGGTGCGCGGGCCGAACAGGGGCAGCACCACATAGGGGCCGGGCTTCACGCCCCACACACCCAGCGTCTGGCCGAAGTCTTCCGAGCGGCGTTCGAGCCGGGCCTCGGTGGCGATGTCCAGAATGCCGCCCAGGCCCCACACCGTGTTGGTGATGAAGCGGATGCCCATGTTCACGCCGGCCTCGAGCTTGCCCTGCAGCAGGTGGTTGGCCGCCGACCACGCGTCGCCGATGTTGCCGAAGAAGTTGTCGACGCCGCGGCGCACGAGTTCGGGCACCCCGTCGCGATAGGCCGTGGCCACGGGCTTGAGGATGGCTTCGTCCAGCGTGTCGTTGAAGGCGAACACCTTGCGATTGAACGCTTCCCACGGATCGACCGGGTTGGTGCCGTAGGCGGGCGCATCGGTGGCGGCGCCGGCATGCGGTGCCGACGCGCAACCGCCGAGCCACGCGGCTGCGACCACCAGGGCGGCCGCACAAGCGCTGCGCCGCAGCGCCGACCGTTTCACTTCTTCGGCTCCGCAGCGGCAGGTGCGCTGCCGCTGCCGGCGTCGGCGGCCTTGCCGGTGAGGAACTGGCCGATCAGGTTTTCCAGCACCACCGCACTCTGCGTCTGCGCGATCGTCTCGCCTGGTGCGAGGTTCTTGTCGTCACCACCGGGTTCGAGCCCGATGTACTGGTCGCCCAGCAGGCCGGCAGTGAGGATCTTGGCCGCCGTGTCCTTGGGGAACTCGAAGCCCTTCTCGATTTCCAGCGTGACCACGCCCTGGTACGACTTGGGGTCGAGGTTGATCGACTTGACGCGGCCCACCACCACGCCGGCGGTGCGCACCGGCGCGCGCGGCTTCAGGCCGCCGATGTTGTCGAAGCGGGCCTGGATGGCGTAGGTGTCGCCACCGCCCACGTTGCCGAGATTGGCCGCCTGCATGGCCAGGAACACCAGGCCGAACAGGCCCAGCAGCACGAACAGGCCGACCAGGGTTTCGATGCCCTTCTTGCTCATTTGCGTCTCCCAGTACCTTCCGAAGATGCGCGGGTGTGGCCAAGCGACCGCCGCGGAACCGGCTCTGCCGGGCCGCTGGCGGTGCCCCCTGGGGGGAGGCGCCGAAGGCGCTTCGGGGGGGTTGTCATCATGGCGCGGAGAACATCAGCGCCGTGAGGATGAAGTCCATGCCCAGGATCCACAGCGACGACACCACCACCGTGCGCGTCGTTGCGTAGGCCACGCCTTCGGGCGTGGCTTCGGTTTCGTAGCCCTGGTACAGCGCCACCACCGTGCAGATGATGCCGAACACGAAGCTCTTGACGATGCCGTTGCCGACATCGCGCCAGACGTCGACGCCGTTTTGCTGGATCGACCAGAAGTTGCCGCCATCGACGCCGATCAGCAGCACCGCCACCACCCACGCGCCGAGGATGCCGATGGCCGAGAAGAGCACCGCGAGGATCGGCATCGCCACGATGCCGGCCACCAGGCGCGGCGCCAGCACACGCTGCTTGGTGTCGATGGCCATCAGCTCCAGTGCGGCGAGCTGCTCACCGGCCTTCATCAGGCCGATCTCCGCGGTGAGCGAGGTGCCGGCGCGGCCGGCAAACAGCAGCGCCGTGACCACCGGCCCGAGTTCGCGCACCAGCGCCAGGTTGACGATCAGGCCCAGGCTTTCGGCCGCGCCGTAGCGCACCAGCGCGTAGTACATCTGCAGCGCCAGCACGAAGCCTACCGCCAACCCCGAAGCGAGGATGATGACCAGCGAGCGGTTGCCGATGGCATGGATCTGTGCCACCACGAGCCCGAAACGCCGCAGCGCTGCCGGTGTGGCGCGCAGCAGCTCGACGAAGAAGAACGCGGCATGGCCCCAGCCGCGCAGCTGTTCCAGCGCGGTGGCGCCCAGGCGTGCCAACCAGTCCATGCCCGGCTACCCCGCCGCTGCGCCAACGCCGAAATCGACCGCCATCTCCGGCGCGGGGTAATGGAACTTCACCGGCCCGTCGGGTTCGCCGCGCGTGAACTGGCGCGTCTCGGGGTCGGCGCTTTCCATCAACTCCTTCGGTGTGCCGTGGGCGACGATGCGGCCGCCCACGGCCATCAGCACGACGTAGTCGCTGATCGCCATGCACTCGGGCACATCGTGGCTGACCACGAGCGATGTCGAGCCGGTGACGTCGTTGAGCGTGCGGATGAGCTTGGCGGCCACGCCCATGCTGATGAGGTCCAGGCCCGCGAACGGCTCGTCGTACATGATGAGTTCGGGGTCGAGCGCGATGGCGCGCGCCAGCGCGATGCGCCGCGCCATGCCGCCGCTGACCTCGCTGATGCGCAGGCCGGCCGCGCCGCGCAGGCCGACGGCATTCAGCTTCATCAGCACGATGTCGCGGATCAGCGCCTCGGGCAGATCGGTGTGCTCGCGCAGCGGGAAGGCGACGTTGTCGAACACCGTCAGGTCGGTGAACAGCGCACCGAACTGGAACAGCATGCCCAGCCGCCGCCGCAGGCGGAACATCTGTTCCTTGTTGCGCCAGTCGACCACTTCACCGTCGAAGACCACGCGGCCCGAGTTCACGCCGTGCACGCCGGCGATGAGCCGCATGAGCGTGGTCTTGCCGCAGCCGCTGCCGCCAAGAATGGCGGTGACCTTGCCGCGGGGGAACTTCAGCGAGATGTCGTTGAGGATCAGCCGGCTGGCGTCGTAGCCGAACGTGACGTGATCGATCTCGATGAGGGTGTCGTCGGGCTTCTTCTCGGTGTTCAAGCGACGCGGTGCCCCAAGACGGCGGGCGAGGCAGGAATGGGCGCGGATTCTGGCATAGGGGAACACCCGAGCAAGGCCGCACGGACAAAGGCCCCGCGCGGCGCGACGAAGCGCGTGGCGGCTCGAATAATCGCCACTCGCGGTATGTCGCGGCAATGTCACGGCAGCGCGGTAGCGGCCGGCCGGGGCCGCCAGAGGATGCGGGGTGGGGCGTGCTGGAAAAACTGAACAAGCTGAGCGAATCACATGGCGAGATCCGGCCCGGGCGCGGCTTGGCCTCGGGGGTGGTGGCGCTGTCGCTGGCGGTGCTGTGTTTCCTGGGCGTGCTGGCGTTTCACTTCCCCCAGTACCTGACGACGCCCGAGCTGCGCAAGAGCTACGACGTGGCGCTGATGCGCCAGTTGCTGTACTGGGCGCTGGTCATCGCCGGTGCCATTGCCTTGTTCAACATGGTGTTCGGGCGTGTGCGCTGGCTGTCGGCGGGCACTTTCGCGCTGCTCGGCCTGGCGCTGGCGCTCGGCGGCCACACCGTGGAGGTGGACCCGAACTTCCCCGACGGCACGCCCTACATCGGCCTGGACTGGTTCATCCTCGATCTGCTCGGCTCGACGCTGCTGTTCGTGTTCATCGAGAAGCTGGTGCCGCTGCGCAAGGGGCAACCGGTGTTCCGCGACGAGTGGCAGACCGACTTCCACCACTTCCTGGTGAACCACCTGATCGTCGGCTTTGTGCTGCTGGCCACCAACCTGCTGGTGCACAAGCTGTTCGGCTGGGCGGCCAAAGACGGCGTGCAGGCCTGGGTGCGCGACCTGCCGTTCTGGGCCGCGCTGCCGCTGATCGTGGGGGTGGCCGACCTGGTGCAGTACTGGACGCACCGCGCCTACCACGAGGTGCCGGCGCTGTGGCGGCTGCACGCCGTGCACCACAGCGTGAAGCACATGGACTGGCTGGCCGGCTCGCGCCAGCACATCCTGGAAGTGCTGATCACGCGCACGCTGGTGCTGGCGCCGATCTTCGTGCTGGGCTTCAGCAAGGAGGTGATCGATGCTTACATCGTGATCGTCGGCTTCCAGGCGGTGTTCAACCACGCCAACGTCAGTGTGCGGCTGGGGCCGCTGCGCTACGTGATCGTCACGCCCAACTTCCACCACTGGCACCACAGCCAGGACAAGGAAGCGCTGGACAAGAACTACGCGGCGCACTTCGCCTTCCTCGACCACCTGTTCGGCACCGCGGTGCAAAGCGGCCGGCAGTGGCCGAAGGACTACGGTGTGCTGGGCGACTACGTGCCCAAGGGGTTCTGGAGGCAGCTGCTGTTTCCGTTCACCTGGAAGGGTGGCTGAGGGCCCGAGAGGTCGCTGCGCCGTGGTCGGGTTCGGCTGTGGTGAGGTCGGGCTCCGATGGTGGTGGCGGGATCGGGCCGGCGGGGTGCCCAGCTTCGTTCATGTCCTTTTCCGAGTGCCCAGCTTCGCTGGTCACTCGGATGCACCCTTTACTTCACTGCGCTGGGCACCCCGCCGGCCCGATCCGGCAGCCGGCTCGGAGTACGCGCGCCCACTCACCGAACCGGGTGCCCGCCAAGGCCACCGGGCGGTTGGCAAAGCGAAGTAAAGGGTGCATTCGAGTGACCAGCGAAGCTGGGCACTCGAAAAAGGACATGAGCGGCGCCAACCGCCCGGTGGCCTTGGCGCGCCGCAACCGCGCCAAGCGATCACGCAAGGCGATCACGCACAGCATCATGCGCGGCAGCCACGCGCGGCAGTCACGCGCGGCAGTCACGCGCGGCAGCATGCGCCGCGCGAGCGCAACCAGCCCGAATCAGCGCGGCAGCGCCGACCCCCCCATCAGGTACTCGTCCACCGCGCGCGCCGCCTGCCGCCCCTCGCGAATGGCCCACACCACCAGGCTCTGGCCGCGCCGCATGTCGCCAGCGGCGAACACCTTGTCGACGCTGGTCTTGTAGCCCCCGGCCGCTTCGGTGTGCGCCTTGGCGTTGCCGCGCCCGTCCTTCTCGACGCCGAACGCTTCCAGCACCGCCGGCACCGGGCTCACGAAGCCCATTGCCAGCAGCACGAGGTCGGCCTTCCATTCCTTCCCGGTGCCGGCCACCTCGCTCATCTTGCCGCCGACCCACTGCACCTGCACCGTCTTCAGGCCGACCACGCGGCCTTTGTCCTTGCCGGTGCCCGCCATGAACTCCTTGGTGGCGATGGCAAACGTGCGCTCGCAACCTTCCTCATGGCTGGAACTCGTGCGCAGCTTCACCGGCCAGTAGGGCCACACCAGCGGCTTGTCTTCCTGCTCGGGCGGCATCGGCATCAACTCGAACTGCGTGACGCTGGCCGCGCCGTGGCGGTTGCTGGTGCCCACGCAATCCGAACCCGTGTCGCCGCCGCCGATGACGATGACGTGCTTGCCGGTGGCCATGATCTGGCCTTTGAGCTTGTCGCCGGCCACCACCTTGTTCTGCTGCGGCAGGAACTCCATCGCGAAATGCACGCCGTCGAGGTCGCGGCCGGGTACAGGCAGGTCGCGGCTGGCTTCGGCGCCGCCGGTCAGCACGATGGCGTCGAACTCGGCCTTCAACTGCTCGGCGCTGACGATCTCCTTGGCGTCGTTGGTGACCTTGCTGCTCGCTGGCATCTCACCCACCAGCACCCCGGTGCGGAACACCACGCCCTCGGAGCGCATCTGCTCGACGCGGCGGTCGATGTGGCTCTTCTCCATCTTGAAGTCGGGGATGCCATAGCGCAACAGGCCGCCGATGCGGCCGTTCTTCTCGAACACCGTCACCGCGTGGCCGGCGCGGGCGAGCTGCTGCGCGGCGGCCAGCCCCGCGGGGCCGCTGCCGACGACGGCCACCCTCTTGCCGGTTGTCATGGCCGCCGGCTCGGCCTTCACCCAGCCCTCGGCCCAGGCACGGTCGATGATGGCGTGCTCGATGCTCTTGATGCCCACCGCGTAGTCGTTGACGTTCAGCGTGCAGGCGGCTTCGCAGGGGGCCGGGCAGACGCGGCCGGTGAACTCCGGGAAGTTGTTGGTCTGGTGCAGCACGTCGATGGCTTCGCGCCAGTCGGCCGGCGTGCCGCGGAAGACGAGGTCGTTGAAGTCCGGGATGATGTTGTTGACCGGGCAGCCGCTGTTGCAGAAGGGCGTGCCGCAGTCCATGCATCGCGCACCCTGCTGCTTGGCCTGCTCGGCATTGAGGGCGACGACGAATTCATTCCAGTTCTTCAGCCGCAGCTGAACGGGTTCGTAGCCTTCTTCGAGGCGTTCGTATTCGAGGAAGCCGGTGACCTTGCCCATGGGGAGACTCGTGGACTTTCTTGCTGCAGCTGATTGGCTCGTGGCGGGTGGGGCTCGCGCCTACTTGGCCGGCACCGACGCGCCGGCCTTGGCCTTGCTCGTGGCCTGTTGTGCTTCGGCGGCGGCCGCCTGCTCGGCGCGTGCGCCGAGCACACGCTTGTACTCGTGCGGCACGACCTTCACGAAACGCGCGCGCGACGCGGCCCAGGTGTCGAGGATCTCGCGGGCGCGCAGGCTGCCGGTCCAGCGATGGTGTTCCTCGACGAGCTTCTTGAGGGTCGCCTCGTCGGGCTGCTCGCGGTGCATGCCGGCGGCCGGGCCCTTCTGCTCCTCGCGGGCCGGAACCTTCTCGAGGCTCACCATGCTCGGGTTGCAGCGGCTGGCGAAGTGGCCGTCCTCGTCGAAGACGTAGGCGATGCCGCCGCTCATGCCGGCGGCGAAGTTGCGGCCGGTCCTGCCCAGCACCACCACCGTGCCGCCGGTCATGTACTCGCAACCGTGGTCGCCGGTGCCTTCCACCACCGCGGTGGCGCCGGAGAGGCGCACGGCAAAGCGCTCGCCGGCCACGCCGCGGAAGAACGCCTCACCGCTGGTGGCGCCGTACAGCGCCGTGTTGCCGACGATGATGTTCTTGGTGGCGTCGCCGCGGAAGTCGATGCTCGGGCGCACCACCACGCGGCCGCCGGACAGGCCCTTGCCGGTGTAGTCGTTGGCGTCGCCGATCAGGTACAGCGTGATGCCGTTGGCCAGGAACGCGCCGAAGCTCTGGCCGCCGGTGCCCTCCAGCTGCATGAAGATGGTGTGGTCGGGCAGGCCCTCGGGCCGGCGGCGGATCAACTCACCCGAGAGCATCGCGCCGACGCTGCGGTTGACGTTGCGCGCCTCGTCCATGAACTGCACCTTCTCGCCCTTGATGAGGGCGGGCAGGCAGCGCTCGATGAGCTTGTTGTCCAGTGCGCGCACGAGGCCGTGGTCCTGCTCTTCGACCTGGTAGCGCGGCACCTCGGCGGGCACCTTGGGTTGATAGAAGACACGGCTGAAGTCCAGGCCCTTGGCCTTCCAGTGCGCGATGCCCTTCTTGGTGTCGAGCAGGTCGGCGCGGCCGATCAGCGCGTCGAAGGTGCGGATGCCCAGCTGCGCCATGATCTGGCGGGCTTCCTCGGCGACGAAGAAGAAGTAGTTGACGACATGCTCGGGCCGGCCGGCGAACTTCTTTCGCAGCACCGGGTCTTGCGTCGCCACACCCACCGGGCAGGTGTTGAGGTGGCACTTGCGCATCATGATGCAGCCTTCGGCCACCAGCGGCGCGGTGGCGAAGCCGAATTCGTCGGCGCCCAACAGCGCACCGATCACGACATCGCGGCCGGTCTTCATCTGCCCGTCGGCCTGCACGCGGATGCGGCCGCGCAGGCGGTTGAGCACGAGGGTCTGCTGCGTCTCGGCCAGGCCCAGCTCCCATGGCGTGCCGGCATGCTTGATGCTGCTCCAGGGTGAGGCGCCGGTGCCGCCGTCGTGCCCGGCGATCACCACGTGGTCGGCCTTGCACTTGGCGACGCCTGCGGCCACGGTGCCGACGCCGACCTCGCTGACCAGCTTGACGCTGATGCCGGCGCGCGGATTGGCGTTCTTCAGGTCGTGGATGAGCTGCGCGAGGTCTTCGATGGAGTAGATGTCGTGGTGCGGCGGCGGGCTGATCAGGCCCACGCCCGGCACGCTGTAGCGCAGGAAGCCGATGTACTCGCTGACCTTGCCGCCGGGCAGCTGGCCACCCTCGCCGGGCTTGGCGCCCTGGGCCATCTTGATCTGGATCTGGTCGGCGCTCACCAGGTACTCGGTGGTGACGCCGAAGCGGCCCGAGGCGACCTGCTTGATCTTGCTGCGCAGGCTGTCGCCGTCCTTCAGCTCGTAGTCGGCCTGGATGACCTTGGCGCCGATGACGTCGCTGACCTTGGTGCCGGCGGTGATGGGCACGCCCTTGAGCTCGTTGCGGTAGCGCGCGGGGTCCTCGCCGCCTTCGCCGGTGTTGCTCTTCCCGCCGATGCGGTTCATCGCGATGGCCAGCGTCGTGTGCGCCTCGGTGCTGATGGAGCCCAGGCTCATCGCGCCGGTGGCGAAGCGCTTGACGATTTCGCTGGCGGGCTCGACTTCTTCGACAGGGATCGCCTTGCTCGGGTCGACCTTGAACTCGAACAGGCCGCGCAGCGTCATGTGGCGGCGGCTCTGGTCGTTGATGATCTGCGCGTATTCCTTGTAGGTCTCCCACTTGCCCGCCCGTGCGCTGTGCTGCAGCTTGGCGATGGCGTCGGGCGTCCACATGTGCTCTTCGCCGCGCGTGCGCCAGGCGTACTCGCCGCCGGCGTCGAGCATCGTGGCCAGCGTCGGGTCGTTGCCATAGGCGGCGCGGTGCATGCGCAGGGCTTCCTCGGCCACCTCGAACACGCCGATGCCGCCCACCTGCGTGGCGGTGCCGCGGAAGTACTGGGCCACGAAGTCGGCCTTCAGGCCGATGGCCTCGAAGATCTGGGCGCCGCAGTACGACATGTACGTGCTGATGCCCATCTTGGACATG
>JAEUPC010000015.1 GCA_016789865.1 Rubrivivax sp.
ACGGCAGCGGCAAGAGCACCCTGCTGAAGATCATGGCCGGCATCGACCAGGAGATCGAAGGCGAAGCAGTGCCGATGCCGGGGCTGAAGATCGGCCACCTGCCGCAGGAGCCGCAGCTCGACCCCGACCAGACGGTGCGCCAGGCCGTGGAGCAGGGCATCGGCGGCGTGCTGGCGGCCAAGAAGCGGCTGGACGAGGTGTATGCCGAGTACGCCGAGCCCGATGCCGACTTCGACAAGCTCGCTGCCGAGCAGGCCGAGCTCGAAGCGGTCATCGCCGCCGCCGGCAGCGAGAACACCGACCTGCAGCTCGAACTGGCCGCCGACGCGCTGCGCCTGCCGCCATGGGATGCGGCGATCAGGAACCTCTCCGGCGGCGAGAAACGCCGCGTGGCGCTGTGCCGGCTGCTGCTGAGCAAGCCCGACATGCTGCTGCTGGACGAGCCGACGAACCACCTGGATGCCGAAAGCGTGGAGTGGCTGGAGCACTTCCTGCAGCGCTTCCCGGGCACGGTGGTGGCCATCACGCACGACCGCTACTTCCTCGACAACGCGGCCGAGTGGATCCTCGAGCTCGACCGCGGCATGGGCATCCCCTGGAAGGGCAACTACAGCGACTGGCTCGACCAGAAGGAGAAGCGCCTGGAGGTCGAGCAGAAGAAAGAAGACGCCCGCATGAAGGCGATGAAGGAAGAGCTCAAGTGGGTGCGCAGCAACGCCAAGGCGCGCCAGACCAAGAGCAAGGCGCGGCTGGCGCGCTTCGAGGAACTCAGCGACGTCGAGTACCAGCGCCGCAACGAGACCAACGAGATCTTCATCCCGGTGGCCGAGCGCCTGGGCAACGAGGTCATCGAGTTCAGGAACGTCAGCAAGAGCTTCGGCGACCGCCTCTTGATCGACAACCTGAGCTTCAAGGTGCCCGCCGGCGCCATCGTCGGCATCATCGGCCCCAACGGCGCGGGCAAGTCGACGCTGTTCCGCATGCTGCAAGGCGTGGAGAAGCCCGACAGCGGCGAAGTCATCATCGGCAAGACGGCCCACCTCGCCTTCGTCGAACAGAGCCGCGAAAGCCTGGACAACAAGAAGACGGTGTGGGAAGACGTCTCCGGCGGGCTGGACAACATCACCGTGGGCCAGTTCGTGATGCCCAGTCGCGCCTACCTGGGCCGCTTCAACTTCAAGGGCAACGACCAGCAAAAGCAGGTCGGCAACCTCTCCGGCGGCGAGCGCGGCCGCCTGCACCTGGCCAAGACGCTGGCCCAGGGCGGCAACGTGCTGATGCTGGACGAGCCCAGCAACGACCTGGACGTCGAGACGTTGCGTGCACTGGAAGAAGCGCTGCTGGAATTCGCCGGCAGCGCGATGGTCATCAGCCACGACCGCTGGTTCCTCGACCGCATCTGCACTCACATCCTGGCCGCCGAGGGCGACAGCCAATGGGTGTTCTTCCCGGGCAACTACCAGGAGTACGAGGCCGACAAGGTCAAGCGCCTGGGCGAAGAGGGCGCGCGGCCCAAGCGCATGCGCTTCAAGCCGATCCATTGAAGAACACCGGGCAAGGCCCGCACTGGCCAGGCGCGCGACGCGCCCACCGCGACGCGTGCCTTTGACGCAGCCTCGCCCGGCAGCGGCCTGGCGATTGGCGCGAGAATGGCCGTTCGACTTGCCAGGGGGTTTGCGATGGTCGGGCCGAAGGGTCTGAAGCCGGTTCTTGCGGTGGCGTGGGTTTTCGCGCTCGCCGGCTGCGCCAGCCTGGAGCCGGGCAAGGAGCCGCCGCAGCAGCCTGAGGTGCGCCGCACCGACTCAGCGGCGCGGCTGGCCCAGGCGGCCCAGGGCTCATCGTCGGCCGGGGCCTCGCCTCGGGCCACGGACCCGGGCGCCCCTGCCCGAGGTGCCTCGGCGCCGGCCTCGGTCCAAGGCGCCTCGGCACCGGCCTCGGTCCAAGCCGCCTCGGCACCGGCCTCGGGTGCATCGGCCGCCGGCGGCTCCGCCTCGCCGCCGCCCGCCGGCGGCCCACCGCCCTTCGCCACGGTGGTGCGCGATGCCCAGCGCATCGAAGGGCCCATCGTCATGTGGCGCAAGGACGAGAAGCTGTGGTTCGAGCTGACGCCGCAGCTATTCGGCAAGCCCTTCCTGCTCAGCCCGAAGATCAAAAGCGGCATCGGCGAGGCCTGGGTGCTGGGCGGGCTGATGGCCTTCCCGATCAACGGCGCCGGCGGCTCGCAGCTGGTGGAGTTCGTGCGCGTGCACAACTCGGTGCGGCTGCAGGCGCGCAACACCGACATCTTTGCCACCCCGGGCACTCCCGAAGCGCGCGCCGTGGGCGACAGCTATTCGCACAGCCTGCTTGGCGTGGCCGCGGTGGCGAGCCAGCCACATCCGGAGCGCAAGTCAGTCCTGATCGAGGCCAACGGCATCTTCCTCAACGACATGCTCGGCATCGGCATGATGCTGCAGCGCGCCTTCCGCCAGGGCTACGGCCAGGACCGCGGCAACAGCCTCATTACCGCAGCCCGCAGCAGCCAGGACGCGGTGATCCTGGAGACCAGCGTCCACTACTACACCGGCAGCATCGCGTCGCTGGCGCCGACGATGCTGCCGGGGGCGCCGGTGCCGCAGGTGCCGCGTTTCCTGCCCGACGCGCGCAGCATGCTCATCGGCCTGCACTATTCGCTCGCGCCGCTGCCCGAGGCCCCGATGAGATCGCGGTCCGCCGACCCGCGGCTGGGGCTGTTCGCCACCACGCGGCTCGATTTCGGCAACGACCTCGGGCTCACGCCGCGCCAGCGCGTGGTGAACCGCTGGCGGCTGGAGAAGAAGGACCCGGCCGCGGCCGTTTCGCAGCCGGTCAAGCCGATCACCTTCTGGATCGACCGCAACGTGCCGCACGGCTACCGCGAGACCGTGCGTTCGGCCATCCTGGAGTGGAACAAGGCCTTCGAGCGCATCGGGTTCCAGGACGCTCTGGTCGTGCAGCAGCAGCCCGACGACGCGACGTTCGACACCTTGGACTTCGGTGTCGCCTCGGTGCGCTGGATGATGAACGCCGAGCCGGCCTTCGGCGCCATCGGCCCGAGCCACGTCGACCCGCGCAGCGGCGAGATCCTCGACGCCGACATCGCCTTCGAGGGCTTGTCGGCGCGCTCGGTGCGCGGGCTGCGCACGCAGGTGTTGTCGTCGATGGCCCTCACCGCCGGCGGCGCAGCGATGCCGGCGCTGGGGTTGCCCGTGCCGGGCAGCGCGCAGGCCGCCGCGAACGAAGGTGCTCTGGTCGCACCGAACCCGACTCCGACCTTGCCAGCCCCCTTCGCCGCCCCGCTGCAATGGCCGGGCGGCGTGCAGGCGGCGCCCTTCGGCCCTCACGACCATCGCCTGTGCCAGCACGGCGCGCTGGGCGCCGAGCAGCTTGGCTACGCGCTGGACGTGATGGAAGCGCGCGGCGAGTTCGCCCCGGAGAGCGCCGAGGCCCACCAGTTCGTGCTCGACTATGTGAAGGACGCGCTGATGCACGAGGTGGGCCACGCGCTGGGCCTGCGGCACAACTTCCGTGCCTCGCGCGTGTACAGCGACGAGCAGCTCTCCGACCCGGAGTTCACGCGCGCCAACGGCACCACCGGCAGTGTCATGGAGTACAACGCCGTCAACCTGCCGCGGCCGGGCCGCCAGGGGGGCACGCCCTTCATGACCACGCTGGGGCCCTACGACTACTGGGCCGTGGAGTACGCCTACAAGCCCGCACCGGCCGGCGCCGGCGCCGAGCAGGAGCGCGAGATGCTCGGTGCCATCGCCGCGCGCAGCAGCGAGCCGCTGCTGGCCTACGGCACCGACGAAGACGCCTGGTTCGGCATCGACCCCGAGACCATCCAGCTCGACCTGGGCAACGACCCGGTCGCCT
>JAEUPC010000016.1 GCA_016789865.1 Rubrivivax sp.
CTTCGACACCTGCGTCTATCACCAGCCGGGCATCGACCTGCTGACCCGGGTGGTGCCGGTGGCCAACATCCTGTTCGCCAGCGAGATGATCGGCGCGGTGCGCGGCATCGACCCCGAGACGGGCTTCAACTACGACGACACGAAGCGCTACATCGAGGCCAGCGGCCAGCTCAGCCCCGCCGAGAAGCACGCCATCTACGAAGGCAACGCGCGCCGCGTCTACCCGCGGCTGGACGCGGCGCTGAAGGCCCGGGGCCGCTGAGGCCCGCCCGCACTCTGCCGCACCGGCTGCGCAACCCAACGGAGATTCGAGATGTACGAACTCGGTGTCGTCTACCGCAACATCACGCGCGCCGAAGCGCACGTGGCCGACCAGCTGGCGCGCTTCGGCAGTGCCACCGTGCACGAGGCGATGGGCCGCGTCGGCCTGATGAAGCCCTTCATGCGGCCCATCCACGCCGGCGCGCAGGTCGGCGGCACCGCGGTCACCGTGCTGCTGCAGCCGGGCGACAACTGGATGATGCACGTGGTGGCCGAGCAGATCCGCCCCGGTGACGTGGTGGTGGCGGCCATCACCGCAGAATGCACCGACGGCTACTTCGGCGACCTGCTGGCCACCAGCTTCCAGGCGCGCGGCGCGCGTGCGCTCGTCATCGACGGCGGCGTGCGCGACGTGAAGACGCTTGGCGAGATGCGCTTTCCGGTGTGGAGCCGGGCCATCAGCAGCAAGGGCACGATCAAGGCCACGCTGGGCTCGGTGAACATCCCGGTGGTGTGTGCGGGGGCGCTGGTGCATCCAGGCGATGTGATCGTCGCCGATGACGACGGGGTGGTGTGCGTGCCGCGGGCGATGGCGGCGGCGGCGCTGGAGGCTGCGACGAAGCGCGAGGCCAATGAAGGGGAGAAGCGGGCCAAGCTGGCCGCGGGGGTGCTGGGGTTGGACATGTACGGCATGCGCGAGCCGCTGGCGAAGGCCGGGCTGCGGTATGTGGATTGAGGGTTAGGGACATGTTCTGTGGAGTGGGTTCGTTCGCCGGCGGTTGTGGCGGGAAGGCAGCGGGCGGCACGGCGGCGGCTCGCAGAGCCGGCGGTCGGCCGCTGGCGCGGCCGACTCCCCTGCGGTGCTCAGGCTCCTGGCCCGCGCCCCAACTCGCTCCGCTCGCTTCGCTCGCGGTGCTCAGACAATGGGCGCGAGTCAGTTATGGATGCGCGCGAGTACGCGCGCGGCCAGGAGCCCTGCGCACCTCGGCGCCGCCAATGCGCGCCGCCGCCGTGCCGCCCGCTGCCTTGCGGATACGTCATGCTCCTCCGAGAGAATGGCCTTCGGCCACCGATTGGTCTGCTGCTCAGGCGGGGGTGGGCCGAGCCCTGGCCCACCCCCGCCTGAGCCGCCACCACCTGGAACGCCCGAGCCCACCGACTTCGCCTCACAAGACCTGCGGGTTCGTCGCCGCAACCCGAGCCGCATCATGAGCATCACCCTCATCGGCTACGGCGAAGTCGGTCGCATCCTCGCCGAAGACCTGCGTGCGCAAGGCATCGCCGTCAGCGCCTACGACCTCAAGCTGGGCAGCGACCACGGACAGCCGATCCGCGAGCACGCCTCGGCGCACGGCGTCATCCTCGCTGCGTCGCATGCGCCGGCGGCGCACGATGCCGAGATCGTCATCTGCGCCGTCACCGCCAGCCAGGCCGTCGCAGTCGCCCAGTCCACCGCGCCGGGCCTGAAGAAGGGCGCCTTCTTCCTCGACTTCAACAGCGCATCACCCGGCGCAAAGACGCGCGCCGCGAGCATCGTCAACGCCGCCGGCGGCCGCTATGTCGAAGGCGCCGTGATGACCTCGGTGCCACCGTACCGCATCAAGGTGCCGCTGCTGCTGGGCGGGCCCGACGCCGCGGTGCTGGAGCCGAAGCTCAACGCCATCGGCTTTGCGGCAAGAGTGGCCAGCGAGAAGCTGGGCGTGGCCAGCGCCACCAAGATGTGCCGCAGCGTGATGATCAAGGGCCTGGAGGCCATGGTCATCGAGGCCTTCACCACCGCGCGCCACTACGGCGTGGAAGACGCGGTCATCGCCTCTCTGCGCGAGACCTTCCCCGGCATCGAGTGGGAAAGGCAGGCGGCCTACTTCTTCCAGCGCGTCATCGAACACGGCCGCCGCCGCAGCGAAGAGGTGCGCGAGGTCGCGGTCACCGTGCAGGAAGCCGGCCTCGCGCCCTTCAGTGCTGCCGGCACCGCCCAGCGCCAGGCCTGGGTGGCCGACCTCGCCGATGCCGGCCTCTTCGGCGCGAAGGGCACGCCAGGCTTCGCGCGCAGCGCCGACTGGCGCACCGAAGCTGATCGCATCCTCACGAGCGCGGGTGCTGCCCGCGCTCTCGCGAACGCAGGCGCCGGGCACATCCCGGCCGCCGGCCATCCAGCCAAGGACTCCGACGCATGAGCGGCGCACCCACGGGCAAACCCACTTCGGGCGGCTTCGAGAAGACCGCCGGCTGGCTCGACTGGTTCGCCGGCCCCAGCCGGCCGCGCTATCGCCTGCCCGCCGGCGCGGTGGACGCCCACTGCCACGTCTTTGGCCCCGGCGCCGAATTCCCCTACGCCCCCGAGCGCAAATACACGCCGTGCGACGCCAGCAAGGCCGAGCTCTTCGCGCTGCGCGACCACCTCGGCTTTGCGCGCAACGTCATCGTGCAGGCCACCTGCCACGGCGCCGACAACCGCGCGATGGCCGATGCCTGCCGTGCCAGCGGCGGCAGGGCGCGGGGCGTGGCCACGGTCAGGCGCAGCGTCACGCATGCCGAATTGGCCGAACTGCATGCCAGCGGCGTGCGCGGCGTGCGCTTCAACTTCGTCAAGCGCCTGGTCGACTTCACGCCCAAGGACGAACTGATGGAGATTGCCGGGCGCATTGCCAAGCTCGGCTGGCATGTCGTCATCTACTTCGAGGCGGTGGACCTGCCGGAACTGTGGGACTTCTTCACCGCGCTGCCTACAACCGTGGTCGTCGACCACATGGGCCGCCCCGACGTGAGCAAGCCCATCGACGGCCCCGAGTTCGCGCTGTTCCTGAAGTTCATGCGCCAGCACACCAACGTGTGGAGCAAGGTCAGCTGCCCCGAACGTCTCTCGGTGGCCGGCCCGCCGGCATTGAACGGTGAACAGGCCGCGTATCGCGACGTCGTGCCCTTCGCACGCCGCGTGGTCGAGGAGTTCCCCGACCGCGTGCTGTGGGGCACCGACTGGCCGCACCCGAACCTGAAGGGCCACATGCCCGATGATGGGCTGTTGGTCGACTTCATCCCGCTCATCGCGCCCACGGCCGAACTGCAGCGCAAGCTGCTCGTCGACAACCCGATGCGCTTGTACTGGCCCGAGGAGGCCTGAGGGTGGCACTCCCGGCGCGACGGCACAGAACACGAGGAGACCCGATGCCCCCGACTCAGCTGCTGCTGCCCGTGCACCGACGCCGCTTCATCCACCTCATCGCGCCCGTGGGCGTGGTCGCTGCGGCCATGGGTCTGGCTTCGTGCGCCACGCGGCCGCTGGGGGTGATGACCGCGGCAGACGCCAAGGCCGGCTGCGAGTCGCTGAAGGGCCACGAGGTAGCCTCGCAGCGCATCGTGTGGCCCGGCCTCACCAGCGGCCATGCCACGGTCGAGAGCGCGACCTTCCATGCGGCCACGCCGCTGGCCGTGGCCGAGCGCGGCCCCACCCCGGCGGCTACCATCACACCGGCGCTGCCGGCGCATTGCCGGCTCGTCGGCCGCATTGCACCGGTGGACCCCAAGGCCGAGCCGATCCGGTTCCAGGTCAACCTGCCTGTCGAATGGAACGGCCGCTCGGTGCAGTTCGGTGGTGGCGGTTTCAACGGCGTGCTGATCAACGGCCTGGCGCTCGTGCCGGGGGCGCGCTACGACACGCCCGGGCCGCTGGCGCAGGGCTACGTGACGGTGGGCACCGACTCGGGGCACCGGAACACGCCGGGCACTTCGCCGATGGCCTTCGCGCTGAACGACGAGATGCTCGTCAACTTCGCGCACGCCGCCTACCCGAAGGTGCGCAACGTGTCGGTGGAGCTGATGAAGCGCGCCTACGGCCGCGAGCCCGAGCGGCTGTACTTCGTCGGCAGCAGCGAAGGGGGCCGCGAAGGGCTGACGATGGCGCAGCGCTACCCGGCCGCGTTCCACGGCATCTTCAGCCGCGTGCCGGTGATCCACTGGACCGGCCTGATGTTCTCCTTCGTGCGCAATGGCGCGGCGCAGTTCGGCGAAGGCTGGCTCGGCCCCGCGCAGGTCAAGCTCGTGCACGACGCAGTGCTCGCCGCGTGCGACGCGGCCGACGGCGCTGCCGACCGCATCGTCGCCAATGCCGAGGCGTGCCGGCGCGGCTTTGACGTCACCACGCTGCTGTGCCCCGGTGGCGCAGCGGCCGCCGGCCCGCAGGCCGGTTGCCTGAACGCCGCGCAGGTGCGGGCGGTGCAGACCCTGCGCTCGCCGTTGCGCTTTCCGTACGCGCTGGCCAACGGCCTGGTGGAGTACCCCGGCTGGGGCATCGGCGGCGAGGACACGCCCGCCCCGGGCGGGCCTACCGGCGGCTGGCGTGCCTGGTGGTCGGGCTCGGCCGCACCGGCCGTGCCGCCGCAACCGGGCAACGCCACGCAGTGGGTCTATGGCAGCGGCGCGCTGCCGCACTTCTATGCGCGCGACCCGAACGTCGACCCGCGCACCATCACCGCCGAGTCGGTGGCGCCGCGCGTGCGCGAGGTCTCTGCGCTGATGGACTCCACCCGCCCCGACCTCGGCGGCTTCCATGCGCGCGGCGGCAAGCTCATCGTCCTCGAGCATCTCAGCGACTATGCGCAAAGCCCCTATGCCGGCCTGCAGTACGCCGATGCGGTGAAGCGCCACATGGGGCCGGGCCGCGCCCACGAGTTCATGCGCGTGTACACGGCACCCGGCGTCGACCACGTGGGCACCGGCGCACCGGCGCTGGTGGACATCCTGGGTGCGCTGCGCACCTGGGTCGAGCGCCAGGAGGCGCCGATCCAGCTGCAACTGGCCGAGCAGGAGGCCAAACCGCCCTTCGCCGTGCGCCGCACGCGCCCGCTGTGCGAGTGGCCGAAGTGGCCGCGCTACAAGGGCGGCGACGTGAATGCCGCCGCCAGCTTCGAATGCGTGAACCCCTGAGGAAAGCCGACCATGGCGCTCGACAAACCTTACACCGACATCCCCGGCACCACCATCTTCGACGCCGACCAGAGCCGCAAGGGCTACTGGCTCAACCAGTTCTGCATGAGCCTGATGAAGGCCGGCAACCGGCAGCTCTTTCTGGCCGACCCGCGCAAGGCCCTCGACGAGTGGCCGATGACCGAGGCGCAGAAGGCCGCCGTGCTGGCGCGTGACCTGAACCGCTGCATCGCCGAGGGCGGCAACATCTACTTCCTGGCCAAGCTGGGCGCCACGCACGGCAAGAGCTTCCAGCAGATGGCCGGCTCGATGACCGGCATGACCGAAGAGGAGTACCGCGACATGATGATCGCCGGCGG
>JAEUPC010000058.1 GCA_016789865.1 Rubrivivax sp.
CCCCCGCCGTAGGCGTAGCCCCAGGTCCAGCCCGCGGTGGGCAACCCGGGGCCTGCGAGATGCTTGCTGACGAGCGACTGCGAGGTGGTGGACTTCGGCCAGCGTGCGCCCACCGGCTTGGTTCCGACGAAGATGCACTGCTTGGTGACGTTCGAGCGGTTGTACTGGGTGAAGCGCAGCGTGAACCGGCCTACGGCACCCGAGGGGTGGGTGATCGTCCCGATGTAGTTGCCCTCGGGGAAATAGCCCGCCGACTCGCAGCTGGCGAGTTCGCCCAGTTCGAACGTGTTCAGGTGAACGAGCGGGCGCAGATCGAACAGCCAGCGCGAGTTGTCCGGCCGGGTCACCGAGGTGAGGCTGCCGTTGGCGTCGTAGCTGTAGGTCCAGGCTCGCGTGCCGTCACTGACGCTGCCGACGCGGCCCGAGGCGTCGTAGCTCACACTGATCTGGCGACCGTCGCTGGCCTGGATGCTCACCAGTCGCTCGGGGTCCGCGGCGCTGTAGGTGTAGTTGACCGACTTGCCGAAGCGGTCGGTGACCTGGGTGGCCATCAACATGTACTCGCTGCGTGGAAGTGAGGCGCCCTCCCGCTTGGCGGCAGGCTGCCGCCGGCTGGCCATCCAATCGAAGCGGTAGGTCATGCCCTCGGGCGAGATCGCGATGAAGCCTTCGCCGGCAGCGTTCTGAAGGGCATTCAGGCAACGCAGGTGCCACTTGCCCTTGGTCACCAGGTGATAGACGTTGCCGTCGGTCGGCACGAAGGTATCGGCGGCGGGCCGGATGAAGACTTCCTGCGCGCCGGCGCCGGGAACGTGCAGGAAGTTGCCCTGCCAGTAATCGGCGGCAAAGAAGGTCACCGACGTCGCGGCGGCGCCGACGCCCCCGGCGGGCAGCCGCACCGTTGGGCCCGATGCCGGCGCTGGCGCCGCAGCCGCACCGCCGCCTCCGCCCGAGGCCGGGCGGTACTGCAGTGGGGGCGCGCTGTAGGTGCTGCACCGCGCGACCTCGTTGGCGCCGTTCACCCAGCCCGTGGCAGTGGCAAAGACGCCGGTGATGCGCGGCGTCTCGACGTCCCAGTCGCCCATCGTCCCGCGAATCCACACGGTGCGCCCCGCGATGTGGCGGCGTGTGAATGCCACCGGCAATGCGCTGTTGCCGGGCAGGGTGACATCGGTGTGCTCGAACTCCAGAGCACCGTTGAACAAGTTGACCCGGTCGCCCATCAGATCGGGGCCGAGGGTGGTGATGGCGCCATCTGACTTGGGCAGCAACCCTTGCAGGTACGACACGTTCACCTGGTCGCTCTGTGCCAGTGACTGCGAGGGCGCGGTCAGCGCTGCGAAGCTTGCCAAGGCGCTGAGCGCCAGCGCAGTCACGCCCCTCGGGCACTTCCGGTCAAACTTCTGCACGCGATCTCCTCCGTACCTTGCTGCGTCTCACTTGGCGTTCCTGCCTGAGCCGCGCGCCGAAATGCTCCGGTTGGCCCAACGGTCGGATCATCCACAAACGGAGGGACGGCTCCCGCAAACCGGTGGCGGGTGGTCCCCAATGGACGAATCGCTGTGTCTCTGCCGGCGGCCGGCCCGGGTGTGCGGTCGTTTGTGACGCTCAGCCAACTTGGTGTTGGCCGAACAAGGCGTCGAGGAGTTTGAAGTTCGAGGCGGCTGGCTCTCGAGCTCCCGCGGCCAGGTGCTCGGCCTGCGTCCCTGTGGCTGGCCCGGTGTCTGGGTGGCCCGCAGGATCCGGTTCAGCGGGCGCAGTGTCGAACAGCGGCAGCAGTTCATCCGGAATGAAGCGCGTGCGCAGCGCATAGAGGTGGCGGTCGCCGAGCGCGCGCTGCTGCGTGACGTAGAAGCGCTGCGGCACCCACAGCGTCAGCTCGTCGCGGGCGCGGGTCATCGCCACGTAGAGCAGGCGGCGTTCCTCTTCAATTTCTTCGGCGTGGCCGGTGGCCACGTCGGCGGGCATGCAGCCATCGACAACGTTGAGCACATGCACCGCATGCCACTCCTGGCCCTTGGCCGAGTGGATGGTGGAGAGGATGAGGTAGTCCTCGTCGAGGTTCGGGTCACCCGGCTCGTCGCTGCTGGCCGCGGGCGGGTCGAGCGCGAGTTCGGTGACGAAGGCCTCGCGGCTGGAGTGGGTGGCGGCGATGGCGGCCAGCTGCTGCAGGTCGGCCAGGCGCAGCGGTGCGTCTTCATGCACGCGTTCGAGCTGCGGGCGGTACCAGGCCAGCGCGCGCTGCAGGTCTTCGGGCCAGCGCGCAGCGTCACTGCGCAGGTGCGCCAGCAGCGCGGTGAGTTCGGCCCACGCTTCGGCCGCGGCGGGCGGGGGCTTGAAGCGCTGCGGCTCGGCCAGCGTGTCGACCACGCGCCGCGCGCTCGCCGGGCCGAACCCCGGCACCAGCCGCGCCACGCGCCACGCGGCCAGCGCCGCCAGCGGATTGCCGGCCCAGCGCAGCACCGCGAGCAGGTCCTTGACGTGCGCTGACTCGAGAAAGCGCAGGCCGCCATACTTGACGAACGGAATGCCGCGGCGCGCGAGTTCCAACTCCAGCGCCATGCTGTGGTGGCCGGTGCGAAAGAGCACTGCCTGCTGCTTCAGCGCGAGGCCACGCTCGCGTGCCGCGAGCACCGCATCGGCCACGCCCGTGGCCTGCGTGCTTTCGTCGGCCACGGTGCGCAAGGCCGGCCGCGCGCCGCGCGTGCGCTCGGTCCACAGCTGCTTGGCAAAGCGGCGCGCTGTCAGCGCGATGACGGCGTTGGAGGCATCGAGCAGCGGCTGGCTCGAGCGGTAGTTGCGTTCCAGCGGCAGCACACGCGCCGGCGGCTGCTGTGCCGACTGCAGCGGCGACGTGAATCGGCTCGGAAAGTCGAGCAGGTGCCGCACCTGCGCACCGCGAAAGGCGTAGATCGCCTGCGCGTCGTCGCCCACCAGCGTGAGCGCGCGGCCGTCGGGGCGCAGCGCGTGCACAATGTCGGCCTGCAGGTGGTTGATGTCCTGCGCTTCGTCCACCAGCACCGCATCGAAGCGGGCGGCGATCTGATTGGCCCACGCCGGCTCGGCCATCAGGTGGTGCCAGGCGAGCAGCAGGTCGTCGTAGTCGAGCGAGTGCTGCGCGCGCTTGGCGGCGGCGAAGGCGGCGAGCAGGCGCGCGATGTCGGCCGACTCGGCTTCGAACCACGGGAAGTCGCGGGCAAGCACTTCATGCAGCGCACGGCCGGTGTTGACCGCGCGCGAGTGAATGGCCAGGCTGGTGGTGGGCAGCGGGAAACGCCGGGCACGCGCGGCCAGGCCCAGCTCCTGGCGCGCCAGGCCGAGCAGGTCTTCGGCATCGCTGCGGTCCAGCACCGTGAAGCCGGCCGGCAGCCCGAGCTGCGGCGCGGCCTCGCGCAGCAGGCGTGCGGCCACTGAGTGGAAGGTGCCGCACCAAGGCAGTTGCGGTGCCGGCGTGCGGGCGGGCAGCGAGAGGGCGGTGTGCAGCGCCTGGCCCACGCGCCGCTGCATTTCGCGCGCGGCACGGCGCGAGAAGGTCAGCAGCAGCAGGCGGTGCGGCGCCACGCCGTCGTGCTGGATGTGGCGCGCTGCGCGTGCCGCGAGCGTGGCCGTCTTGCCGGAGCCGGCCCCTGCGATGACGAGCAGCGCGCCCGCGTGCGCCGGGTGGGCCACGGCGTCGCACTGCTGCGCGTTGAGCTGGAGTACGGTGCAGCCCTTCGGCGACGGCGCGGCCTCGCGGCGGGCCGGCGCCTGTGGCATCGTGGCAGCAGTCATGGATGCGGACTGTATGCGCATCCAGGCCGTCGGGCCGTACGGCGGACAACCTGGCCGGCGGGCTCGTCGCGCGCCCACTACCTCATCGATGAACGCACCGGAACCGCGCCAATCATCCGCAAGGCCGTTGCCGCGCGCGGTGTGGGTGCTCGGCTTGGTCAGCATGTTCATGGACATCTCCTCGGAGCTGGTGCACAGCCTGCTTCCGCTGTTCCTGACTGGTGTGCTCGGGGTCAGCGTGCTGACGGTCGGCGTGATCGAGGGCGCTGCCGAGGCGGCGGCGCTGTTCGCCAAGGTGTTCTCCGGCGCGGTCAGCGATGCGCTCGGCCGCCGCAAGGCCCTGGCGGTGCTGGGCTACGGACTGGGCGCGGTAACCAAGCCGGCCTTCGCGCTGGCGCAGGGTGCCGGTGTGGTGGTGGCGGCGCGAATCGTCGACCGCATCGGCAAGGGCATCCGTGGCGCGCCGCGCGATGCGCTGGTGGCCGACCTCGTGCCCGGCGATCAACGTGGCGCCGCGTACGGCTTGCGTCAGGCGCTGGACACAGTGGGGGCGGTGGTGGGCCCGATGGTCGCGACGCTGCTGATGCTGGCGCTGGCCGGCGACATCCGAGCGGTGTTCTGGGTGGCTGCGGTGCCCGCCGCCATCGCGGTTGGGCTGCTGCACTTCGGGGTGCAGGAGCCCGCGCGTGCAAGGCCTGCGGTGCGGGTCAGCCTCTTGCGGTTGCAGGCGCTGCGCGAGCTCAGCGGCGCCTACTGGGCGGTGGTGGCGTTCGGGGCCGTGTTCACGCTGGCGCGGTTCAGCGAAGCCTTCCTGCTGCTGCGTGCGCAACAGCTGGGCGTGCCGCTGGCGTGGGTGCCGCTCGTGATGGTGCCGATGAGCATTGTCTACGCGCTCACCGCCTACCCCTTCGGCAAGCTGGCCGACACCCTGAGCCGGCCATTGCTGCTGGCCTTGGGGCTGGTGGTGCTGGTGGCCGCCGATCTGGTGCTTGCGTTCGCGCGCGAGTACCGCGGCCTGCTGGTCGGGGTGTGCCTGTGGGGGCTTCATCTGGGCATCACCCAGAGCCTGCTTTCGGCGATGGTTGCCGACGCGGCACCGGAGGACCGGCGGGGCACGGCGTTCGGGCTGTTCAACCTCGTCAGCGGCGTGGCGCTGCTGGTGGCCAGCGCCCTGGCCGGGTTCCTGTGGGATCGGTTCGGCTCGGCGACGACGTTTCTCACCGGGGCCGGGCTGGCAGTGGCCGGGCTCGTGGGGGCGCTTGTGGTGGGGGCGATCGGCACGCCCGGGCGGCGTTGAGCTGAACCGGGCCCCTCGGCCCGGGCAGCACCGGTGCCCAGCCGGCGGCCAGGGGTTGCCCAGAACCTTCGTGGGAGCGCGAACGAAGGGGCTGCGGATGCCCCGTTGGCCAGGTGGCCTGCCCGGAGGGACTCGAACCCCCGACCTGCGGCTTAGAAGGCCGCTGCTCTATCCAGTTGAGCTACGGGCAGCGCAAGGCGTGCATGGGCGTGCTGCGCGGCCCGATCTTGCGCCTGCGATGCTCGCCGTACGCTTGTACGGCTGCACTTCTCGGCGCAGACCTCGGGCCGCTCGCAACGGCCCTCGCACGCCTTGCGTCGCGCGTCGGGCCGTTGTCTGAGCATTCGAGCGATTGTCTCAGCGCTGCTTGTACTGCGTGGCGCCGAACAGGTTCTCGCGCGCCTTGTCGTCGGTGATGGGCTTGCGGCGGTCGGCCAGCACTTCGACGCCGCGCTGCACGGCGGGGCGGGCGGCGATCTCGTCGAACCAGCCCTTGAGGTGCGGGTGGTCGTTCCAGTCGATGCCCTGGTTCTTCCAGCTGCGCAGCCACGGGAAGATGGCGATGTCGGCGATGGTGTAGTCGTAGCCGGCGATGTACTTGCTCTTGGCGAGCTGGCGGTTCATCACGCCGTACAGGCGCTTGGCTTCGTTGGTGTAGCGCTCGATGGCGTAGGGGATCTTCTCCGGCGCATAGATGCGGAAGTGGTGGGCCTGGCCGAGCATCGGGCCGACGCCGCCCATCTGGAACATCAGCCACTGCAGCACCTCGTACCGCCCGCGGATCTCCTCGGGGATGAAGCGGCCGGTCTTGGCCGCCAGGTACAACAGGATGGCGCCGGATTCGAACAGCGAGATCGGTTTGCCGTCGGGGCCGTCGTGGTCGACGATGGCGGGGATCTTGTTGTTCGGGCTGATGGCCAGGAACTCGGGCGCGAACTGCTCGCCGGCGCCGATGTCCACCGCGTGCACGCGGTACGGCAGCCCGCACTCCTCGAGCATGATGTGAACCTTGTGGCCGTTGGGTGTGGCCCACGAATACACTTCGATCATGCAAGGTCCTCGCTCGGGCGGTTGGGGCGCGGGTTCTGGGCTTCGTCTCAGCCGGTTGACACGACTCTAAACCATGCTCGACGGCATCAAGCGCTGGCTCGGCAGCTCGGCCAAGACCGAGATGCCGGAGTACGACAGCGTCGCGCCGTGGGCCGAGTCGCACCAGTACGGCTTCCGGGCCGTGCCCAACGAGGGCTTCGTGGTCGACGGCCGGCTGGGGCCCACGGCGTGGCGGCTCGAGTGGGGCCCTTCGCAGCGCCCGTACATCCAGGGGCACGAGCTGCGGCTGCGCAGCGAACTGGGCCTCGGCTCGGAGCTGCAGCTGCTGGTGATGAACCGGCGGCTGGCCGAAAAGATGGAAAAGGACATGTTCGACCAGTTTGTCGAGGGCGTGCAGACGCGCATCGACAACCAGACGCCGCCCGAGATGCGCTGGCTGGTCATGTTCCCCAAGCTGGCAGGCAGCGAGATGGGCGCGCTGAAGGAGCGCTGGGTGGCACTGGCAAGCCAGAAGCCTTGGCTGACGCAGTGGCTCGCTGGGCCGCTCGCCGCGGCGCTGGGCGCGCTGCGCATCGACGAAGCGTTGCCCATGGTGCTGATGATCGGCCGTGGCCGGCTGATGCTGCGCACGGCCCTGCCCGAGGCGCACGTGGCGCAGCTGCAAGGGTGGCTGCGCTTCTTCGAGACCGCCATCCGCGAGGCGCGGCGGGTGGCCAACGACAACCCCGACTCGATGTCGCCGAGCCAGGCGCCCAGCGTCTGGCACCAGAGCGCGTTGCCGGGCAGCGAACGCGAGAAGTGAGCCCGCCCGCTGCGGCACCCGAAGGCGGCTCCTTCGGGTGCGGTGGGCAGGAGACGCAGGTCAGGCCCTGGCCGGCGCCGGCGCGTGCTTGCCCAGCTCGAGCTTGGCGATCGCGTTGCGGTGTACCTCGTCGGGACCGTCGGCAAAGCGCAGCGTGCGCACGTGCGCGTAGTGCGAGGCGAGCGGGAAGTCCTGGCTCAGGCCGCCGCCGCCGTGCACCTGCATGGCCCAGTCGAGCACCTGGCAGGCCATGGTGGGCGCCACCACCTTGATCATCGCGATCTCGCCCTTGGCGCTCTTGTTGCCGGCGGTGTCCATGATCCACGCCGCCTTCAGCGTGAGCAGGCGGGCCTGGTCGATCATGCAACGCGCCTCGGCGATGCGCTCCTGCGTCACCGTCTGCTGCGCGATGGTCTTGCCGAAGGCCACGCGGCTGGAGGCCCGCTGGCACATCAGCTTCACCGCCCGCTCGGCCAGACCGATGGTGCGCATGCAGTGGTGGATGCGGCCGGGGCCCAGGCGCCCCTGGGCGATCTCGAAGCCGCGGCCTTCGCCCAGCAGGATGTTGGAGGCGGGTACGCGCACGTCCTTGAAGTCGACCTCCATGTGGCCGTGCGGCGCGTCGTCGTAGCCGAACACCGACAGCGCGCGCAGGATCTTCACGCCCGGGGTGTCCACCGGCACCAGGATCATCGACTGCTGCGAGTGCCGCGGCGCCGTGGGGTCGGTCTTGCCCATGAAGATCATGATCTTGCAGCGCGGGTCGCCGGCGCCGCTGGTCCACCACTTGCGGCCGTTGATGACGTACTCGTCACCGCGGCGCTCGATGCGCGCTTCGATGTTGGTGGCGTCGGAGCTCGCCACCGCTGGCTCGGTCATCGCGAAGGCGCTGCGGATCTCGCCGGCCAGGAGCGGCTTCAGCCAGCGCTCCTTGTGCTCGGCGCTGCCGTAGCGCACCAGCACTTCCATGTTGCCGGTGTCGGGCGCCGAGCAGTTGAAGACCTCGCTGGACCACGGCACACCGCCCATGATCTCGGCCAGCGGCGCGTACTCCTGGTTGCTCAGGCCGGCGCCGAGCTCGCTGTCGGGCAGGAACAGGTTCCACAACCCTGCGGCGCGCGCCTTGGGCTTGAGCTTCTCGATGGTCTGCAGCGGCGTCCAGCGCTTGCCGGCGGCGGTGTTGGCGGCCATCTCGGCCTCGTAGGCGGCCTCGGCAGGGTGGATGTGCTCGGTCATGAAGGCGCTCAGGCGCGCCTGCAATTCCTGCGTGCGGGGGGAGTAGCTGAAGTCCATCGTCGTCTTCTTCCGCTGTGGGTGAAGGGGGGGTGGGGCGGCGCCGGCAGCGGCTCAGGCGCCGGCGCGCTTGGCGAAGTGCCAGGCCATCTCGGCCAGCGAGCGCGTGGCCTCGCCGGTGGCACGCGCCTGCGCGCTGGCGGCGATGCCGTCGGCGGCGCGCTTCACGATGCCTTGCATGATGGAGGCCAGGCGGAACAGGTTGTAGGCGAGGTAGAAGTCCCACTCGCCCATCAAGGCGCCAACGTCGCGCTGGCGGCCGCACAGCGCGCCCACGCGTTCGCAGTACCGGCGCACGTAGTCTCGTTCGGCGGGGATGCCCAGCGCCTCGAGGTCGAGCCCGGCGATGCCGCGGAAGGTGCCCGGCGGGATGTGCCAGCTCATGCAGTGGTAGCTGAAGTCGGCCAGCGGGTGGCCGAGCGTGGACAGCTCCCAGTCGAGCACCGCGGCGATGCGCGGCTCGGTGGCGTGGAAGATGAGGTTGTCGAGGCGGAAGTCGCCGTGCACCACCGAGACCTGGCTGTCGTCGCGGGCGCCGGCGGGCATGTGGGCGGGCAGCCAGGCGATCAGCCGGTCCATCTCGGTGATCTCCTGCGTCACCGAGGCGAGATACTGCTTGGTCCAGCGGCCGATCTGGCGCTCGAAGTAGTTGCCGGGCCTGCCGTAGTCGGCCAGGCCCGCAGCGGCGACATCGACGCTGTGCAGCGCGGCGATGACGCGGTTCATCTCGTCGTAGATCGCGCCGCGCTGCGCGGGCGTCATGCCGGGCAGCGACTGCTCCCACATCACGCGGCCGTCGACATGCTCCATGATGAAGAACGCGCGGCCGATCACCGACTCGTCCTCGCACAGCGCTTCCATGCGCGCCACCGGCACACCGGTGCCGGCCAGCGCCTTCATGACGCGGTACTCGCGCTCGACGGCATGCGCCGAGGGCAGCAGCTTGGCCACCGGCCCGGGCTTGCTGCGCATCACATAGTGGCGCTGCGGGGTGAGCAGCTTGTAGGTCGGGTTGCTCTGCCCGCCCTTGAACTGCTGCACGGCAAGCGGACCGGCAAAGCCGGAGACATGCGCGCGCATCCAGGCCTCGAGGGCGGCCACGTCGAACGCGTGGCTGGCGGCCATCTCGCGGGTGCCGGTGAACTGTTCCATGGCCGAATCTGCCGACTGCCGGTTGCTGAGGACGGCTGCAGCTTATGCCAGCGCCGCGGCGCGCGCGACGGCGAAGACCCGGCCCGCGGGCGCTGCCGGGCGCCTCAGCGGCGCGCAATGTTCATGAGGCGCTCGCGCGCGAGCACGACGAGCCGGGTCGGCTCGACGCCGAGCACGCCTTCGCGCTCCAGGCGCTTGAGCTCCTGGTTCACGCGCTGGCGCGATGCGCCCAGCAGTTGCGCCAGGTCTTCCTGGGCCAGCGCCAGGCCGATGCGCACCTGCTCGCCTTCGCCCACGCCGTAGCTCCTGGCCAGCAGCAGCAGCTGCCGCGCCAGGCGCGAGCGCAGCGGCTTGGTGTTCAGGTCTTCGAACTGGTCGAACATGAGCCGCAAGCGGCGGCAGTTCAGGCGCAGCAGCGCTTCGTACAGCTCCACATGCTTTGCCAGCAGTGCCTTGAAGTCGGCCTTGCGGACCGCCAGCAGCGTGGTCGGGCCGTGCGTGTCGGCATCGTGCGTGCGCGGCAGGCCGTCGAACAACGCGATGTCGCCGAACCAGGTGCCCGGCTCGACGTAGGTGAGCGTCACCTGCTTGCCCGACAGCGACACCGAGCTGACGCGAACCGCGCCGAGTGCCACGCCCACCCAGTCCTCGGCCTGCGTGCCGCGCGCCGCCAGCGCCGCGCCGTCGGGCAGCCGGCGGACGCTGGCGCGCGCCAGGATGTCCTGGCGCAGCGGTGCGGAGAGTCTGCTGAACCACGGGCCCGAGTCGATGTTGTGGCGCTCTTCGAGTGTAAGAACCGGGGTGTGCATGCCTTTGTCCCTGAAGCGACAGCA
>JAEUPC010000142.1 GCA_016789865.1 Rubrivivax sp.
CGAATCCACCACGATGAGCCAACACACCACCTGCGCCGGCGCCCCGGCCGCGCCCGACCTGCGGCACCGCGCCGCCTTCCGCTACCTCGACCGGCTGCGCGTGCGCTGGGCCGAAGTGGACATGCAGAAGATCGTCTTCAATGGCCACTACCTCATGTACTTCGACACCGCCATCGCGGGCTACTGGCGCGCCCTGGCGCTGCCGTACCACGAGACGATGGAGGCGCTGAGCGGCGACATGTTCGTGCGCAAGGCCACGGTGGAGTACGAAGGCTCGGCGCGGTATGACGACCTGTGCGAGGTGGGCGTGCGCTGCCAGCGCATCGGCAAGAGCTCCATGGTCTTCGCGCTGGCGCTGTTCCGTGGCGAGACGCGGCTTGTGCACGGCGAGCTGGTCTACGTGTTCGCCGACCCGGCCACCCAGACCAGCCGGCCGGTACCGGCCTCGCTGCGCGAGGTGCTCGAGGGCTACGAGGGCGGCCGGCCGGTGCTCGACTGCCAGGTCGGTGGCTGGGGCACGCTCGGCCACGACGCGCGCCGATTGCGCCAGGCGGTGTTCGAGGCGGAGATGGGCGTGCGCCAGAACATGACCGAAGACGCCGCGGACCCCGCAGCGTTGCACGCGGTGGCGTACAACCGGTTCGGTTTGGCCGTCGGCACCGGCCGACTCGCGGTGGTGCAGGCACCGGGGCGCGCGCGCATCGCCCGTGTGGCGGTGCACGGTGCGTTGCGCGGCGCAGGTGTGGGCGCGGCGCTGGTGCGTGCGCTCGTCGCGGCGGCTCGAAGCCGGGGCGACCACGAGGTGGTGCTGTCGGCGCAGGCCAGCGTGCAGCGCTTCTACGGGCGGCTCGGGTTCGCCACGCAAGGCCAGCCTTACGAGGAGGCCGGCCAGCCGCACCAGGACATGGCGATGACGCTGTAGCCCAGGCGCTCAGGCACGCTCGCCTGGCTGCGGGGCCTGGGGCGGGCATCGCTGGAACACCTCCACATGGCGCGTGCCGGCGAGCCAGGGGCCCAGTACTTCGCGGCCCTCACGGTCGACGAGTTGCTCGAAGGAGGCATCGACGAGGGCGGCCACCGGCGTCGCGGCCGGGCGCGCTTCGGCCGCGTAAACCTCCATCACGGTGACCGTCATGCCGGTGGGGTCAACGCGGCTGTAAAGCGTCGCGGCCAGGCCGGCGTACCGGGCCCGCAGGTCGGCCTGCCACGCCTGCGCGGCGGCGATGGCGCGCGTGGCCTGCGCAGAGGCCGTGCGCCAGTAGATGAACAGTTCGTGCGAGGCCATCGCCGATTCGATTGCCCTTGGCGCGAGCGGCGGCCCCATGTTCGCGAGAACCGGTCTCGTCGCCCCTCTGTCAGGCTGCCGCGCCGGGCAGCTCGTAGGGCAGGGCGGCCAGGCGCACCTTCGGGCCGTCGGCGCGCCCGGCGTGCAGTGCACCCGCATCCGCGGCCGCGATCTTCAGTTCCACCAGGCCGGCGAAGGACCCGGCATGCCCGGCGCCGAGCACCACCCTGCCGGCCGGCTGGTCGGGGTCGTTCTCATCGAAGACCTCCTGCCCGGCTTGAAGCGGTTCGTCGGAACGCACCAGATAGGCGCGGCGCTTGAGTGTGCCGCGGTACTGGCTGCGCGCCACCACTTCCTGACCCGGGTAGCAGCCCTTCTGGAAGCTCACGCCGCCGACCGCCTCGAGGTTCACCATCTGCGGCACGAACTGCTCGACGGTCGCCGCGGTGATGCGCGCCGTGCCGCTGTGCACCTCGAGCCAGCGCCAGGCGTCGTCATCGAGGACGGGCCCGGCGTCGGTGCCGGCGGCACCGGAGCGCAGCACGCGCGGCAGCGCCTGGCCCTCGACCACCGCGTCGGGCAACCGAATCAACTGGCCACCTTCGTCCGACGGCGCTGCGCACCACGGCTGCCGCAGCGAGCCCCAGGCAGGCAGGCCTTCGGCCGCTGCGCCGGCCAGGCCCCACAACGGCACCTCCGCGCTCGCATCGCTCAGCCGGCACTTGGCGCGCAGCACGAACATCGACAACCGCTTCAGCGTCGGCGCCAGGACATCGGCACTGCAGCCCAGCAGCAAGTCGCCCGCAGCATCGCGCCAGACCACGAAGGTGGCCAGCAGCCGGCCCTTGGCCGAGCAGTAGCCGGCCAGGCGCGCCGTGCCGCTGCCCAGGCCCACCACGTCGTTGGTCAGCTGTCCTTGGAGGAACGTGGCCGCGTCCGTGCCGCTGGCGCGAATGACGCCCCAGTCGTGCAGCCGCAGCGCACCTGAGAAGGCGGCGAGAGAAGGCGAAGACATGCGGCGATTATGATTTCCGCCCATGTCAGCAAGGTCCCGAGGGTCTCGCCGTTGGCTGGCCCGGGTGGGGGCCGTTGCGGTTGTGTTGTTGCTGGCCGCGTCGGCGGCGGCATGGCGCGCCTGGCAATGGGTTGATCAGCCGATGCCGCTGGCCGCCGCGCGGGTGGAGGTGGCAGTCGCCCCCGGTGCGTCGGCCCGCGGCGTGGCGCAGCAGTGGGCCGACGCCGGCGTGCAGATGTCGGCTCGCTGGCTGTACGAGTGGTTCCGCTGGTCGGGCCAGGCACGTGCCATTCGCGCGGGGACCTACGAGCTGACGCAGCCCGTCACGCCCAGGCGCCTGCTGGCGATGATGGTCAACGGTGAGGTCGTTCGAGAACGCGTGCGCTTCATCGAGGGTTGGACCTTTCGGCAGCTGCGCGCCGAACTGGCCCGCGCGCCGCACCTGCGCCGCGACACGCAGGCGCTTTCCGATGCCGACGTGATGGCCGCGCTCGGCGCAGCCGGCCAGCACCCCGAAGGCCGCTTCTTCCCTGACACCTACAGCTACGGCCGCGGTGTCAGCGACCTCGCGGTGCTCAGGCAGGCGCACGCCGCCTTGCACGAAAGGCTCGCCCAAGCGTGGGCCGAGCGGGCCTCGGACTCGCCGCTGAAGAGCCCCGACGAGGCGCTGATCCTCGCCTCGATCGTCGAAAAGGAGACGGGCATCGAGGCCGATCGTGCCCAGGTGGCGGGCGTCTTCGCCAACCGCCTGCGGCAGGGCATGCTGCTGCAGACCGACCCGACGGTGATCTACGGCCTGGGGGAGAAGTTCGACGGCAACCTGCGCAAGCGCGATCTGCTTGCCGACGGGCCGTACAACACCTACACGCGCGGCGGCCTGCCGCCCACGCCGATCGCGCTGCCGGGCCTGAACTCCTTGCGCGCGGCGGTGCGGCCGCAGGCGACGAAGGCGCTGTACTTCGTGGCCCGCGGCGACGGCAGCAGTGTGTTCAGCGAGACGCTGGCCGAGCACAACCGCGCGGTCAATCGGTACCAGAAGGGCCAGCCTTGAACATCACGGTGCTCGCCCGATCGGCGTGCCGGCCGGTCCACCGGCACGGGCGGTACGCATGAACGTGCCGGGCCGTTCCCAAGCGCTCATACCGCAGCGCATCGCGCGGAGGGTTGTCCGGTGCGCGCGCCGGGCGGTTCCCAAGCGCTCATGCCGCAGCGCTTCATGCGCAGAGGCACTCCAGTGAGCGGCTCCGCCGATGCTTTCGCGGCCACGGGCCGCTTCGTCACCTTCGAAGGCATCGATGGGGCGGGCAAGAGCTCGCATCTGCAGGCGCTGGCTGCGTGGCTGCGCGCCCGTGGCCACGAGGTGGTGGTGACGCGCGAGCCCGGGGGCACGCCGCTTGCAGAGCGCCTGCGCGAGCTCGTGCTGACGCAGCCGATGGAGCCGTTGACCGAGTTGCTGCTGGTGTTCGCGGCGCGGCGCGATCACCTCGTCGGCCAGATCGTGCCGGCGCTGATGCGCGGCGCCACGGTGCTGTGTGATCGCTTCACCGATGCCAGCTTCGCCTACCAGGGGGGCGGCCGCGGCCTGGACGGTGAGTGCATCGCGGTGCTCGAACGCTGGGTGCAGGCCGGTCGCCAGCCGGACCTGACGCTGTGGTTCGACCTGCCCGCCGAAGTGGCGGCAGCGCGGCGCAGTGCAGCGCGCGTGCCCGATCGCTTCGAGCAGCAGGACGCGGCGTTCTTTGCCCGCGTGCGCGACGGCTACGCCCAGCGTGCCGTGGCGCACGCGGCGCGGTTCGAGCGCATCGATGCCACCGGGGCGCAGCCCGAGGTGTGGCAAAGGGTACTGGCTGCCGTCGAGGGGCGCGGGTGGTGGTAGGCAGCACTGTCGTCGGCGAGGACGGCCGCCTGCCGCTGCCCTGGTTGGAGCCGCCACTGCAGCAGGCGCTGGCGGCGGGCCGTTCGCACGCGATGCTGCTGCGCTGCAGCCCGGGCGGCGGCGCACTGGCGTTGGCGCTGACGCTGGCCCAGTCGCTGCTTTGCGATGCAGCCACGCCAGAGTCCACCCATCGCTGGGCCTGCGGCCGATGCGCAGGCTGCAAGCTCGTGCTGGCGCAGGCGCATCCCGACCTGTTCGTGCTGTTGCCCGAGCAGGAGCGGCGCAGCAGCGGCTGGCTGCTGCGCGATGACAAGGCGGAGGGTGACGATGCGCGCGAGGGCAAGCGCAAGGCCAGCCGGCAGATCCGTATCGACGACGTGCGCGGGCTGCTCGACTGGGTCACGAAGACTTCCGCGCGGGGCCGCGGCAAGCTGGTCGTGCTGCATCCGGCCGAGGCCTTGAACGCCCATGCCGCCAGCGCGTTGCTCAAGACCGTGGAGGAGCCGCCCGCGGGCACGCGCATGGTTCTGACATGCAGCGACGCGCAACATCTGCTGCCCACGGTGCGCAGCCGCTGCCAGATCTTCGAGGTGCCGGCGCCGCAGCCTGCCGATGCCCACCGGTGGCTGGCCGAACAAGGTGTGCCGCAACCCGGCGCCTTGCTCGCCGCATGCGACGGCCAACCTCTGGACGCGTTGGCATGGCACCAGCGCGGCGTGGATGCCGCGCGGTGGGCGGCGCTGCCCGCGGAGCTCTCGGCCGGGAGGGCCGGCATGCTCTCGGGCTCGACGGTGGCCGACGCGGTGGAGGTGCTGCTGAAGGTCTGTCACGACGCCATGGCGGTTGCCGTGGGCGGGCCGGCGCGCTACCTGCCAGGGGCGCGGTTTGCCTGCGGCCTCGCCCTGCCGGCGTTGTCGCGCTGGCATGCCGAACTGCTGGAGGTGGCCCGCGCCGCCGAGCACCCGTGGCACGAGGCCCTGGCCGTGGAGGCCCTGGTGGCCGGCGCCCGCCGCGCGCTGCGAGGGGCCGACCCGGCGGCGCATCGTGCGCACCCCGCTGGGCCGTGAGTTCGTGCGGGCAATCCCGCTGACTTTGAGCCACTTGCTGCGCGGCGCGCTTCGCTACACTGCATCACATGAACGACCGCCTGACCACCCGCTCGGCGGGTCTCGCTCCCGCGGCCGCCCCGGGTGGCGCCGCGCGACCGAGCGTGATTCAACTGGTCTTTCGCGAGAAGGGTGCGCTCTACGCCGCCTACATCCCCCTGCTGTCCGAAGGCGGTCTGTTCGTGCCGACCACGCGCGACTACCGGCTCGGCGAGGACATCTACCTGCTGCTGTCTCTGCCCGACGACCCGCAGCGCTTCCCGGTGGCCGGCAAGGTGGCCTGGATCACCCCCGCCAATGCCTCGGGCGGGCGCACGCAAGGGGTTGGCGTGCGGTTCCCCAACGACGAGAAGACCCGCCAGCTGAAGACCAAGATCGAAGAGATCCTGGGCACGAGTCTGCAGTCGGCCAAGCCGACGCAGACCATCTAGTCGCCCCAGGCGTCGTTGCGCCGCGGGCGGACCGCGGCTGCAGGCTGCGATGGCAGCGCGGCGGCGGAATACCGCCGCCAGCCTGACAGGCCCCATGTTCGTCGACTCCCACTGCCATTTGAGCTTCCCCGAGCTGCTGCCTCGGGTGGACGAGATCCTCGCGGCCATGGCGCCGGCCCGCGTCGAGCGCGCGCTGTGCATCTGCACCACGCTGGAAGAGTTCGAGACGGTGCTCGGCCTGGCCAGGCGAGATGCGCGCTTGTATGCCACGGTGGGCGTGCACCCTGACAACGAGGGCGTGCAGGAGCCTTCGGCCAGCGACCTTGTGCGCCTGGCTGCCCACGACCGGGTGGTGGGCATTGGCGAGACCGGCCTGGACTACTACCGCCTGAACGGGCGAAGCCTGGCGCAGATGCAATGGCAGCGTGACCGGTTTGCGGCGCACATCGACGCGGCCCGCGAGGCCGGTCTGCCGCTGGTCGTGCACACCCGAAGCGCCGGCGCCGACACGCTGGCAATGCTTCGCGAAGGCGGCGCGCGCGGTGGGGCGCTGCGCGGCGTCTTTCATTGCTTCACGGAAACCGGGGAAGTGGCCCGCGCGGCGTTGGACCTGGGCTTCCTCATCTCGTTTTCAGGCATCCTCAGCTTCAGAAACGCCGAGGAACTGCGTGCCGTGGCGAAAGCAGTGCCGCTGGATCGTTGCCTGATCGAGACCGACAGCCCCTACCTTGCGCCGGTGCCTTACCGGGGCAAGCTCAACACGCCGGCGTGGGTGCCGCACGTGGCCGCGGCGCTGGCGGCCGCCAAGGGGCTTTCCATCGAGGAGGTGGCGCATGCCACGACGCGCAACTTCGAGGGGCTGTTCGGTCTGGCGCCTGCGGGCAAGGGCGGCGGATCAGGCCTCGATGTGTGACCTGCGCGCCAGGTCGGGTGGGGCGTTGCCGAATGGCCGGCGGCGTTTCGCCTTGGCGGCAGGGCTGCTGCCGCTGTGGGCCCTGCATCCCGATGCGGCGGCGGATCCGCGCGAGGACTTCTTCAAGGGCATCGAGCTGGACCGGCCGGGCCTGGTGCAATCGGCGCTCGCCGGCGGGCTCGACCCCAACACTGCCGATGACCAGGGCCGTACCGGGCTGCTGCTGGCCCTGCGCGCTGGCGCTTTCGAGGTAGCGGCGGTACTGCTGGCCGCACCGGGCATCGAGGTCGATCGCACCAGCGTGCGGGGGGAGACTCCCGTGATGCTCGCGGCCTTGCGCGGCGAGCTGCAGTGGATGGAGCGGCTTGTGTCGCGCGGCGCCGCCGTCAACCGATCTGGGTGGACGCCACTTCACTATGCGGCCAGCGGGCCGCAACCGAAGTCGTTGGACTGGCTGTTGGATCGTGGCGCCGAGGTGGATGCGCGTTCGCCCAACGGGACGACGGCTTTGATGATGGCGGCAGGCTACGGCGCTATCGATGGTGTGGACGTGCTGCTCGGGCGTGGCGCCGATCCGGCGGCACGCAACCACGCCGGGCTCAATGCGGCCGACTTTGCGCGGCGTGCCGGTCGCGAGGCGGTAGCGGCCAGGTTGTTGCGAGCCGTGCGTTGATCACGCTGCCCGGCGCAGCTTGTGTGGTGGATGTCATCTCGCCGGTGGTTTGCAGGTTCGCCCCTTGTACGGGCCGAGTGTCGCCGCGTAGAGTCGCCCGCCAACGCTGCCGTTTCAGTGAATCGCGGAGGGTCTTCGATGGCGCACCAGAGTCCTGATCACAACCCGTTCATGTTGCTCGTTCACCCGGAAGCCGTGTTTGCTGCGGTTGAGAAGTCCGAGCGGCTCGGACTGCTGAACCGGCACCTGTGCCGGCCGCTCGACCGGCCTGCCGGTGGACCGGCCGCTGGCTCGCCCCAGTCAGGTGAGAGCGAGGCCGACGACGAACCACTGAGCGGCTTCGCCCACACGCAGTAGTGGAAACGCGTGCCGTGGTATCAAGTTAGGCTGATGTCTTCATGCTTTGCTTGATGTATCGCGAGGATGACATTGGGCAGGGACGTCTGCCCATTTCACTTCTTCAGATACAGACCACAATGTATATTATGTCAATATATTGAGGGCCGCAGAGTATTCGAACCGGCCCAGCACAGTCCCTTCGCCTTCGCCTTCGCCTTCGACGCCATTGCCGATGCCGGCCTGCCTTGGACCGTATTGAGTCTCAGCCCAACGACTCCGCCGCCGCAGCCAAGTCGCCACGCACCAGTGCCTTCCTCGCCTTGACCAGTGAGCCCGGGTCCTGAAGCAAGCGCATGAACGGCTTCGCTGTCCCGGGCGGTCCGACGATCAACCCTCCGGCCAGCTCGCCATCGCGAACGACGAGGCGCCACCACGCGTCGGAGCCCGCAGCGGCCTCCAGCGAGTCGTCGCCCGGGCGCGGGGCGATGTCGCCGAAGCTGCGCACATCGATGCCGTCACACTTCAGTTGAACCACCTGGCGCGCAGCCGCCACTGCGCCCGTCTCGCCGAAGACGCTGTCCACGACGACCGCAGCTTGCGCCGCGCCGATGGGCCACAACCCTCGTGGGCTGCCTTCCAGCTCGGCGCAGTCGCCCGCGGCGAGGATGAAGGGGTCACTGGTTCGCATCTGTGCGTCGACCCGGATCCCTGCCCCCACCGACAGACCGGCCTGCTGGGCCAGATGCACATTGGGCTGGATGCCCAGGCACGCCACATAAAGGTCAGCCCGCACCCTGGGGCCGTGCGCCAGCCACGCGGCGCCGATTTCGGGCGTGCCGTCGTAGCGTGTTACCTGGACCCCGGTGACGACCTGCACCCCCAGGCTCTCGAGGTATGAGCCGAGCACGGCTGCGCCACGATCGTCCAGCTGAGCATTCATCAGCCGCTCGGCGCGCTGCAGCAGCGCTACGCGCAGGCCGAGCTTGTGCAGCGCATCGGCAGCCTCGACCCCGAGCACACCGCCGCCCACGACCACGGCGCGCCGTGCCCGCGCGGCACGCACGTACTCGCGGATCGAGGTGGCATCTTCGGCGGTTCGAAGGACAAACGCGTTCGGATGCTCCATGAACCCCGGGTCGGGCACGCTGGCACGGGCCCCGGTGGCGAGGATGAGCCGGTCGTAGGGCAACCACTCACCGCCGGTGAGCCCCAGTCGCTTCTGTTCTCGGTCGATGCGGGCCGCCACACGGCCGTGCAGCAACTGGACGGCGTTGGACTGCGCCCAGTCAGGCGGCACGAGGTGCAGCGCCTCCATGCCTTCGGCGTCATAGACCAGCCGCCCGATGCCCATGCGGTTGTAGAAGCGATGGGGCTCGTTGGCCACGATCGTGATGTGCAGGCGCGGGCTGCCACGCCGCAGGCCTTCGGCCACGCTCATGCCGGCCACGCCATTGCCGACGATTACCACGCGCGTCACGTCGGTCCCCCGGGCGCGGTCGAGCCTCGCGGCGGCAGCGATGGTGGCGGGGTCGGCCCGCGGCGCCGCCGATCGGGCGTCTCGGTCGATCGTCACCGGGCCGCCGACGACGCACATGCAGGCCAGGCGCACGTTGCTGTCCAGGCCCATGCGGCGCAACGTGGCCCGCTCGTCGGCGCTCATTGCCGAAAGGTGCTCCGCGCCGGAGCAGATGGCCACGGCGTCGGCCCCGCATACGCCCGAGCGACAGCCGTAGCTGATCTTCAGGCCGGCCTTCTCGATCGCCTCCAGGAGCGTGCCGTCGCTGGCCGCCTGGAAGGTGATCCCGGTTTCGCGGTCGGTCACGTCGACCGCGTGGCTTTGCGCCAGGCGGTCCTTCAGGCTTCGGGCGCCGCCGAATCGCGACTTGTTCTGTCCGGCGCCTGCCGGCAGGATGCTGCCCTGCCCCTGCGTGCGGGCCGTGCGCGCCGCCTCGGCGGCCCGCTCGTAGCGGCGTTCGGCGCGCAGCCCGCCCTGCGCCAGCGCCAGCGCCAGCAGCACGCCTGCGCTGCGCGACAGGTGCGCCAGCCATTCCGGCGCCGCGCCCCCCACGAGCCGACCGATCGTCTGCACGATGATCGGGCCGGCAAAGAAGTAGAAGATCGAGATCGCCACAGCGCCGAAGGCCAGCGAGATGCGATAGGGGTTGGTCGGAGCGAAGGCCACCGTGAGCCCGTACAGCCCGGCCGACGCGGCGCTGGCGCCCAGCAGCAGGGCCAAGCCCAGGCCCGGATGGGTGACGCCCAGCGGCTGGGCCAGAAAGTAGCCCAGCAGCAGGCCGGGCAACAGGCCCATGAACAGCCGGCGCTGTGCGGCGTACCGCGGATCGTCGTCGTACACGTCGCTGAACACGGCGGCGCGCGGGTTGAAGTCGTAGCAGTTCTTCTGGCAACCCAGGCACGGTTCGCAGTAGCCGTTGCGCACCAGCACCATCGGCGCCTGGCCATAGGTGCGCTGGATCGGCCCCAGTGGGCAGAAAGTGCCGCACCATCCGCTGCGGCCCTTGAAGAGGGCGCCGCCGACGAGCGCCGCCCCCAGCATCACCAGCACGAGCCCACCCAGCGTCGGGCCGTGGTGGTTGAGCCAGGGCTGTCGCAGCGCCACCGCGCCGATGAACAGACCCAGCGCAATCGTGAAGGCACCGTTCTTCAGCCCCGGTGGCAGCTCGGCGGCTCGGCCGCGGCCCAGCGAGCGCGGCAGCTGATTCAGCGCGGCCATCGGGCAGATCTGCCGCCACAGGCCTGGGGCGATGATCAGCAGCGCCGGTACCACCGGAATGGCCAGCCCCCAGAACAACAGCAACCCCAGCTCGGGCCGCGTGAACAGCAGCCCCGCAAGCACCAGCGCCACGGCCAACGCCGCGCCGCGCAGGGCCACCCACACCCAGGTCGGCACCAGACGCGGCAACTGCGTGTAGTTGCGGAAGTGCCGTGCCGACGATTCGGTGAACTGCGCCTCCCGCGCCTCGCGCGTGGCGGCATCCAGCGCGGCGCGCGCCGCGTCGGCGGGCGACGCCGTGGTCGCGGGCCTTGGCGGGTTGGCCGAGGCAGCGGCGGCAGTCAGGGCCCGCGGCGGCGGGCCTTTCACGACGGTGGGAGGTGTGGCCGCAGGAGCGGCGGGCTTGATGGGAATGGGCGCGCGACTCATCGCTGCGGCGTGCCTCAGTCGCCGCCCTGAAGGCGGCGCAACCGCGCGGCCACCGTCGCTCCCAGGTCACGCAGCAATGTCACCGCGATGCGCGGCTGCCAGGCGGCCAGCTGGAGCAGCGCTTCGCGCGAGAGCAGCAGCACCTCGGCGCTGCCGCGCGCCCTCACCCGCACCGTGGCCGGCGCACCGTCAAGGAAGCCCAGCATGCCGAACACGTCGCCCTCTTCGCGCAGTTCGGCAGGCACCGGCGCGGCGCCGGGGCCGGGGCCCGGGGGCTTCGCCACTTCGACCACCCCGCTGGCCACGAAGCCCAGCACGCCAGCCGGCTGACCGACGTCGATGATCACCGCGCCTGCCGGGTAGCGCCGCTGCGCCGTGAAGCCGATGAACTTCTCCCAGTCCTCTTCGCTGATCTCGCCCAGGATCGCGCGGCCCGGGTCGGCCAGGTCGCGGGCCACCGCCGGCGCCGGTGCCGGCGCGGCAGTGGGTGCGGCGCCATACTGGAAGAAGTCGTTGGCCATCGCGATGTCTCCTGCCCGCGGGCCCGGCAGCAAGCGGACGCAGGACCTGCGGCCGCCGAGCCCGGCGGGTTGCCCCGCGCCCAAGGACGCGGCAGGGCGCTAGCGTACAGCCTTCTCGGGCGCCGCCCGCTCGGCCAGCTTCGGGTCGTCGTAGGCTGCCCCGACGTACGTCGAGAGCGCATCGGCCAGGCCCTCCTCCCAGGCCTTGCCCACGCCCACGCCCAGTGCGGTCCACAGGCTGCCGTAGATCTTCCACAGGCGCGCGGGGTCGCCGCCGCCCTGCCCGATGCGCTCGATGGCCGATGGCGCCAGCTGCTCGCCCAGCCGCTCGCCCGCCACGGCAAAAGCCAGCAGCAGCCGCTGCATGTGCTGCCCGAGTTCGCTGTGCGCCCGCACGAGCACGGCTTCGGCCTCCTCGCCCGAGGTCAGCAGCGCAGTGATGGCCTCCTCGGGCCCCGGCGCCATGCGCAGCCGGGCCGCTTCGGATTTGGCCAGCCCCACCGGCGCGCGGCTGCCCAGTTCGCGCAGTTGCCGCGCCTGGGCCGACATCTGGCGATGCAGCGCCAGCACGGCCACGCGCAGCAGGCGGGCGACGCGCTCCGCGGCGACGGCGGGATCGTTGACGCCCAGGGCCTCTACCGGAACGCCCAGGCCGCCGGCCAGGCGCTGCAGCACGTCGGTGGTGCCCGGCGGTGCGCGGCGCGCGGCCTCGCGCGGCGCCGGCACCGCAGCCGCCTCGGCCTTCGGTGCCGCCGCCCGCAGTTCCTCCAGCACTTCCTTGGGAGGCGGCTTGCTGATGCGCGTCAGGCCGGTCTTCACGTCGGCAGACGCGACCCCGGGCTGCAGCGGGGCCTGCTGCCAATCGGCGCCCACCATCGCGGCGGGGTCGCCGCCTCGCCGCGGACCCGGCGCCGCCACCGGTGCAGCCGGCTTGGCCGCGGCGCCCTGCGCGTCGGGGACCACCGAGACCTCGAACTGGTAGCTGCCCAGACCCACGCGGTCACCGTGCCGAAGCACGTGGTCGGCGGGCAGCCGCTCGCGTGCGCCATTGACGAAGGTGCCGTTGGTCGAGGTGTCTCGCAGCACCTGCCGGCCTTCGATGCGCACGATCTCGCAGTGCCGCGCCGACAGCGCCAACTGCCGGTCGGCGATGGGCCAGTCGCATGACGGGTCTCGCCCGATCACGAACTTGGCCGCATCGGGCGGCACGTTGACCACCAGGCGCACCCCATCGGCGTTCTCCGCGCCGCGCACGAGTTTCAGGCTGAGCATGATGCGCCGATGATGCCGCAGCGCAGCAGGCCATCCAATCCCTATGGGTTCCGGGCCGCTGCCGCGCTGTGGGGCCAGCCGCCGCCGACGGCGCGAACGCCGTGCTACAACGTGCCACCGAACTCCCCTCGCACGCGGCAGCTTCGCGCTGGCCGGAATGCCATGGACCTGAACTTCACACCTGCCGAACTCGCGTTTCGCGCCCGCATCCGCGAGTGGGTGGCCGCCAGCCTGCCACGCGACATCAGCCAGAAGGTGCTGCTGGCCCAGCACCTCACGCGCGACGACATGCAGCGCTGGGCGAAGATCCTCGGCCAGCAGGGCTGGCTGGGCTGGGGCTGGCCGCAAGAGTTCGGCGGCCCGGGCTGGAGCGCCGTGCAGAAGCACCTGTTCGAGGAGGAGTGCGCCCGCGCCGGCGCGCCGCGCGTGGCGCCGTTCGGGCCGATCATGGTGGCGCCGGTCATCATGGCCTTCGGCAGCGCCGAGCAGCAGCGGCGCTTCCTGCCCGGCATCGCCAGCGGCGAGGTGTGGTGGAGCCAGGGCTACAGCGAGCCCGGCGCGGGCAGCGATCTCGCCTCCCTGAAGACCCGCGCCGAGAGACGCGGCGACAGGTACGTCGTCAACGGCCAGAAGACCTGGACCACGCTGGGCCAATACGGCGAATGGATCTTCTGCCTGGTGCGCACCAGCAGCGATGGCAAGCCGCAAACCGGCATCAGCTTCCTGCTCATCGACATGAAGAGCCCGGGCGTCACGGTGCGGCCGATCCGCCTGATGGATGGCGAGTGCGAGGTCAACGAGGTCTTCTTCGACAACGTGGAGGTGCCTGCCGAGAACCTCGTCGGCGAAGAGAACAAGGGCTGGACCTACGCCAAGCACCTGCTGGCGCACGAGCGCACCAACATCGCCGATGTCAACCGTGCCAAGCGCGAACTGGAGCGGCTCAAGCGCATCGCCAGGGCCGAAGGCGTGTGGGACGACCTGCGTTTCCGAGACCAGATCGCGCTGCTCGAGGTGGACGTGGTGGCGCTGGAGATGCTGGTGCTGCGCGTGCTCTGGGCGGAAACGGGCGGCAAGCAGAGCCTGGACATCGCCGGGCTGCTGAAGATCAAGGGCAGCGAGATCCAGCAGCGCTACACGGAGCTCATGATGCTGGCCTGCGGCCCCTACGCCGTGCCCTTCATCCGCGAGGCCATGGAAGCCGGCTGGCAGGGCGACCATGTCGGCGCCGCGCACTGCGCCACTGCCGGCTTCATGTACCTCAACTACCGCAAGACCACGATCTACGGCGGCAGCAACGAGGTCCAGCGCAACATCGTCGCGCAGACGGTGCTGGGCTGAACGACGAGGGGCCACGGACATGGACTTTGACTTCACCGAAGATCAGCAGTCGTTGCGCGACGCCGTGCGGCGCTGGGTGGACAAGGGCTTTCCCTTCGAGCGCCGGCACGCGTTGGCCAGGGCCGGTGGCGCGACGCGCGAGGTGTGGGGTGAGCTGGCCGAGCTGGGCCTGGCCGGCCTGGCCATCCCCGAGGCCCACGGCGGCCTGGGCTTCGGCGCCGTCGAGGCGATGGTGGTCAACGAGGAGTTGGGGCGAGGGCTCGTCAACGCGCCCTTCACGCACGCCGCACTCGTGGCGCCTGCCCTGCTGGCCGCCGGGCCCGCGGCCGTGCAGGCGCACTGGCTGCCGCGCATGGCCACCGCCCAGGCGCTGGTGGTGCTGGCCCATCAGGAACGGGCCGCGCGCTACCGGTTGAACCACGTGGCCACCCGCGCAGCACGCCGGGGCGACGCCTGGGTAATTGACGGCGCCAAGAGCCTGGTGCCCGCCGGCGACGAGGCCGACGGATTCATCGTGCCGGCACGCATCGGCGGGGCGGTGGACGATGCGGCGGGCGTCGGCCTGTTCCTCGTCGAACGTGGCGCAGCCGCGGTGCGTGGCTACCCTACGCAGGACGGCGCCCGCGCCGCGGAGCTGACGCTGACGTCGGCGCCAGCCGCGCTCATCGCCGAAGACGGCCTCGGCGCGCTCGAGCACGCCATCGACGTGGGCCTGGCCGGCTGCGCCGCCGAGGCGGTGGGCGTGATGGACCGCTACGTGGAGCTGACCGTCGAATACATGAACACGCGCCGGCAGTTCGGCGTGCCGATCGCCGGCTTCCAGGCGCTGCGCCACCGCATGGCTGACATCAAGATGCAGCTGGAACTTGCGCGCTCGATGAGCTACTTCGCCACGCTCAAGCTCGGCGAGCCGGCGCCGCAGCGGCGCCGCGCCGTGGCGCAGGCGCGCGTGCAGCTTGGCCACAGCATGCGTTTCGTCGGCCAGCAGGGCGTGCAGCTGCACGGCGGCATCGGCATCACCGACGAGTACCAGGGCAGCCACTACTTCAAGCGCCTGACGGTGCTCGAAACGGTGTTCGGCGACACCTTGCATCACCTGGGCGAGGTGTCCTCGCGCATGCAGGACACGGCTGGCGTCTTCGCCTGACCCGTTCTGCCCGCGGCGACGTCATCGGACCGCCAGGACGACGCCCAGAGCCCGTGGCCGACTCACCACCGCCGTTGCCCGAGCTCGCCCCGGGCGCCATCACGGACGTTGCCGGTGTGCACGTCGGCCACGCGTCGGTGGCCGGCCGGCCCAGCGGCTGCACGGTCGTGCTGTGTCCCGAAAACCGGGCCACCACCGGCGGTGTCGCCGTGCGCGGTGGCGCCCCAGGCACCCGCGAGACCGACCTGCTGCGCCCTGAGAACACCGTGGCCGAGGTGCATGCCGTGTTGCTGACCGGCGGCAGTGCTTTCGGGCTGGACGCCGCTGCGGGGGTGATGAGATGGCTTGATGAGCGAGGTCGCGGCCTCGCGGTGGGCCCGGCCCGGGTGCCCATCGTGCCGGCGGCGGTGCTGTTCGACCTGTGGCTGGGCGACGCACGCCTGCGGCCCGATGCCGCCACGGGCCACGCAGCGTGCCAAGCCGCCTCGGCACAGCCGCCAGCCCAGGGCAACCATGGCGCCGGCCTGGGCGCCGCGGTGGGCAAGCTGTTCGGCATCGCCCGGGCCTGCAAGGGCGGCATCGGCACGGCGTCATTGCGCCTGGGCCGCTTCACGGTCGGGGCGCTGGTGGCCGTGAACGCCATCGGTGACGTGCTCGACGACGCCGGCCAGGTGCTCGCCGGCGCGCGCAGCGAAGACGGCCGCAGCTTCATCGACGCGCGGCGTGCCCTGCTGCGAGGTGTGGCGCCGGTGCCGGTGCTGGAGCGCATGGCCGGAACGGCCACGACCATCGGCGTTGTCGCCACCGATGCGCGCCTGGACAAGGCCGCGGCCACTCAACTGGCAGCGCTGGCCCACCACGGCCTCAGCCGGGCCATCAACCCGGTGACGGTGAACGATGGCGACACGCTGTTCGCGCTGGCCACCGGTGGTGCCGGCGTCGGCGGCGACCTCGGCACGCTGGGTGCGCTGGCCGCCGAGGCGGTGAGCCGTGCCATCCGCAACGCGGTGCTGGCCGCGGAACCGCTTGCACATCCGCCGCTGCCGGCCCTGCGGTCGCTGCGCGGGTTGTAGGGGGCAGGTCGGCCCGGCGGTGTGTGTTGACGCACCTGGCTCTGGCAGCGCTGGGCCCACTGGGGTGGCCCGAAGGGTCGGGCAGTTGGCCGGCCGCTGCCTGCTCAGCCCCGACGGAACCAGCGCAGCCCATGCGCTGCCGCGCGCTGCCACAGCAACCCGGCAAAGCTCAGCAATTGCCGGCTGGCGTCGCCCCAGTGGCCAAGGCGCCGCAGCGTATCGGCTTGGCGAAGCAACACGCGCTGGTGGGGCCACAGCGTCGTGTCGTTCGCGCGGCGCACGAACTCCCGCCGCACCATCTCCGGGATACCGCGCATCGCGGCGAGGTCGCGACGCTGCGCGCTCAGGCCGGTGGCGGCGTAGTCGGCCACGACGACGTCAACCCACTGCATCGGCCCCCGAAAGGCCGCGCGCAGGTTGAAGTCCCAGTCTGCCATCACCGGGTAGGCCAGATCGAAGCCGCCGAGGCGGTCGAACAAGTTGCGGCGGTAGAAGATGGCCTGCTGGCAGATGTTGCCGCGCAGCAGCCGATGCAGGGGCATCTCGCCGGCGTGGCGGCCACCGGGCGCCACGCCCAGGCGGCTGGGGCCCATCACGCGCACGTCGCCGTAGACGACATCGGCGGCTGCACGCCGCAGCCACGGCGCCATCTGCTGCAGCGTGCCAGGGCCGTGCAGGCGGTCGTCGCTGCCCAGCACCAGCACCCACTGACCCGCCGCGCAGGCGATGCCCAGGTTGATGGCGTCGTACACGCCGCGGTCGGGGCGCGACAGCACCGTGCAGGCCGGCAGCGCCGGCGCGTTCTCGCGCGCCAGCTCTGGTGTGCCGTCGGTGGACGCGCCATCGCTGACGATGACCTCGAAACTGCGCTCGCGCTGGGCGGCCAGCGAGTCGAGTGCTGCTCCCAGCGTGGTGCGGCTGTTGAATGTCGGCACGATGATCGACACCAATGGCGCCGACTCCGGCCCGCCGCGCGATGCGGCCGGCGGCGCGCTGGCGTCGCTCACTGGACAACCCTGCGCGCGGCGCGCTTCGGGACGAGCGTTGGGGAGCGGCCCGGCGCGCTCACGCCGCCCCGGTGCCGGCGCGCTGCCGTTCCCGGCGTGCGCGCCGCCAGCCGCGCCAGGCCGCCTGCAGGCGCGCCACGCGCGACTGCGCCAGCGCCGCGGGCACGTCATCCGCGGCGACGAAGACCACGTTGCCGTGCATCGGCACGTTCGGCCGCAGCGCAGCGAAGCCCAGGTTCACGAAACGCGGCGCGAGCAGGCGCTCGATGTCGGGCAGCAGGCCGGCCGAGGCGTAGACGCGTTCGGTGCTCACCTCGGCATAGATCAGGCGCACCCTGGCCAGCAGCTCGGCGGGCATGGCGCCCAGCACCTGGTACTCGGCGCCCTGCACATCGACCAGCAGCGCATCGGGCGGCTCGAGTCTCTGCTCGGCCAGCAGCGTGTCGAGGCGGCGCGTGGCGACCTCGATGGTCCTGGCCACCTGCACCTCGGGGAACAGTTGCTCGTGCGTGCCGAAAGACAGCAGCGAACTCGACTCCCCGTCGTTGCTCGTGACGTGGAACTGCGCGGTGCCGTCGTGGTCGGAAATGGCTACAGGGAAGACGCGGATGCGCGGGTCGGCCGCGGCGGCCGCCTGCAGCGCGGCCAGTGGTTCGGCCAGCGGCTCGAAGAGATAGATCGCCTGCAGGTGCGGAAACACCCGCCCGATCAACCGAGCCTCCTGGTAGCGGTGGGCGCCGATGATGGCCAGCACACGCAGTTCGCCGCACAGCCGCCGCCCGATCAGCTGCCGCAGCAGGTCGGTGTCGTAGATCGGATAGGGGGCGTCCAGCAGGGTCGGCATGGCTCGTGGCCCGGATGCACGGGCGCACGGGCCGTGCGCAATCCGGGGCGCGCGATTATGGCGGCCGCGATGCGAGACACTTCACTGCCCATGCCTGCCCCGACTGCATTGCCCGCCTGCCCCGACTGCGGCCACACACCGGCGACCGCGCTGGGCGCGCTGCCCGACGTCGCGTTCTTCGCCGGGCGCCGGCTCGTGGCGCCGCTGCCCGGTGGCCGACTGCTGCGATGCGCGGCCTGCGACCTGCGCTGGCGCTGGCCGTTGGTCACGGGTTTCGAGCAGCTGTACGACAACAGCGCCGTCGACGCGTGGACGATGGGGCCGATGCGCCAGGACCAGCAGCTGGTGCACGACATCGTCGTCTCGAGGGGGCAGGCGCGCAACGTGCTCGACTTCGGCTGCTACAGCGGCGAGTTCCTGGCCCGCTTGCCCGCACGTCTGCAACGCTACGGCGTCGAGGTCTCGGCCGCCGCGGCCGCGCTGGCGCATGAGCGCGCCGGCGCGACGGTCAAGGCGACGCTGGCGCAGCAGGCCGCCGACTTGCGTTTCGACGTCGTCGTGGCGATGGACGTCATCGAACATGTGCCTTCGCCGCGCGCTCTGCTCGGCGAGCTGCTGGAGCGGCTGGCGCCCGGCGGGCTTCTGATCATCACCACCGGCGACGGCGCCAACGCGTTGTGGCGCATGGTGGGCCCGCGCTGGTGGTACTGCTATTTCCCGGAGCACATCGCCTTCATCTCGCGGCGCTGGCTCGAGGTGCATGTGCCGGCCGCGGGTGCCAAGCTGCTCGACGTGCAGACCTTCAACTATCTGCAGCAGCCGGGTGCGGCCAAGCGCTGGTGGGGCTGGCTGAAGTACCTGGTCCGTCCGGCGCACCAGGCGCGCAAGCGCGTGCGCCATCTGCAGGAGACAGGCCGCGACCTCGGCGTGCCCGGCGGGGGCCTCGTGCGCGACCACCTGCTCGTGCAGGTGGCACGCTGAGCGCGACGCGGCGCGCCCGCCCCGCTCAGGCGGTTCGCGGCGGCCGGTCGGCGCGTGGGCCGAGCAGCCCCATCACGCTGGCGGCAGCGTCGAGGATGCGCGTGCTCGGCTCGTCGCGGCCCACACGCAGCCGGCGTTCGATGACTCGCTTGGCCAGCGTGGGCATGCGCGGCACCAGCGCGCGCGCCAGCCGGCGGGCATCACGGCTGCGGAAGAACTCGTCGGGCAGGATGTCCAGCCAGGTGGCCAGCGTGGGCTCGTCCAGCACGCGCGGCAGGTTGTACACGCCGTGGAAGCCGAACGTGGCGCCCTGCGATCCGTCGTTCTCGAAGGCGAAGCGCCGGGCCAGTGACAGCGGGGCGAAGGTGACCCCGTGCTCGCGTTCCAGCAGGTTGCGATAGGTGCGGCACAGCGCCACGTCTTCGGGGTGCTCGTCGTCGATGCGCAGGTCCATGCCGGCGGCCAGCAGACGGCGCGAGCGCAACGAGAACCCGCCGTTGCCCACTGCGCGCGACTCGGGCTGGTCGGGCCACGGGGCGCCGACATAGTCGTAGGCGAGGAAGCTGTTGGTCCAGGCCCAGGGCTCGACGACGAAGCCGTCCCACTGCGTCACCAGCACGTGCGAGGTGCGCACCCAGCCGGGCATCAGGCGCAACACGAAGTGCGAGTACTCGGCCGACGACGTGATCGGGTCGATGTCGACGATTTCGATGCCCGGCAGCGGCCGCTTGGGGGTCCAGCCGCTCGTGAACAGAATGGCGCGGGCGAAGTCGATGCCGGCCATCGAGCGCAGCAGCGCCTGCGTGGCCAGCAACGGCGCACGCGTGTCCACGGCGACAAGGGTGACTTGCGGCAGGGCCAGGCGCGTCATGCGTCGATTTTGCCAGTGCACCGGGAATCCCCCTGTCGATAGCTACACTGATTGATGATGAATCTTTCCGGCTTGCGGCGCGTGGGCATCAGTCTGGGGGGGATCGGCGCCCTGCACGACGGCCTCGGCGAGTTCGCCCTGCAGATCGGCCAGCGCATCGCCCAGGCAGCGCCCGAATGGCGCGAACGGCATCGGGTGGCCTTCGATTTCCACCTGCGCGAGCGCCTGGCCGGCCTCTTTGGCGATGCGGTCAGCTATGTGCCGGTGACGCGCTGGCAGCGCCTTCGCCACGTGCAGCCGCAGCCCTACGCACTGTGGCACTCGCTGCACCAGCTCAACAAGACGCTGCCGCCGGCGGGCTGCGGGCCGCGCTTGGTGACGGTGCACGATCTCAACTACCTCTACGGCCGCAACGCGTTCTCCACCTGGCGTCATCACCGGCGCACCCGGGCGCTGCTGGGTCGCACCGATGTGGTCGTCGCCATCAGCGAGCACACCTCCGGCGACGTGCGGCGGCACCTCGGCTGGCAAGGTCCGGTGCAGGTCATCCTCAACGGTGCGCGCTCGTTCGTCGGCAACCCGCAGCGGCCGCTGGAAGGCTGGCCGGCCGAGCCCGACCCGGCGGCGCGGCCGTTCCTGTTCCACCTGAGCCGCATGTCGCGTTCGAAGAACCCGCAGGCGATCATCGAACTGGCGCGCCGCTGGCCCGAGATGACCTTCGTGCTGTGCGGACCGCCCGGCCAGGATTCACGCCGGTTGCGCGACGCGGTGCGGCTTCCAAACGTGCAGTTCCACCTCGGCGTCGACGATGCGCAGAAGGCCTGGGCCTACGCGCATTGCGCCGGCTTCATCTTCCCTTCATGGACCGAAGGCTTCGGCCTGCCGCCGATCGAGGCCATGCATTTCGGCAAGCCTGTGTTCCTCGCGCGGCGCACCAGCCTGCCCGAGATCGGCGGGCCGCTGGCCGGGTACTTCGACGACTTCGAGCCCGGGTCGATGCGGCGTGTCGTCGAAGCGGGTCTGGCGCGGGCGCGCGAACCCGGCCATGCAAAGGCCGTGGCGGCACACGCGGCGCGCTTCGACTGGGACCGCGCCGCGGCGGCCTACCTGGCGCTGTACGCGCGGCTGCTGCAACTGCCGCAGCCCGTGGCCCAGGCGCCGGTGGACCTGCCGCCGCGTGCAGCGGCCGGCAGGACGGAAGGTGAGGCAGCAGCCACGGCGGCAGGCGGGGCCCCGGGATAATCCGGCGCATGCAGGTCTTTCGAGGTTTCGGCCATCGCGCGCTCCTCACGCCTTCGGGCCACGCCCTGACCATCGGCAACTTCGACGGCGTGCATCGCGGCCACCAGGCCATGCTGGCGCTGCTGACCAACGAGGCACGGCACCGTGGCCTGCCCTCGTGCGTGCTGACCTTCGAGCCGCACCCGCGCGACTTCTTCGCCGAACGGGCCGGGCAGGTCCAGGCGGCGCCCCGGCGCATCAGCACGCTGCGTGACAAGCTCGCGGAGATCGAACGCTGCGGTGTCGACCGTGTCGTCGTGCTGCGCTTCGATGCGGCCTTCGCCGGGCAACTGCCGCAAGTCTTCGTCGAGCGCGTGCTGGTGCGCGGCGTCCAGGCGCGCTACGTGCTGGTCGGCGACGACTTCAGCTACGGCGCCAAGCGTGCCGGCAGCTACGCTACCCTCGATGAAGCCGGTCGCAGCGGCGGCTTCGACGTCGCGCGCATGATGAGCTACGAAGTGCACGGCCTGCGCGTCAGCAGCTCGGCGGTGCGCGAGTCGCTGGCGGCCGGCGACCTGCCGCGTGCCGAGGCGCTGCTCGGCCGCCCTTACGCGATCAGCGGCCACGTTCTGCACGGCCGCAAGCTCGGGCGCGAGCTCGGGTTCCGCACGTTGAACCTGCGCTTCGGGCACCCGCGTCCGGCGGCCGCGGGCATCTTCGTCGTGCGCGTGCACGGCCTGGGCGCGGCAGCGCTCGGCGGCGTGGCCAGCCTGGGCGTGCGGCCCACGGTGGAAGACAGCGGTCGCATGCTGCTGGAGGCGCATGTGTTCGACTGGCCGGCGTCCTTGGGCGCCGAGGGCGGGTATGGGCGGGTCGTTCGCGTCGAACTGCTGCACAAGATGCACGACGAAGTGCACTACGACTCCCTGGGCGCGCTGGCGCGCGGCATTGCGGCGGACACCTCTGCCGCCCGCCAGTGGTGGCTGCAGCGCGCGGCGGCTCAGAACCGGTAGACCAGCCCCAGGTTCGCGCTCCAGACGTCGCGTTGCCGGGTCAGCGGGCTCGCCGCAGCCGGACCGAGCAGACGCGCGGCGCTACCCCCGTAGAACATGTGCCAGGAGCCGCCGAGCTCGGTGCGCGCATTGACGGCCGCCGACAAGTCGCGCATCCCGGCCGGCGGCGTGTATACCGGGTAACCCGAGCGCAGCGACTGCTCGTCGGTCACGCCGAAGTAGGTCTGCATGTGGCGGTCGCCGGCGTAGGCCAGCGCCGCGCCGAGGCTCCATGTCGTGTCCGGGCTGAATCGCAGTTCGCGCCCGAGGTGCGCGTCGCCCTGCCAGCCGCCGCCGCGACCCAGCGCGTCGAACACCGCTGTGGCGCCTGCGCTCCAGCCATCCCACAGCTTGTAGGTGGCCGAGGTGCGCACGCGCAGCGTGCTGGGGATGTTGCCCATCCCCATCAGCTGCCCGCTGCTCGATTCCTGGCGGCCGAGGTCGTAGCGCAGTCCGACATTGATGCGCCAGCGCTCGCTGGGCGAAAGGTCGATGCGCAAGCCGCCGCGCTCGCCCGGCTCGCTGGCCGAGCGGAACCCGCCGCGCGTGGCAATGCTGATGCGGTCCCAGCGCAGATAGAAGCCCGGGTTCAGCCGCAGCGACTGCCTGTCGGAACCGGCGAACTCCGGGCCGTAGACGAGCACGCCGCCGATCGACGCATCCCATGGGCGCCGGCCGGGCGAATCGCGGGGGAGAGTCTGCGCACTGTGCTCTGCACCCGATGGCGCCGTCGGCACCTCGTCGGCTGCGGCAGGGCTCGCCCACGGCGCCAGCGCGGCCACGAGCAGCAACTCCCATCCGCCGGCTCCACGCACACTTGACCCCGCTGCAAGCCGGCCTCTGCGCCACCACATCATCGTCACATCCAGACTTCCCAGTGCCAGGCGTGCAGAGCGTGCACTCAAGCCCCCGCCGCCACACGGCATCGTTAGCATGGCGCGCAAGCGTGAAGATGGGCTGAAATGAACCGAGCCTGCGTTCGTCGCAGCCTGACCCGTGGGACTTCGCCGCGCCGCCGGCCGCGGCTCGGGCGCTGTGGTGTGACGGGAGCTGTTCCCCGACGGCTCGTCCAGAGGCGACAGATAGAATCGTTCCATGCAACGCGCTCGCCCGATCTCCCTGCGCCAGCGCTGGCACGCAGCCACCCGCAGGCAGGCGACGCGTGACCGAATTCGCCGCGCCCGCTGAAGGCCGCCCGCGGCCATCGGCCCGCAGCGCGGCGGCGGCGAGGCGACCGAGATAGCCAAGTCGGGCCGCGCCGGGGCACCGGGCGGCCCCAGGCGCTTGTCGGAACCGGCCGCCAACCGGCGCGAGGCGTGCCCAGCCGCCCCTGAAGAACCCTGCGATCTCCGCGCCGACGCGCGTTGCCCTCATGAGCACCACTGCCACCGACTACCGGCAAACCCTCAACCTGCCCGACACGCCGTTCGCGATGCGCGGCGACCTGGGCAAGCGCGAGCCCGGCTGGATCAAGGCCTGGAACGACAAGGGCATCTACCGGCGGCTGCGTGCCGCGCGGCGCGGGGCGCCGCTGTTCGTGCTGCACGACGGCCCGCCGTATGCCAACGGCACGCTGCACATCGGCCATGCCAGCAACAAGATCCTGAAGGACATGATCGTCAAGGCGCGGCAACTCGCCGGCTTCGATGCGCGCTACATCCCGGGCTGGGACTGCCACGGCCTGCCGATCGAGAACCAGATCGAGAAGACGCACGGCCGCGGCCTGCCGCGCGACAAGGTGCAGGCACTGTCCCGCGCCTACGCCACCGAGCAGATCGGCCAGCAGATGGCCGACTTCCAGCGCCTGGGCGTGCTCGGAGACTGGGAGCACCGCTACCGCACGATGGACTTCGCCAACGAGGCCGGCGAGATCCGCGTGTTGAAGCGGCTGTTCGAGCGCGGCTTCGTCTACCGCGGCAGCAAGCCGGTGTATTGGTGCTTCGACTGCGGCAGCTCGCTGGCTGAGTTCGAGATCGAGTACGCCGACAAGAAGAGCATGGCGGTGGACGTGGCGTTCGCCGCGGCCGACGCCCAGGCGCTGGCCAATGCGTTCGGCCTGGCCGGCGCGGCCGCCCTGCCCGCCCCGGCCTTCGCCGTGATCTGGACGACGACGCCCTGGACGCTGCCGGCCAACCAGGCGCTGAACCTCAACCCGGCGCTCGACTACGCGCTCGTGCCCACCCGGCGCGGCGTGATGCTGATCGCCGCTGCGCTGGTGCAGAAGTGCCTCGCACGCTGGGGCCTCGAAGGCGCCGTGCTCGCCACTGCCAAGGGCGAGCGCCTGGGTGGCCTGCAGTTCAAGCACCCGCTGCACGATGTGCACCCGGGCTACGCGCGGCTGTCGCCCGTGTATCTGGCCGACTACGCCACTGCGGAAGACGGCACCGGCATCGTGCACAGCTCGCCGGCCTACGGCGTGGACGACTTCAACTCCTGCCTGGCGCACGGCCTGAAGCACGACCGGATCCTGAACCCCGTGCAAGGCGACGGCCGCTACGAGGAGGCGCTGGCGCTCTTTGGCGGGCTGAACATCTGGAAGGCCAACGAGCGCATCGTCGAGGTGCTGGCTCAAAGCGACCGGCTGCTGGCCAGCGGCGCGCTCGTGCACAGCTACCCGCACTGCTGGCGCCACAAGACACCGGTGATCTACCGTGCCGCCGCGCAGTGGTTCGTGCGCATGGACGAGGGCGAGGGCGTATTCACCGTCGACAAGGCGCCTCGCACGCTGCGCCAGCTGGCGCTGGACGCCATCGACCAGACGGCCTTCTACCCCGAGAACGGTCGCGCGCGGCTGCGCGACATGATCGCCAACCGGCCCGACTGGTGCATCAGCCGCCAGCGCAGCTGGGGCGTGCCGTTGCCGCTGTTCCTGCACAAGGTGACCGGCGAGCCGCACCCGCGCACGCTGGAGTACATGGAGCGCGCCGCCGCACTCGTCGAGCAGGGCGGCGTCGAGGCCTGGGCGCAGCTGGACGCTGCGGACTGGCTCGGCGCCACGGGCGAGCTGTCGGCCGAGGTCTATGCCAAGAGCAACGACATCCTGGACGTGTGGTTCGACTCCGGCTCCACCTTCCACCACGTGCTGCGCGGCTCGCACCGGGGGCCGCCGGGCGACCGCGGCCACCACGAGGCCGGCCCCGAGGCCGACCTCTACCTCGAAGGGCACGACCAGCACCGCGGCTGGTTCCACAGCTCGCTGTTGATCGGCTGCGCGCTCGAAGGCCGGGCGCCCTATCGCGGGCTGCTGACCCACGGCTTCACCGTGGACAGCCAGGGCCGCAAGATGAGCAAGAGCCTCGGAAACTTCGTCGAGATGCGCGAAGTGGCCAGGCAGATGGGCGCCGAGATCATCCGCCTGTGGTGCGCGGCCACCGACTACTCCGGCGACCTCAGCATCGACGACAAGGTGCTGGCGCGCGTGGTGGACAGCTACCGCCGCATCCGCAACACGCTGCGCTTCCTGCTGGCCAACACCTCGGACTTCGATGCGCGGAAGGATGCGGTGCCGGCCGCCGAGCTGCTGGAGATCGACCGCTGGGCGCTGGCCCGCGCTGCCCAGGTGCAGGCCGAGATCCTGAAGCACTACGAGGTCTACGAGTTCCACCCGGTGGTGCACCGGCTGCAGGTGTTCTGCGCCGACGACCTGGGCGCGTTCTACCTCGACGTGCTGAAGGACCGCCTCTACACCACCGCGCCGAAGTCGCCGGCCCGCCGCTCGGCGCAGACCGCGCTGTGGCACATCACCCAGGCCATGCTGCGCTGGATGGCGCCCTTCCTCAGCTTCACCGCCGAGGAAGCCTGGGAGGTCTTCGGCAAGACCGGCGAGTCGATCTTCTGCGAGACCTACTGGAAGTTCGACCTGCCCGGTAGCGACCCGGCGCCGCTGTTGGCCAAGTGGGCCCGCATCCGCGAGCTGCGCGACGCTGCCAACAAGGAGATCGAGAGCCTGCGCGCGGCAGGCGCGGTGGGCTCGTCGCTGCAGGCCGAAGTGGCACTCACCGTGGCGGCCGATGACCATGCGCTGCTGGACAGCCTGGGCGACGACCTCAAGTTCGTGCTCATCACCTCGGCGGCGCGCCTGCGCGAGGGCGCGGCGCCGAAGATCGAAGTCACCGCCAGCGCGGCACGCAAGTGCGAGCGCTGCTGGCACTGGCGCGACGATGTCGGCCACGACCCGCAGCGCGCGGGTTTGTGCGGGCGCTGCACCAGCAACCTCTACGGCGCGGGCGAGACCCGGCGGTTCGCGTGAGTGCGGCCGGCAGCGACCGCGCCGACGCCGGTGCGGAGGTGGCCACTGCGCCGCTGGGTGTTGAGCCGGCCACTGCGCCGCCGGGTGCTGAGCCGGCGGCTGCGCCGCCGGGTCCGGTGCGCACCGGCTGGACGCCGGGCCTGGCCTTCTGGCTCGGGCTGGCCGTGGTGGTCATCCTGGCCGACCAGGCCACCAAGGCGCTGGTGCTGCAGCGATTCCAGTTCGGCGAGGTGCAGCCGGTCACGTCGTACTTCAATCTCGTGCGCGTGCACAACTCCGGCGCCGCCTTCAACTTCCTGGCCAGCGCTTCGGGTTGGCAGCGCTGGTTCTTCGTCGTACTGGGTGTCGTGGTCTCAGGCTTCATCGTGTGGATGATCCGCGCCCACGGCCAGCAGCGCCTGTTCTGCTTCGCGGTCACGATGATCATGGGCGGCGCGCTGGGCAACGTCGCCGACCGCCTGCTGCACGGCTACGTGGTGGACTTTCTGCAGTTCCGCTTCGGCTTCCTGGAACCCGTCTTCCACGGCGGGTACTTCCCGAGCTTCAACCTCGCCGACAGCGCCATCACGCTGGGTGCCGGCTGCCTGATCCTCGACGAGCTGATTCGCATGAGGCGGGCGCGGGCCTGAGAAAACAGTCGCCGGCCGGGGCCCGCAACCGCCGCCGGCGATTGCCGGCTTCCGCAGAGGCGCCTCAGGCCGCCGCCTCAGGCCGCCGCGGCGCCGGCCCTTGCCCGCGCGACCGTTGCATCGCCGGGCAGCCACGCGATGAACGCACAGGTCAGCACGGCCACGCCGGCCATCGCCAGCAGCAGCGTGGAGAAGCCGGCCGCCTTCACCGCCGGCCCCAGCGCCCACACCGCCAGCGAGCTGATGCCGATCGACACCGTCAGCCGCATGCCGGCCACGCGCGAGCGCATGCGGTCGTCGACAAAGCGCACGATCATCGCCTCGGTGAACGGGATGGCGCCGAAGACCAGCACCATCACGCCGATCAGCGCGACGTACAGCCACCACCCTTCGGCGCGCACCGCCAGCAGCAGCGCCATCACCTGCGCCAGCACGATGCCCAGGTACAGGCCCTTCAGCGGCAGGCGGTCGATGAGCCGGCCGACCACCACCTGGGCCAGCGAGGCCACGGCGTAGACCACGGCCAGCAGCGTGCCCAGCAGCGCCGGGTCTTCCACCACGCCGCGCATGCGCTCGGTCAGCAGCTGGCCGTTGCCGTTGGTGGTGAGGTTGAAGATCACGCCGCCGGAGGCCGCCGCCGCCGTCATCACCAGGAACACGCGGGCCAGCATCGACGCCGGCAGCTCGTTGCCGGCCTGCCGCTTGCGGGCCGCCGGCGGTTCGGCCTCGGCCGGCGCCACCTTCATGAACCACAGGCCGCAGGCGATGGACACCAGCCCCGGCACCACGAAAGCCGCGCGCCATCCGCTCCACTGAACAAGGAAGCCGGTGACGATGGCCGCCGCGGCGATGCCCAGGTTGCCGGCCAGGCCGTTGAGGCCGATGACCGCGCCGGGGTTGGCCGCGCGCTGCACCAGCATCGGGATGCCCACCGGGTGGTAGATCGCGGCGAAGGTGCCCAGCAGCGTCAGCGCCGCGGCCAGCTGCCAGGCGCTGCGCGTCAGCGCCACGAGGATGGCGGCCACCCCGATGCCGAAGAAGAACACCAGCATCATGCGGCGCCGCCCCCACAGGTCGCCCAGGCGGCCGGCCGGCAGTGAGCCGGCACCGAACATCACGAAGGCGCCCGCGCCGAAGGGCATCAGGTCTTCCCAGCGCGCGAAGCCGAATTCCGCGGCGATGGCCGCCACGGCGGTGGCAAAGACCAGCAGGAACAGGTGGTCCAGCGCGTGGGCCACGTTGAGCAGGATGACGAGCCGTCGGGTCATGTCGGTGAGGCTGCCTGCGGCCCGGCGCCGCGCGGCATGCCGGCATTGCACCACAGGGGCACCTGGGCCGCGGGGCCAGCGGCGGGCGCGCGGCAGGCATCGGCCCCAGCGCATCGGCCCGGGCCCATGCCTCGGGCCGGCCCCAGTGGACGGGTACCGCCGCCCCGCCTAGGCTCGCCGCGTGAGCTCCGCAGAAGCACCGCCCCCCTCATCTGGCACATCCGCGCCGTCCCCGGGCACGCCGGCCGCGGCCGCCGCGCCGCAGGCCCAGCCTGGCATCGTGCTGCAGCCGCTGTCGATGCGCGACCCGTTCCTCTGGCTGTGCCAGGGCTGGGCCGACTTCCGCCGCGCGCCAGCCATCGGCCTGTTCTATGGCGGCTGTTTCACCGTCATGGGCTGGGCACTGATGAAGGTGTACGAGCAGGCGCCGGCCTACCTGCTGGCGCTGTCGGCGGGCTTCCTGCTCGTCGCGCCGTTCCTGTGCCTGGGCATCTACCACGTCAGCCGCGAACTGCAGGCCGGGCGCCGGCCCGACTTCGGCGCTTCGCTGATGGCCTGGGAGTCGCGCATGGGGCAGCTGGGCATCTTCGCCTTCGTGCTGCTGGTGCTGGAGATGCTGTGGGCGCGCTCGACCCTGGTCATCTTCGCCGTCACCTTCGACGGCATGCCCGACTTCAAGGGCTCGATCTCGGCGCTGTTCAACCCCGAGAACATGACCTTCATCGTCGCCTGGGCCGTGGTCGGCGCGATCTTCGCCACGTTGATCTTCTCGGTCAGCGTGGTCAGCATGCCGATGCTGCTGGACCGGCCTACGGACGCCATCACCGCGGCGCTGACGAGCCTGCGCCTGGTGCTGACCCGCACGCCGGTGATGTTCTTCTGGGGGGCGCTGATCGCAGCTATCACCTTCACCGCGATGGTGCCGTGGTTCACCGGCCTGGTGGTGGTGGCGCCGGTGATCGGGCACGCGTCCTGGCATGCTTATCGCGCTGCGGTCGCCGCCTGATACGGCTTCGGGATCGATTGAATTGGTCGGGGCCACAGACCGTGGCGGATTCGGGCCGCCGGGGTGCCCTGCTCCGCGAATGTCCTCTAGCGGCGGCCCAGCTTCGCGGGTCCCCCGCATGCCCCCTTGATTTCGCTGCGCAGGGCACCCCATCGTCACGATCCGGCACCCGCGTCGGGACCTGGCCCACGAAGACCCACCCAGGTGCCACCGACGACGGCGGGTGGTCGACGCAGCGAAACAGAGGATGCACTCAGGGGTCCAGCGAAGCTGGGCCGCTGAACAAGGACATTCGCAGAGCCGACCACCCGGCGTCCTCGGCGCCACCATCTCGTCGAAGGCCTTTCCATGTTTCGAACGCAAGTGCGTACGAGCGGGCGGCTGCGCGCACTGGTGGCGGTCCGGCCTCGGGGCCGGGAGCGGCTCAGCGCCGGTCGTGCAGCGCGTAGGCGATCGTGCTCAGGTCGACATACTCGAGGTCGCTGCCCACCGGCACGCCGCGTGCCAGCCGCGTGGCCTTCAGGCCGCGCGCCTTCAACGCGGTGGCCAGCGCCTGGGCGGTGAGTTCGCCTTCGGCGGTGAAGCCGGTGGCCAGCACCACCTCCTCCACTGTGCCGTCGCAGGCGCGTTGCAGCAGGCGCTCCACACCGATGTCGGTGGTGCCCACGCCGTCGAGCGGGCTGATGCGGCCCATCAGCACGAAGTACAGGCCGTTGTAGCTGCCGCTGCGTTCCAGCGCCGCCTGGTCGGCGGGCGTCTCCACCACGGCCAGCAGGCGGGTGTCGCGGCGTGGGTCGGCGCAGGTGCTGCAAACATCGGCTTCGGTGAAGGTGTGGCAGCGCGAGCAGTGACGCACCGACTGGGCTGCCTGACGCAAGGCGCCGGACAGGTGCAGTGCACCGGGGCGGTCATGCTGCAGCAGGTGGTAGGCCATGCGCTGCGCCGACTTCACGCCCACGCCGGGCAGCCGGCGCAGGGCCTCGACCAGCTCTTCGAGCGCGTGGCCGGGCCGGGCGGGCTGGGGCGTGGGGGTCATGCGGGGCGGGCTGCAGCGCGGGCGAAGGGCGGGCTGGCGGCCCTGCGCTGCCCGCCGGGCTCAGAACGGAAACTTCATGCCCGGCGGCATCGGCAGCCCCGCGGTGAGCTTGCCCATGCGTTCGGAACTCACGCTCTCGGCGCGGCGCACCGCGTCGTTGAAGGCGGCGGCCACCAGGTCTTCCAGCATGTCCTTGTCGTCGGACAGCAGGCTGGGGTCGATGGCCACCCGCTTCACGTCATGGCGGCAGGTCATCGTCACCTTCACCAGGCCGGCGCCGGAGGTGCCCTCGACCTCGGTGTTGGCCAGTTCCTCCTGGGCGCGCTTCATGTTCTCCTGCATCGCCTGCGCCTGCTTCATCAGGCCGGCCAGCTGGCCTTTCATCATGGTCGAATCCTCGGCAAGGGTGGGAAGGAATGGGGTGTTCAAGCGGGCTTGATCGACCCGGGCACGATGCGCGCGCCCTTGAACTGTGCCAGCAGCTCGCGGACCACCGGGTCGGCCTGGATCGTGGCCTCGGCGTCGGCCTGGCGGCGTGCGCGTTCGGCGGCATCGCGCCGTGCCGGCGAGTCTTCGGGCAGGCCGGGCAGCAGCTGCAGCTGCACCGGGCCGCCCAGCGCGCCGGACAGCGCGGTTGCCAGCTTGTCGGCCAGCGCCTTCTGACGCAACGCCTCGCGCTCGACCGCGAGCCGCCAGGTGGGAGGCTCGGTGCCCTCGTCGATGCCGATCAGCGCCGCCGACCACGCCAGCTCGCGCACCAGGGCCGCGATGCCGCCGCGCTCGACGAGCGACAGCACCAGGGCCTGCCAGCGATCGCCAAGCGCCCGCGGCACGGCAGGAACGATTGGCTCGGTCGGACCGGTCGAGCCGGATGGCGCGGCCTGAGCCCGCGCACCTGTTGGCGCGGCCGCGGGTGCCGCGGGCTCGCGCAAGGCCAAGCTGTCTGGCGCCTGGGCAGGGGCAGGCTCGGGCCCACGAGCCCCGGAGGACGCAGCGGCAGGCACCGGTGCCGCCGCCGGCACCGGCGTGCGCCGCGAAGGCGGGGCCGGTGCGCGCAGCGGCGCGCTCCTCGGTTCACGCGCTGGGGCAGCCTCGCTCGGAAAGGCCAGGAAGCGCAGCAGCACCATCGCCAGCGCCGCGTGTTCGTCGGGCATCAGCGGCAGCTCCGCGCGGCCGTGCAGCGCCATGCTGTACAGCAGTTGCGTCTCGTCGGGCGCCAGCAGGGGTGCCACGGCGCGCGCGTCGCCGGCCTCGGGGTCGGCGGCGTCCAGGGTGCCCGGCACCACCTGCTCCACCGCGGCTTGCTGCAGCAGCATCGCCAGCTCGTCCAGCGTACCGGCGGCCGACTGGCCGCGTTCGCGCAAGCCTTGCACCAGCGCCAGCACGGCAGCGCCGTCGCGCGCGGCCAGCGCCTCGACAACCTCGCGCGCGCGGCCGCGTTCCACGCTGCCGAGCATGGTGCGCACCACGGTCTCTTCGAGCTTGCCGCCGCCGTAGGCGATGGCCTGGTCGGCCAGCGACAGGCCGTCGCGCATCGAGCCGCGCGCCGCGCGGCCCAGCAGCCGCAGCGACGCATCGTCGTACGGCACGCCCTCGGCGGCGAGCACCTGCGCCAGATGGGCACGCACGGTGTCGGGCGCCATCGGCCGCAGGTTGAACTGCAGGCAGCGGCTGAGCACCGTGGGCAGCATCTTCTCCGGGTCGGTGGTGGCCAGCACGAACTTCAGGTACTCGGGCGGCTCTTCCAGCGTCTTCAGCAGTGCGTTGAACGCATCCTTGGTGAGCTGGTGCGCCTCGTCGATCATGAACACCTTGAAGCGCCCGATGCCCGGCTTGTAGGCGGCGCGCTCGATGAGGTCGCGGATCTCGTCGATGCTGCGGTTGCTGGCCGCGTCGAGCTCGATGTAGTCGATGTAGCGGTCGGCGTCGATCTCGCGGCAGGCCTGGCACTGGCCGCAGGGCTGGGCGGTGATGCCGCCGCTGCCGTCGGGCCCGGTGCAGTTCAGGCTCTTGGCGAGGATGCGGCTGACGGTGGTCTTGCCGATGCCGCGCGTGCCGGTGAACAGGTAGGCGTGGTGCAGCCGGTTGCGCGCGAGCGCGTGGCTGAGCGCCTGCACCACATGTTCCTGGCCGACCATCTGCGCGAAGGTGCGCGGGCGGTACTTGCGCGCGAGGACCACGGTGCTCATCGCGGGCATTCTATGGGGCGCCATCGTGCGGGCCGCCTCGTGGGCGACGCGAAGCGCGCGCCGATAATCGGGCGCATGTCGATGTCTCCTGCCGCGTCCGCAGGCCCCGTGCCGAACGCCGTGCTGAGCTATGAGCAGGCGGGCGTGCGCTACGAGCTGATCGACCCGCTGAAGGTCGCCGCGCAGCGTGCCGCTGCGGCCACCGCGCTGCACTTGGGCGCGCACGGCCTGGCCGAAGTGGCGGCCTCACGCGGCGAGTCGGCCTACGTGGTGGACGTGGGACCGTTCCACCTGGCCAGCATCGTCGAGTGTCTGGGCAGCAAGGTGCTGGTGGCCGATGCGATGAAGGCGCTCACCGGCCGCAGCCACTACGCCGCGATCGCACAGGACACGATCGCGATGGCCATCAACGACCTCGTCACGGTGGGCGCCACGCCCCTGGTCGTGCAGGCTTACTGGGCGGCTGGCGGCAGCGAGTGGTTCGAAGACACCGAACGGGCCCGTGCCCTGGTGGACGGCTGGAAGGCCGCGTGCGACCACTGCCAGGTGGCCTGGGGCGGCGGCGAGACGCCGGCACTGGCCGGCATCGTGGAGCCCGGGCGCATCGACCTGGCCGCCGCGTGCACCGGCATCGTCCAGCCGAAGGAACGGCTCAGCCTGGGTGAGCGGCTCGGCCCGGGAGATGCGATCGTGCTGCTGGCTTCCAGCGGCATCCACGCCAATGGCCTGAGCCTGGCGCGCAAGCTGGCCGAGCGGTTGCCGGCGGGCTACCTCACCGAGGTGGCGCCCGGCCTCGGCTATGGCGAGGCGCTGCTGGCGCCGACGCTGCTGTACTCGCCCGTGACCGAGGCCCTGTGGGCGGCCGGCGTGCGTGTGCACTACGCAGCCAACATCACCGGGCACGGCTGGCGCAAGCTGCTGCGGCACCCGGCGGCGCTGACCTACCGCGTGCACACCGTGCCGCCGGTGCCGCCGGTGCTGCAGTTCATTGCGCGCGAGGCCGGGCACGGCGTCGCCGAGGCCTACGGCACGTTGAACATGGGCGCCGGCTTCGCGCTTTTTGTCGCCGCCGCCGATGCCGCCCGCGCCGTGGAGGTGGCCCAGCGCCGCGGCATCGCTGCGTGGGTGGCCGGCCAGGTCGAGGCAGGGCCCAAGCGGCTGGTGGTGGAACCGCTGGCGCTTCAGTTCGACGCCGACGCGCTGGCCCTGCGCTGAAACAGGGCCTGCACGCCGCGCGCGTGTGTAACAGCGCCGCGCGTGGGCCTTGAGCGCGCGCAACGATGCGCTCGACGGGCCGCCGCCCGCGGGCATTCACCAATGCCCCAGGCTTGATCGGGTCGGGCGCGATCCGTACATTGGCCGCTGCGCGCCCGCCACGGGGCGAGCTTGCTGTTGCTAACCCCAGGAGTGCAGGCGCAAAGGACACGGCGTCATGATCGAAAGCCTGGTCGCTGACCGCATCAGCCGCCTGGAGGGCCCGGCCGCTTCGGCGCTGGCCGTCGAGTTGCCCGGCGCGATGGGCGCGCGCCGCATCGGGGCGGCCAACGCCGAGGTGGTGCTCAAGCTGCACAGCCTGCTGCCGCTGCGCCATGTGGTCACCGGCAACATCGGCGCGCTGGCCACCGACTGCGTCGAGGGCCTGCTCGAGATCGAAGGCCCGATGCGCCGCGTCGCCGACGTGGCCGCAGGCCTGCTGCACGGCAACCCCACCGCGGCGGCACCGGCGGCCCGGCGCGGCTCGCTGCGCAGCGCGCTGTTGTCGCGCTGGCGCCATCGCCCGGCGCGCGACGCGCGCCAGGTGCAGCACCACTACGATGTCTCCGACGAGTTCTATGCGCTGTGGCTCGACGTGCGGCGGGTCTACTCGTGCGCCTACTGGCCCGACGCCCGCATGACGCTGGCCGCCGCACAGGAGGCCAAGCTCGAACATGTCTGCCGCAAGCTGATGCTGCGCCCCGGCGAGCGCTTTCTGGACATCGGGGCCGGCTGGGGCGCCCTGTTGCTGTGGGCGGCCGAGCGCCATGGCGTGCGGGCCACCGGCATCACGCTGTCGAGGAACCAGCACGCGCACGTCAACCGGCTGATTGCCGCGCGCGGCCTTGCCGACCGCGTGCGCATGCTGCTGCTGGACTACCGTGACCTGCCCGAAGACGAGCCGTTCGACAAGATCGCCTCGATCGGCATGTTCGAGCATGTCGGCCGCGCACGCCTGCCCGCGTACTTCGCCAAGATCCGCCGTCTGCTGGCGCCCGGCGGCCTGCTGCTGAACCACGGCATCACCGCCGGGGGCACGCGCCACGCGCAGCTGGGCGGCGGCATCGGCGACTTCGTCGAACGCTGGATCTTCCCCGGCGGCGAGCTGCTGCACGTGTCGCATGTGCTGCAGGTGATGGCCGAGCAGGGCCTCGAGGGCCTGGACACCGAGAACCTGCGCCCGCACTACGCACGCACCCTGTGGGCCTGGTCCGATGGCCTCGAGGCGCACCTCGATGCGGCGCGCAAGGCGACCAACGACCGCACGGTGCGCGCCTACCGGCTGTACCTTGCGGGCAGCGCGCTGGGCTTCGAGCGCGGCTGGATGGCGCTGCACCAGACGCTGGCGTCGCGGCCCAGCGGCCGCTTCGACGACAGCGGGTTGCGCGGCGCGCAGTGCACCTACCCGTTCAGGCGCGACTACATGTATCCGCGTTGAGCCGGGCGGCGGCCGTCGGTCTCTTGGTCATCGTGGCGCTGGCGCCTGCCCCCGGGCAGACCGGAAGAGCGCTCGCCTACAATCGCCCTCGACGGGCCTCCCCGCATGGAAGCGCGCCCAACCGGGTCAGGTGGGGAACCAAGCAGCCCTAAGCGTTGCAACCAGTGCCGGGGTCAGGCTCGTCACCTTGTGTGGCCAGCGGCGATCGCCGCCACCAGCGCATCGCGCAGCGCGCGGGCCGAATCCAGCTCGGCGCTGCCGGGTTTCAGCCCGCCGGGTTCAGCCCGGTCGGCGTAGATGAGGCCCAAGGTGGTGCCCTTGAGCACCAGCGGCAGCACCACGAAGCTGCCGGCCTTGACCTGGCGCTGCCACCACGCCGGCATGCGAACCCCCACGGTTGCGGCGTCGTCGATCAGCGTGTCCACGCCGCGGGCACACACCACCGCCAGCAGGTCGCCCTGGGCGGCCGGCCGCACTTCGAACAGCGTCGGCGGCAGCGGGCCGAGCGCGAAGCGGCCGACCAGCCGGCCGGCCGGCGCGCCCGGGCTGGCGTCGCGCAGGCACAGCACGACAACGCGGCAGGCCAGCGCATCCCGCAATGTGGTCAGCGCCAGCGCCAGCGCGTCGTTCAGGCGCATCGAGCCACCAGCCAGGCCTTGCTGGATGCGCAGGCGCCCCGCCCGGAGTGCTTGCGCCGCCGGTGTGTCGGCTGCCGCAGCGTGGCCCGCCGATTCCGCTGTGGCCGCCATGCCCGCCGGCGCGCCGGCATGGCCTGGTGTGGGTTGGGTCCCCTGCACAACCTGCGCTGGCCGTGGGGCCGGTGCTCCCGGCGCGGCCGGTGCGCGGGCGGCGGCCGATGCAGATGACGCCGCGGCGGCCACGGCGGCGGCTGCCTCGCCCGAAGACGCCGGCACCCGTGCCCCGGGCTCGTTGCGCGTGGGTGCCAGCAGTCGACGCGCTGGTTCGTCGCGGGCGAGCTTCAGGCCCATCGCCCGGGCCATGGCACTAACGCGCGCGCGTGCCGCCCGCGTGGCCTGCTGAGCCGCCTGAGTGGGCAGTTCCAGCGCCGCCGCGTAGCGCGCGGCGACCTGACCCACACGGTCTTCCAGGCCTTCGCTGCCGGCCTGCATCACCGCATCGGCCAGCGCGTTGGCGGCATGGCCCAGCCACCGCTGCCGGTCGCCGGGGTCGGTCACCAGCCGAGCGGGCACTTCGCCATCGGCGCGCCGCATGGCCCGCTGCAGGCCTTCGGGCAGGCCCCAGGCACGCGCCACCCCGCAGCCCAGCTCGTTCAGCGACAGGCCCAGCACCTGCACGGCCAGCGATTCACGCTGCGCCTCGGTCGCCGCCGCGTCGCCGGCCTGCGCGGCAAGCCGCTCGCGGATGCGCTCGGCCTCTTCCGGAAAGTAGTACTCCACGAGCAGGCGGCCGAGGTTCTGCAGCATTGCGCCGAGAAAGGCCTCCTCGGTGGCACGGGCCTGCGGCTCCAGTTCGGAGGCCAGCGCCCCGGCTGTCAGCGCGCGCAGGAACTCCTGCCGCAGCACCGCGGCGTGATCCTTGTCGCGCATGTGTTCCAGCAACAGCACGGTCATCGCCATGTTGCGGATGCCGGCGAAGCCGACCAGCGCAACGGCGCGCGACACGGTGGTGATGCGGCCACCGCCGGCCGAGGCGAAATGCACTGAGTTCACCATGCGCAGCAGCTTGCTGGTCAGGGCCACGTCGGTGAGCACCTCGTCGACCAGGTGCGCCAGGCGCGCCGTCTCGGAGGTGGCCAGGCGCTGGATGCGCAGCACGGAGTCCGAAAGCGCCGGGAAGTCCGACTTGTGGCGGATGCGCCGCAGCAGGAACTCCAGGGTCGCGTGCACCTCCGCGGCAAGCGGCGGCGCGGGGGCCGACGACTCGGGCTGTGCCCAGGCCTGCAGGGCCGCGTGCATGGCTCGCGCACTGTCGTAGCGCTCAGCCGGCGCGCGGGCCAGCGCGCGGTGCACGATGGCGCGCAGCGCATCGTCCACGCGCACCGAGTCGGGCAGCAAGAGATCCTCCGCGCACACGCGCTCCAGGGCACGCCACGGATCGGTTTCCTTCAGCAGCGGCGCGCCGGCCAGCAGCTCGCCGAGCATCACGCCGGCGGCAAACACGTCCATCGCCGGCACCGGGGCTTCGCCGCGCGCCGCCTCGGGCGAGATGTAGCCTGGGCTGCCCACGATGGCGCCGAGGCCGCCGGGAATCGCCGCGGCGCCCGGCGCGCTCAGGCGCGCGGCGATGCCGAAGTCCATCACCCGCGCGCGCCCGTCCTGCCCGACCAGCACGTTGCTCGGCTTGAGGTCGCGATGCACCAGGCCGATGGCGTGTGCGGCGGCCAGCGCGTCGAGGACGCCGAGCATCAGCTGCACCGCCTCGCCGGCCGGCCAGGGTCCGGGGCGCTGGCGGCGCAGCTGCGTCAGCGTCGGGCCGTCGACGAACTCGAACACCAGGCAGGCGGGCGCGCCGCCCGGCGTGGCGTCGAGCGCTTCGAACACCGGCACCACGTTGGGATGGCTGAGCGCACCGACCGCACGCGCCTCGTGCAGCCACTCGTCATGCGGGTGCGGGCCGGCGCCGCTGTCCTGCGGCTCGAGCACCTTGAGCGCCACGTCGCGCTGCAGCAGCGGATCGTGGGCCAGCCACACGCGTGCCTGGGCGCCGCGGCCGAGCTCGCGCTCCAGCTTGAAGCGGCCGATGTGGCGGCCGCGGTCGGCGGCCGACAACGGCGGCGCGGGCAATGTGGGCAAAGCGGGCGATGCGGGCGATGCAGACGATGCAGACGGCCGCACCGGGCTCCTCGCGGAGACGGCGGAGGAGGCGGAAGCGGCCACGCTCATCGTGCGGGCGGTGGCGGTCCGGGCACGGAGGATGCCGGCCCCGTCAGCGCGCGAGCGTCGAGCTGCCCGCCGAACGCGCCCGCAGCGCCGACTGCGCGCGCACGCCGCCTGCCGCGGCCCCTGCGCCACGCTGCGGGGCTCCTGAAGTACCCGAACGGCCGTCGCCAGCGTCCAGCGGCATCGGTGCCGTGTGGGCGATGCGGTCACCGGCGGGCCGATCCTGCAGCGCCTCTTGCAGGTCGCGCAGCGACAGGTCGAGCAGCCGCCCATAGCGCTGCACCACGCGTTGCAGCGCGCTGGCCACCTTGGCCGCCGGCTGGGCCATCGCGTCGACCGCCTCGTTGGCGCAGCTGGCCACCAGGCGCAACATGTCCTCGTCGGTCTGCGGCGGATGCACGGGCGCCGAAGGGGCCGGCCGACGAATCATGCCGAGCACCATCTCCGGCAACCCCCACCAACGCGCCACGGCATGACCCAGGGCGTCGATGTCGGCGCCGAGCACCGCGAACGCGGCCCCCTCCTCGCTCATGCCGGGCTCGGGCGGGTCGCCGTCGCGCGCCGGTGGCCCGGGTTGCATCAGGCGGCGGATCTGCGCGGCGTCGTCCGGGAAGTGGTACTGCACGACCAGCCGCCCCAGGTTCTGCAACAACGTGAGCAGGTAGACCACCTCGCCGTCATAGACGGGAGACCGCAGCGCCATGGCCACGCGGCCGGCGCGCTTGCAGCGTTCCATCACCCGTTCCAGCTCCGCGGCGGCCGGTTCGCCAAGCGGCCCGGGCCAGGTGCGCAGGCCCAGCGCCGCGCGGCGCACGCCTTCCAGGCCCACCATCGCGATGGCACGGCGCACCGTGAGCACCGGGCCGTTGCCCGAGACCTGGGCGCCGCGCACCTGCGCCGTGTTCACCACGCGCAGCAGCTCGAACGACAGGGCCAGGTCCTCCAGCACCACTTCGGCCAGTTCGTTGTTGCGCTCGCGCTCCATCATCGCCAGGCGCGCGGCCCGCGCGCCGGCGCCCGCCGAGGCGGGCAGCACGCCGGCGGCACGCAGCTTGTCGGCCAGGAGACCGAGCACGCCGCCTTCGGCCGAAGACTCGGCCTGCACCCAGCCTTCCAGCGCGTGCAGCAGCGTGCGGGCGTTGCGGTAGCGCTGCCGCTCCTGCCGGTCGGTGGCGCGGTTGACGATGGCCCGCAGCGGCTCGGCCACCGGGTGCGCGGTGGTCCAGGGCAGGCGCACGATTTCGCGCCCGTGCGGCGGCAGCCGCGAGACGGCACGGCCCACGTCAGGCTCTTCCAGCGCCGGCACCCCGGCCAGCATGCCGTGCAGCAGCAGCCCCGCGGCGAGCACGTCGCGCTCGGCGGCGGCCCGCTGGGTGCTCAGCTGCGACGCCGCCGAGCCGCTGCTTGCGGCAGCGGCTGCCAATGCCATCGCGGCCGGGCTCTCGCAGGCCACCTCGAGGCCCGCCAGGCGCACCTGCTGCTGATCGTCGACCAGCAGCATCGCCGGTTGCAGGTCGCCGTGCACCACGCCGGCCTCGTGGGCGTAGGCCAGCCCTTGCAGCGCGCCGCTGGCCAAGGCGGCCGCCTGCAGCCCGGGCAGGCCCTTGCGCGGCATGCGGTCGGCCAGCGTGGCCAGCCCGGCCAGTTCGTACGCGGCATAGGGCCAGCCCTCGTGCACGCCGAGGTCCACCACCGGTGCGAGCCGCGGATGCGCAAGCCGCGCCGCGCGGCGAACGGCCTGCGTCCAGCGCTCCAGGGCGTCGCCTGCCGGCGGGGCCACACGCGGCAGCACGAGCATCAGCTCCTCGCCGCCCCGCTCGGCCACCAGCCAGTTCATCGTGTGCTGGCTCTTGCCCAGCAAGCGCAGCAGCTGCCAGCGCCCGAAGTGGCGCGGTGCGCCCGGGCGGGGCGAGGTATCGGAGGCCGTGGCGGACATGGTCGCCCGATTGCATCCCGCGCCCCTGCGAGGCGAAGCGCGGAACAACACCAGGAGCGCCCGCCAGTTCGCCGCGCCGGGCGGCGATGTGCACTGCGGCGCCGCAGGCTGCCCGATGGGTCGGCACAGGCCCGGCTGCCCGGCTGCCCCATCCGGCTACAGCGGGACCAGCCTGCCGGTTCCGGTGATGAGCGCTGCGTGCACCTCGTCGTCCGGCTGGGCAAGCTGCACCGCGGCGCGATAGCGGTCCATCTGGGTCCGGTAGCCCGCTGCATGCAGCCCGGACTCTTCCGGCGCGGCGGCCAGCTTGAAGTCCAGCACCCACCACACCCGCCGCCCGCCGGGCCCGCGCAGGGCCACGAGCCGATCGATGCGCAGCATCTCGCCCTCGTGCACGAGGGTGATCTCGTTGGCCGCCTCGAGCCTGAGCGCCGGGTCGAAGAACCGCGCGACTTCCGGGTTGCCCAGCACGGCGTCCAGGGCACGGCGTATCGCAGCGTGCTCTGCGACGGGCACGCCGAAGGCGCGGGCCGCGGCCACGCACGCCTCGGCGCGAGCGGCCGGGGCCGGCAGCTGCGTGCCCTGGGTGACCCACTCCAGCGCCCGGTGCAGCGCGCGGCCCATCGAAGCCGCCGGCGAGGGGCTGGTGGCAGGCCGGGCCTGCGGCGCATGGGAAGGCATTGCACCCGGCGGCGCATCCACCGCCCCATCCGGCCCGCCCGCAGCTTGCACCGCCGCAAGGCGCAGCTCGGGCAACGCCGGCCATGCCGCCTCGGCGAGCCCGGCCTGCGTCGGCCGCGCCGGCGGCGCGTCGACTGGGTTGGCCTGCGGGCGCCATGGTGGGCGCCACAGGCGCGCGTGCGGCTGCACCAGCGTGTACCAGCTGAGGTCTTCGGCCGGCGCACCGCCCTCACCGCCGCCGCCGCCGTCTTCGGGCTCGGCGTCACGGTCGGGGGCGTGGCGGCCGCCCGCCTCCGGCTCCACGCCGCTGAAGACCAGCCACTCCCGGGCGCGCGTCATCGCCACGTACAGCGCGTTCATCTCCTCGCGCGCGGCGGCGGCCTGCTCGGCGGCCATCAGGTGCTCCAGCGTGGGCGCGCTGGTGGCGCGGCTGCGCACAAAGGCGGCGCGGCGCGGTGCGCCCTCGTGCACCGGCCAGTCCACGAGCAGGCCAGCGCGCATGCGCGGCGGGCGGCGGCCATGGCTGTCGGCCACCAGCACCGCGCGCGCTTCCAGGCCCTTGGCGGCGTGAATGGTCAGCAGGCGCACCGTGTGCTGGGGCGCTGCCATCGCCACCTTCACTGCGCCGCCGCGCATCTCGCGCACGAAGGCATACATGTGCGCGAAGCGCCCGTGCCCGCTGCCACCGGCCTCGCCGAGGGCGGCAGCCAGCAGGCCCTCGAGGGCGCCCAGCGCCGCGGCCCGCCGAGCCGCCGGCACGCACCTGGCCATGCGCTCGAACACGTCGCCCTGGTGCACGATGCGGTCCAGCGCATCGTGCGGCGGCATGTCCTGCACGGCTTCGCTCCAACGGGGCAGCAGCGTTGCGGCGCGGCGCAGCACGGCGCTGTCGCCCCCACCGGTGCGCAGCAAGGCCCGCAGCCACGAGCAGCGCAACGTGCGTGCCTGGCTCGCCAGCCACAGCAGGTCGTCGTCGGAAGCGCCGAACAGCGCGCTGCGCAGCGCGCGCGCCAGCGACAGGTCGTGGCCCGGCGACACCAGCGCATCGAGCAGGGCCACCACGTCCTGCACCTCAGGCACTGCGATGAGCGCCTGCTCGTCGGCCAGCGCGTGCGGCACACCAAGCGCCGCCAGCGCCTCGGCCACCGCCGCCAGCACCACGCGGCGACGGGCCAGCACCATGATGTCGTCCGGCGCCACGCCCTCTTCTTCGACGAGCGCCGAGACGGCCAGCGCCACGCGGCGCGCCTCCTCGGCCAGCAGGCGCGCCTCGGGCTCGTGACGCGGCACGGTGAGCGAGTCGCGCCACGGGGGCAACGCCTCGCCGTCCGCGGCCTTGCCGCGCGAGCGGCGCGCTGGCCGTGGCACCGGTTCCAGCACTCGCACGTGGCCCGGTGCGCCGCCCGGCGACGGGCCGGGCCCCGAATGCGCCCGGAAGGGCCCCCAGGCCCCACCGGCGGCCAAGCGGGGAAAGACCGCATTCAATGCGCCCACGATGCCCGGGGCGCACCGACGCGTGTGGTCGCACTGCAGCAGCGAGCCCTGCATGCCGCTGATGACGAGTTCGCACGCGGCTTCGAAGACGCGCGGCTCGGCGCTGCGGAAGCGGTAGATGCTCTGCTTGGGGTCGCCGACGATGAACAGCCCCGGGGGCCGATGGCCGCTCGCGCCGCCGCCGGCCCCGGCATATCCACCCAGCCAGGCGGCCAGCGCATGCCACTGCAGCACGCTGGTGTCCTGGAACTCGTCGATCAGCACCTGCTGAAAGCGCTGGTCCAGGCGCTCCAGCACCCAGCCGGCCAACGGCGCGTCGGCCAGCAAGGCGGCCACGGCGCGTTCCAGGTCGGCCATGTCGACCAGCGACCGCTCGCGCTTGAGCGCGGCGAACTCGGCCAGCATCGCGACGGCCAGCGCGGCCATGGCTTGCTGGTCGCGCCAGGCCGCCCATTGCCGCCGCTGCCGCTGCAAGGCGTGCAGCTCCTGCGAGAGCCCCGCGGTATCGGGCAGAGGTTCGAGGCAGTGCCGCAGAACGTGCTTGTCGGTGTGCAGCGCGCTCCACACGCCGCTCCAGCGCGCTGCCGCGTCGGTGTGCTCCAGCGCCAGGTCGATCGCTGCGGCGGCGTCGCGCGCGCGCTTGCCGCGTTCGCGGCCCGCGGTGGCGGCGAGCGCGCGCAGCCGGCCGCGCAGGGGCTCGTGCGCCAGTTGCCGCGCCGGATCTGCCGTTTCGAAGCTGCCGGCGCCGCCCGCGCCACCGGCGCCCCCGGCGCCGCCCGCGCCGGGCGCCTGCGCCGGTTCGATGGAGGTCCACAGCGTGCCGGCCGCATCGGCGCGCCCGATCTCCAGGGCCTTGTCCAGCACCGCACCCAGCCACTGCGACACCGCGGCGCGGCGATGGCGGGCGACGAGCTCGTCGTGGTGCGCGCGCAGCCGCTCGTCGTGCAGCAGCCGGCGATACAAGCGCTGCATCACGGCGCCGTGCAACGGGGCGGTGTCCTCGATCAGCTCGAACGCCGCCGGCAACCCCAGCTGCTGCAGCAGGGCCAGCGGCGCGTGCACCACGAGCTCGTGGAACCAGCCATGGAAGGTGCGCACCTGCACCGCCTGGCCCTCGCGCAGCAGCCGCTCGTGCAGCCCGGCCCACTCGGGGGCCAGCGCATGCGCCTCGATCGCCGTGAGGCCACGCAGCTGCAGCTGGGCCACCCGCTGCTCGTGCGTGGCGGCGCCGTCGGCGAAGGCCACCAGCAGCTCGTCCAGCCGCTGGCGCATCTCGGCCGCCGCCTTGCGCGTGAAGGTGATGGCCAGGATCTGCGCCGGCGGCACCTGCTGCAGCAGCGCGCGCAGGATGCGCGCCACGAGCATCCAGGTCTTGCCGGCACCGGCGCAGGCTTCCACGAACACCGGCCGCCGCGGGTCGCAGGCGGCGGCGTAGAAAGGCTCGCGCGCGACCTCGGCGCCGTCGATGCGGTAGGCCTCGCGCG
>JAEUPC010000210.1 GCA_016789865.1 Rubrivivax sp.
AAGGCGAGTCGGCCGATGACCTCTTGGAGCGGTACCTGGCCGACCCCGCGGTCGAGCAGATCCACTTCATCGGCAAGGACATCGTCACCTTCCACACGCTGTTCTGGCCGGCGATGCTGAAGTTCAGCGGCCGCAAGGTGCCCGACCGCGTGTACGTGCACGGCCACCTCACGGTCAACAACGAGAAGATGAGCAAGAGCCGCGGCACCGGCATCAACCCGCTGCGCTACCTGCAGGTGGGCATGAATGCCGAGTGGCTGCGCTACTACATCGCCGCCAAGCTCAACGCGCGGGTCGAAGACCTCGACTTCAGCGCCGACGACTTCATGGCGCGCGTCAACAGCGACCTGGTCGGCAAGTACATCAACATCGCCAGCCGCGCCGCCGGGTTCCTGAGCAAGCGCTTCGGCGGGCGGCTTTCGGCCGACATCGGCGTGGAGGGCCGTGCGCTGCTCGATGGCCTGCGTGCGCACAGCGACACCGTGCGCGAGCTCTTCGACAGCCGCGAGTACGGCAAGGCGCTGCGCGAGGTGATGCTGCTGGCCGACCGCGTGAACGAGTACGTCGACGTGCACAAGCCCTGGGAACTGGCCAGGCAGCCGGGCCTGGAAGCCGCTCTGCACGACGCCTGCACGGTGTGCATCGAGGCCTTCCGCGTGCTCACCGTGTACCTCAAGCCCGTGCTGCCGGCGTTGGCCGCGCAGGTGGAAGCCTTCCTGGGCATCGAGCCGCTGAAGTGGGCCGATGCGGCGCGCTCCATCCACCATGGCGGCGCACACCGCATCCACGAGTACAGGCACCTGATGCAGCGCGTGGATACCAAGCAGCTCGAGGCGCTGTTCGAGCCGCCGCCCGAGGCGGCGCCGGCCTCTTCGGCCTCCTGCGGCGCTTCCGGCCCCGCGTGGCCCGGCGGCGAGGCGCTGGCCGCCACCATCGGCATCGGCGAGTTCGCCAAGGTCGACCTGCGCATCGCCAAGATCGTCAAGGCCGAGGCGGTGGAAGGCAGCACCAAGCTGCTGCGCCTGACGCTGGACATCGGCGAGGCGCAGCCACGCAACGTCTTCAGCGGCATCGCCAGCGCCTGCAAGCCCCAAGACCTGACGGGCAAGTTCACCGTGATGGTGGCCAACCTGGCGCCGCGCAAGATGAAGTTCGGCGTGAGCGAAGGCATGGTGCTGGCCGCCAGCCATGCCGACGAGAAGGCCCACCCGGGCCTGTACGTGCTGGAGCCCTGGCCCGGCGCCACGCCGGGCTTGCGCGTGAGGTAGCGGGCGGCCGGGCCGTTGCGCCCGGCGGGCAGCGGCCACTCGACCGCTCGGCTGCTGGTCAGCTTGCCTGCTTGGCCACTTGCCTGCTTGGCCACTTGCCTGCTTGGCCACTTGCCTGCCTGGCCACTTGCCTGCCTGGCCACTCGCCCGCATGGCCATTCGGCAGCGGGCCCGTGCCGGCTGCGGCCGGCCCGGCTCACTCCAGCGCGGCCGGCAGGTCCACGGTGAAGCGGCTGCCACGCCCGGGCTCGGAGCTCAGGCGCACCTCGCCGCCGTGCAGGCGCACGACCTGCGCCACGATCGACAGCCCGAGCCCGCTGCCCTCGTACCGGCGCCGCAGGTGCAGGCGGCTGAACGGCTTGAACAGGCGCGGCTGGTCTTGCGCATCGATGCCGATGCCGTTGTCGGCCACGGTCACATGCACGCGCGCGCCCACGCTCTCGGCGGTGACGCTGACGGCCGGCTTGCCCCCCGGCGGCACGAACTTGATGGCGTTGCTCAGCAGGTTCTGGAACATCAGCAGCAGCAGCGGCGCGTGGCCGCGCACGGCCGGCAACGGGCCCACGGCGATCTCGGCGCCGCTGGAGCGCATGGAGCCGGCGAGCACGGCCTGGACCTCGGCCAGCAAGGGCGCCAGTTCCACCGTGGCGGCTTCGCCCAGCTCTTCGCGCTGCAGCCGCGCGTAGCGCAGGATGTCGTCCAGCAGCTCGCGCATGCGCGCGCCGGCCTGCGCCACCAGCCCGAGGTAGCGGCGCGCCGCCGGCGGCATCTGCGCACCCGCATCCTCTTCGGCCAGGCGGGCGAACTGCACCACCGTGTTCAGCGGCTCGCGCAGGTCATGCGAAGCGACGTGGACGAACTGCTCCAGCCCATCGTTGGCACGCCGCAGCGCTTCGGTCTGCGCCGCCAGCAGCGCCATCTGCGCCCGTTGCTGGGCCAGCGCGGCGGCCAGCAACTGGGTGGGCAGCAGCGCCGCCAGCAGTGACAGCGGCACGTACAGCTCCTCCCAGTGCGACTGCACCGGCACCGGCAGGAACACCCCGCTGGCCATGGCCACCGAGGCGGTGAGCGCCACGGCCAGCGCGAGCACCGCGTGCGCCAGCTGGCTGACCGTGGCCGCCGCCCACACCAACGGGATGGCCAGGATGACAAACGGGTACGGCAGGTGCGCCAGGCTCAGCAGCGTGCCCCCCACGCACAGCGGCAGCAGCACGCCGGCCGGCCGCTCGCGGAGCACGCGCACCGTGGCGCGCAGCCCGGCGGCGCCGGCCAGCAGCGCCAGCGGCAGCATCACGAGACTGCCGATCCACCCCCCCTGCACCCAGGCCACCCACACCGGGCCGAAGCCCGCCACGCCCAGTGCCGACATCAATGCGGCGGCCAGCGCCGCGCCGATGAGTTCGGGCAGCAGGGCGCCGAACCACAGCACGCGCACCAGGCCGACGGGCGAATACAGCGCCGCCGCGGCGAGGGCCAGCCGCCGCAACAGGAAGACGGCCAGCGCGATCGACACCGCGTTGGCCGCGGCCAGCGCGGCCACGCCATCGGGCGAGCTCCCCCACAGCAGGTTGACCAGCGCGTTGGCCAGCCCCACCGCGGCGAGGGCGTAGCGCGCGTGCCCCGTGCGCTGCACCAGCAGGGCGGTCACCGGCGCGTTGGCCAGCCACAGCGTGGCCACCTCGGTGCCGGTGCCGCGCGCCAGGGTCAGGCTGGCCACCGCCAGCGCGGCATGCAAGGCTGCCGCGGTGGCGGCCGTGCGCCAGGGCGAAGGCAGGCCGGACACTGCGGCCGGCGCCTCCTGCCCGTGCCCCGGTTCCGTCGCGCGCGAATGGCCACCCGGGCGCTCAGCCGCCTGATCACTCGCATGCGCACTCGCATGCCCACTCGCATGCCCACCTGTTGGTCCATGCGCCTGCACGGTCCCGCGGGCGGGCCCAGGCATCGGTGTGTTCAACGCCGTGCTCTCCCCGGCGCCGCGCACCGGCATGAGCCAGCGGCCTCGAGGGCCTGCGCCCTGCCGCGCGCGTGGCGCGGCCGGCCGCTCATCGCGGTGGCTCCCGGGCCGGTGCGGCGTCTGCCGGGCGCTTGCCTGCCCGGCGGCGCCCCACAAGCCCCCACGCCGCACCCGCCGCCGCCAGTGCCAGCAGGCCCAGGCCGATGGCGGTGGTCCAGGGCGCCCGTGGCGGTCGCTGCGGCAGGGCCGCGGGAATCCACCGCTGCACGATCGCCTGCCGTTCGGCCACCGGCAGCCGCGCCAGCGTCTGGTCGATACGCGCGATCAGCTCGGGCTGCTGGCGCGGCGCGGCAAAGCTCAACCGGTACTCGAACCCCACCTGCTCGGCCGGCGCCAACCCCGCGATGCGATGCTGCCGGACGGCGAAGTGGAAGCTCGCCAGGTCCACCACGGCCGCCCGGTACCGCCCCTCGGCCACACCGCGCAGGGCCACGACATCGTCGCTGACGGCCTGCCAGGCCACCTGCGGGTGGGCCGCGCGCATCGGCGCTTCGACGGCGTAGCCGGCGCCTACCGCCACGGCCTGGCCGACCAGCGCCTTCAACGACGAAGCCGCGTCGCGGCCCGGCGCGGCCGCGGCCACCACCAGCACCGCCGGCACGCTGACGTAGGGCGCGCTGAACAGCAGGTACTCGCCGCGCTCGGCGGTCGGCCGCAGCGACGACAGCAGGTCCACCTCGCCGCGGCGAGCGGCGGCCAGCTGCTCGGCCAGCGGGCGCGGCGGCAGCATCGTCACCTCGAAGCCGGCGTGCTGCTGCACGAGTTGCAGGATGTCCACCGAGAGCCCGGCGATGCGCCCGTCCTCGGCCTCGTAGACGAAGGGCCCGTAGTCGCGTTCGGGTGCAAAGCGCACCGGCGCCGACCCCGGCGGTGCAGCCTGCGCCGCCGGCACGGCAGCCAGCGCAGCCACCGAGGCCAGCGTGGCCAGCGCCACCGCTGCCCCTGCCCGCCGTACCGCCCGGCGAATGCAGCGCGCCCGCGGCGGCGCCGACCGCTCACCCGCCGACGTAGCGCGCCAGATCACGGGCAGACTCCACGTCCAGCGGCTTGACCGCATAGCCCTTGACGCACGGGTAGCCCAGCGCCCTTTCACGGTCGGCCGGGTCGGGCGACGAGGTGAGCATCACCACCACTGCGCCGGCGCGCCGCGCCGCTTCCAGCGCCTCGTAGGCGTCGAGGAACTCGAAGCCGTCCATGCGCGGCATGTTGATGTCCAGCAGGATCACGTCCACCTGCCCGGCGGTCCCGCTGCGCAGCGCCTGCAGCGCCTGCTCGGCCTCTTCGAAGGGCAGCACCTCCACGGCCAGCCCCGAGCGTTCGAGCACGATCTGCGTGTACAACAGATCGGCCTCGCTGTCGTCGATGAGCATCACCCGCACAGCCTGGCGCCCTCCCGCCGCGCCTATGCTAGCTGCCGGCCCACGCCGGACCAAGTGCGAATCGTCAAGGAGTGGCGCTTCGGCGGGCGGCTTGTCCGATCGGCGATGATCGCAGCCGCCGCTGCAGCCCAGCGCCGCCACCATGAACCTGCACCCCTTTCGCCCACGTCTGGGTGCTGCCCTGGCCGGATATGGCCGCCAGCGCTTCCTGGCCGACCTCGGCGCAGGGCTCACGGTGGGCGTGGTGGCGCTGCCGCTGGCCATGGCATTTGCCATCGCCAGCGGGGTGAAGCCCGAGCAGGGGCTGGTCACGGCGGTGATCGCCGGCTTCCTGATCTCGGCGCTGGGCGGCTCGAACGTGCAGATCGGCGGCCCGGCCGGCGCCTTCATCGTCATCGTCTACGGCATCGTCGAGCGCTACGGCGTGGCCAACCTGCTCATCGCCACCATGCTGGCCGGCGTGGTGTTGTTCGCGATGGGGCTGTTTCGCCTGGGCGCGCTGGTGCGCTACGT
>JAEUPC010000004.1 GCA_016789865.1 Rubrivivax sp.
GCGATCGGCGCCCCGGAGCGCAGCGCAGGGGTCCCGGCTTGCTTGCAAGCCGGGCAGGCCGACGGTGTATCCGCCGGCCGTCATCGGCGGCGGGCGCAGCCCGCCGCCGACGCCGGGCCTCGCCCTCGGGCGCGGCGCGGCAGGCCACCCGGGTCTGCGCGCGCCTGGTTCACCGCACTCACGTCCTGAACATCCCCTCGCCCGCCCCCCCGGCCCCGCCCAGGCGGCGGGCACGGCACGCCCTACCCGGCCGCACATGCCACCCACGGCGCGAGGCCAGCGGGCCACAATCGCCCCCTCCCACGCACCGACCGGAGACCGCACCATGGGCCACGCCGAACCCCAAGTCGCCACCGCCCCCGCCGCCGCAGACGCACAGGCACGCCAACCGTACTGGATGCCCTTCAGCCCGAACAAGGAGTTCAAGTCCGAGCCGAAGATGTTCGCCCGCGCCAAGGGCATGTACTTCTACACGCCCGAGGGCAAGGAAGTCATCGACGCCAGCGCCGGCCTGTTCTGCGTGGCGGCCGGCCACTGCCGCGAGGAAATCGCCAGCGCCGTCTACGAGCAGTTGCAGACGCTGGACTTCACCGCGCCCTTCCTGCGCGCGCATGGCAAGGCATTCGAGCTCGCCGAGCGAGTCACGCAGTACACGCCCAAGGGGCTGAACCGCGTCTTCTTCGTCAACAGCGGCTCCGAGGCGGTGGACACGGCGATGAAGATCGCGCTGGCGTACCACCGCGTCAAGGGCCAGCCGCAACGCCAGATGTTCGTCAGCCGCGAGCGCGCCTACCACGGCGTGAACCTGGGCGGCGTGGCGCTGGCGGGCATGGTGAACAACCGCCGCACCTTCGGCCTGGGGCTGGCCGGCGTGCACCACATGCGCCACACGGCGCTGCCGCAGAACAAGTTCGTCAAGGGCCAGCCCGAGCACGGCGCCGACCTCGCCGACGACCTGCTGCGCTTTTGCAACCTCTACGGCGGCGAGAACATCGCGGCGTGCTTCGTCGAACCCACCGCGGGTTCGTTCGGCTGCCTGCCGCCGCCCAAGGGCTACCTGAACCGCCTGCGCGAGATCTGCAACCAGCACGGCATCCTGCTCGTCTTCGACGAGGTGATCACCGGCTGGGGCCGCATGGGCGCGCCGTTCGGCGCGCAGGCCTTCGGCGTGACGCCCGACCTCCTGACGATGGCCAAGGCCATCACCAACGGCGCGCAGCCGATGGGCGCGGTGGCCGCGCGGCAGGACATCTACGACGACATCACCAACGCGGGCCCCGCCAAGGGCGTGGAGTTCTTCCACGGCTACACCTACAGCGCGCACCCGGCCTCGTGCGCCGCGGGCCTGGCGATGATGGACATCTTCGCCAAGGAAAAACTGATGGAGCGCGCGGCGGCGATGAGCCCGAAGTTCATCGACGCCATCCACTCGCTGCAGGACTGCGCCATCGTCACCGACATCCGCAGCGTGGGCCTGATGGCCGCGGTGGACGTGGCCGTCGACGGCGCGCCAGGGGCGCGCGGCCACGAAGCGCAAAAGCGCCTCTACGACGTCGGCCTCAACCTGAAGAGCACCGGCGACGCGCTCATCGTCGCGCCGCCGTTCATCATGGACGAGCGCCATCTCGACGAGATCGTCACCAAGCTGCGCGGGGTGATCAAGGGGCTCTGATCGGCCCACTTGATCGCGGGGGCCATCGGGCCGAACTTGACCGGCGAGTGGCCCGTGTGCCTCCGCCCATTCAGGCGGGGTGGCTTCGCGGCCGTGAAATCCCGCGGTTCGGCACTGGCGGGGGCTACGCTAGAGTTCCCCGCCATGCAATCCCAAAGATCGAACCCGCCGGCCGGCGGCCGGACCCCGGGTCCGAGCCGGCAGCGGCGGCGGCTCCTTCTGGTGGCGCCCTGGGCAGCCACCCTCGCCTGGGTGCCGGCGGCGCGCGGCAATCCCACGGCTGCCGAACCGGCCGCGGTGCTTACCGTGCATGGCCGGGCGTTCTCGAGCGCCGAGCGCCGGCAGCTGGGCATGGCGGCGCTGTCCGCCTTGCCGCAGCGCCACATCACCACCACGACGCCGTGGTTCTCGGGTCCGCGGCGCTTCACCGGCCCGCTGCTGCGCGACGTGCTGGCCGCCTCGGGCGCCCAGGTCGACGGCGCACGCGTCGCGCGCTGCGTGGCCCTCAACGACTACAAGGTCGAGATTCCGATGGAGGACCTGCGCCGCTTCGATGTCATTGCCGCGCACCAGCTTGACGGGCGCGCGATGACGGTGCGCGAGAAGGGGCCGCTGTTCGTGATGTACCCCTTCGACGAGCAGCCGGCGCTGCGTTCGGCGACCTACTTCGCGCGCTGCATCTGGCAATTGCGCACCATCGAACTGGCATGAGCGGCACGAGGCCCTCGGTGCGGCGCTGGTTGCCGCTGCTGGCCGGGCTGGCCGCCGCCTCGCTGGTGGTGATGCTGGGCGCCGCGGCCTGGCTGCAGGTGCGCCAGCACCGCCTGCTGGACGCCACCGTGCGCTTCCAGGACGACTACCTGCAGGTCAGCATCGCCCAGTTGCAGGTGGAATTCCAGCGACTGCGCAGTGCGCTGCACGAGGCGGCGGCGACGCCCGAGCCGGCGCGGCGGCGCGACGACGTGCAGCTGCGCTACGACATCTTCGTCAGCCGCGCCGACCTGCTGGTCTCCGGGCGCGCCGAGCGGCTCGTCTCCGATGCTGCCGAGCTGCGCCAGGCGGTGCTGCGCACGCGGCAGTTCGTCGATTTCGCCGACCGCTTCCTCGGCCCGAACCCGGTGCGCAGCTTCGACAACGCGGCGGTGCGCGAGCTGCTGGCCGAGTCGCAGCCGCTGGACGACCCTCTGTTGTCGCTGGTGCTCAGCTCGGCGCATGTCGTCACCACGCTGGTCGCCGAGCGCTACGACAGCGTGCGCGAGCAGGCCGTGGCCGGCGCGGTGCTGACCACGCTGCTGTCGCTGGGCTCGGTGGGCTTCGGCGTGATGGCGTTGTGGCTGCTGCGGCAGGAGTCGCTGCGCCGGCGCGCGCTCGAGGCCATGACGCGCGACCTGCGCTCGGCGCGCTTCGAGGCCGAGCGCGCCAGCCAGGCGAAGTCGGTGTTCCTGGCCAACATGAGCCACGAGATCCGCACGCCGTTCCACGGCATGATGGCCATGCTCCAGCTGCTGGCAGCCGGCGAGTTGAATCCGCGGCAGCGCCGCCAGATGCAGACGGTGCACAACTCCGCCGACCACCTGCTGGCCGTGCTCGACGACATGCTGGACATGTCGCGGCTGGAGTCCGGCACGCTGGCGCTGCGGCCCGGCCCGGTGGACGTGCGCTCGCTGGTCGCCGAGGTGTACGGCCTGACGCGCAGCGCGGCCGTCGAGAAGGGCCTGGCCTTCGAGCCGCCGCATTTCGGCCCCGGCGTGCCACGTGCGCTTGATCTGGACGCGACACGCCTGCGCCAGATCCTGCTCAACCTGGTGTCCAACGCGATCCGGTTCACCGAGCGCGGCCGCGTGGGCATCGAAGTGCAGGTGGCGGCCGAGGAACTGTGGATCGCCGTCACCGACACCGGCGCCGGCGTCGATGCCGGCATCCGGCGGCATCTGTTCGAACGCTTCTCGCTCGGCGACCAAGCGCTGGCCCGCGGCACCGGCGGCGCCGGGCTGGGGTTGTTCATCTCGCGCCGGCTGGCCCGCCTGATGGGCGGCGACATCGAGGTCGAAAGCGCCAGCGGCCTGGGCAGCCGCTTCACGGTGCACCTGCCGCTGCGGCTGGCGGGCGCGGGGTCGGCGGCCGGGGCTGCGGCGCCGCTGGCACCGGCCGCACCGGCCGCACCGGCCGCACCGGCCGAATATGCCGCACCGACCGCACATGCCGCACATGCCGCGTCATCGTTGGAGCAAACGCCCGCGGCCGCGGCACCAACGCCCGGGCTCCCCCCTGCGACACCCCCACGCGCGCTCAACATCCTGGCCGCGGAGAACGACGACCTCGGCCGCCTCGTGCTGCGCTCGATGCTCGACCATCTCGGCCATCGCGTGCTGTTCGCGCGCAACGCGCTGGAGGCGGTCGAGGCAGTCGAGGCGGCAGCCCCCGGCAGCATCGAGGTCGTGCTCATGAACCTGCACATGCCCGAGCTCGACGGCCTGGAGGCAGCCCAACGCATCCGGCAATTGCGCCCGCCCGCCAGCCAGGTGCCCATCGTCCTGATCACCGCCGACGCCACCGCCGAGGCGCGGCAGCGCTGTGCCGAAGCGGGCCTGGGCGCCCCGCTGACCAAGCCGTTCAACCTGCGCGATCTCGAGGCCCGGCTGGCACCTTGCATGAGTGGCGCGAACGCCGAGGCCGCCGCCGCCGCCGGGCCCCTGCCGGCGGCCCGCCCTCAGGGCAACGCGTAGGGCCGGTCGTCGGGGGTGCCCAAGCCGGCCTCGCGGCACCAGGCCCGCGCGTCGGCGCCGCCGAAGCTGGCCGGGTCGCGCGCGGCCAGGTGGGCCACGACATCGAGGTGGTTCAGGCGGTGGGCCGTCGGCTCGAGGTCCAGCCGCGCCTGGCCGCGCACATGCGACATCACGGTGCGCGCGATGATCGCGTAGTTCCACGAGGTCGCACCGAAGCCGTCGAGCAGCACGCCCGGGAGGTACAGGTCGGGCGCATCGAGGCTGCGCATGACGCAGCCGCAGCGCGCGGCCAGCGCCGCGGTGCTGTCGATGGCGGCCAGCCGCGGGTCTTCGAGCCACCCGAGGTCCATGCGGTAGCCGGTGCCCCACAGCAGCAGGTCGGCAGCCAGCCGCCGGCCGTCGGACAGCAGCACCTCGTGGCCCTCGACGCCCCGCACGGTGCCGGGGCAGCGCTCGATCCGCGCGAGCCCGGCCAGCATGCCCGCGCGGCCCGGGAAGACCTGGTCATGGCGCAGGTCCACTGGCCGGCCGGGCAGCAGCGCCTCGATGCCGAAGGCCCGGTAGCGCCCGCGCAGGTCGGCATCGACCGCGGCGGTCTGCTGCTCGATGGGCACGCCCTCGGCTTGCTGGCGTGCCAGCGGGCGCACGCTGCCGGCCACGGCCTTGGGCTTGCGCGTCGGCGTGAACCAGCGCAGGCTGCGGTACACCCACACGATGCGCCGCGCGCCATGTTCGAGGCACAGCTCGAGCAGGTCGAAGGCCGACGCACCGCCGCCGACCACCACCACGTCGCGGCCAGCCAGTTCGGCCGGCTCGCGCAGCGCGCTCGAGTGCAGCTCGCGCACCTGCGCACTTGCGGGCAGCTCGTGCCCCTGCACGCTCGCGGGCAGTTCGCCCACCTGCGCGCTCGCTCGCAGATCGCGCCCCCGCGCGCTCGCGGGCGGCTCGCCTCCCTGCGCGCCTTGCCGCTGCACCGCCGGAATCACCGGCACGTTGTGTGCCCCGGTGGCGGCCACCAGGTGCCGCGCACGCACCTCGCCCAGCGGCGACTCCAGAACCCACACACCGCCCGCATGGCGAGCCTGCCGCACGGGGCAGCCCAGCGAGATGCCGTCGGCCAGGCCGAAGCGCGCCACCCACTGCTCGATGTTGGCCAGGATCTGCGGCTGCATCGGCCCGGCCACCGGCAGGTCGCCCACCGTCCAGTCCAGCGGCCGGATCTGGATGTCCTGCCACGCCGGCAGCTCGCGCCACAGGCCGCCCACGCCGCTGGCCCGCTCGAAGAGGTGCGCGCGCAGCCCGGCACGACGCGCGTAGTGCAGGTGGATCAGCCCGGCCAGCCCGCCGCCGACGATGGCGACGTCGAGCAACGCATCCGATGGCACGCGCCTGTTCCCTCCCGCCGTTCGCTCGATCACCAATGGCCGGTCATCGGCGCACGATCAGCCCGGCACGATCAGCGGTGCGCGGGCCGCGAGACCGGCGAGCCGCTCGCAGCGCCACCGACGCCACCGGAGGCACCGGGCGCCGCCGCAGCGACGGGCGGCGCTGCGGCGCGCGCCGCGGCACGCTCCACCTGCGCGTCGGCCTCGATCAAGTCGCGCGCGATGCCCTTGCCGCGCGGCCGCGTCGGCGAGCCGCCTGCGCCGATGCGATCGGCCGCGCCCTCGGTGGCACCATCGGCCGACCCGGTGGCCGCCGATGTGGCCTGCCCGCCCGGCAGGTCGATCTCGCGCACGTTCGCGCCGTGCATCTGCGCCAGCCGGATGGCGTGCTTGATGCCGCCGAACGCGCCCGGCCGGTCGCTGGAGCGCGGCTTCAGCGCGATGAGCGTGACATCGACATCGCTGTCGGTCGGGCGCGCGAGGTTCAGCGCGTGCTGCAGCATCCACAGCGTGCTGCGCCGACCGACGTTGTAGTAGTCCTGGTCCTGCAGCCAGCGCGGCAGGTCGGGCGAATCGGACAGCACCTTCACGCCGCACAGCGGCTTCTGTGAGCCGTACAGCGAGCGGTAGATGTCGTTGAAGCGCGTCACCCACTCGCTGCCCGCCGGCGCGACGAAGTCGCCGATGTGTTGCGCCTTGGGCAGCGCGAGGAACAGCTGCGCCGCAATGCCGCGCTGGCGGCAGATCTCGTGGAACAGCAGGTCGCCGCCGCTGGCGCCGCCGGCCATCGCCAGCACGCTGTCGCCGTGGGCGAGCACGGCGTCGACCTCGGCCTCGATGAGCCGGCGCGCCTCTTGCACCACCGTGGGCGGGAACAGCGGGCCGCCTTCGGCTTCGGCGTCGGTGCCGGCCGCTGCGGCGGTGCTGGCCGGCGGCATGCGGCGGCCGTCGTCCACACGCAGGCCCACAAAGACCAGCAGCCGCTTCGGGCGGTCGCCCGCCTCGCCCTGGCGCTCGCTGTCGGCCAGCGCGGCCAGCGCCGCGTCGACGTTGTCGCCCAGCGTGCCCACGAACTGCGGCTTGCGCCAGTTCTGGAACGCGCCGCGGATGCCCAGCTCGCGGTACATCTGCAGGCCGCCCACCATGGCAGCGTCGGACTTCGGCGGCGCGAAGTAGCGCGCCTCCACGTACAGCTGGGCCACGTAGCTGGGCTGCACGGACACCGTGCACATCACCGCCGCCTCGAGCATCGCGAACCAAGGGTCGCCCTGGCCGTGGTTGGCCAGCCGCTCGCGCTCGGCCTCCAGCGCCAGCATCAGCGCCTGGGCCAGCTGGTCGATGCGCTGCGTGCGCTGCTCGAACTCGCGCTGCTCGTCGCCGGCATGGCGCTGCAGCTCGCGCCAGGCGTCGCGCTGGCCGTCGATGAGCTCGGCCTGGATGATGAGCAGCGTGAGCGCGTTCAGGCCCGCGTAGCTGTTGTTCAGGTCGAGCTTGAAGGCGTCGAGGTAGGCGTCGATGGCCAGCTGCAGCAGCGGCGAGCGCAGCGCCGCCAGGCGCCGGTTCGCCTCGCCACGCCACTGCTCGATCCAGGCCGCCTTGAGGTTGCGCCCGGACAGCCCGCGCAGCTCCGACAGCCGCGCCGGCGACAGCGTGCGCGAGCGCGTCACGCGCGCCAGCGCCTGCTCGCTGCGCGTGCGGTCGGCCAGGCGCTGGTAGACGGTGGACAGCACCGTGTTGGCCTCGGCATCGTCGGGGTAGCGCGCGGCGATGCGCTGCCAGGTGTCCTTGGCGCCTTCGATGAAGTTGGCCTCGAACTGCGCGCGGCCCACCAGCCGCAGGCCCTCGATCTCCCACAGGTGGTCTTCGCACTCCAGCGCCAGCAGGTCCAGCGTCTCGGCCTGGCGCTGGCGGCGGGCGCGCTCCACCTCCTCGCGGAAGTCCTCGGGCACCGACAGGAAGCGCGAGCGGTCCTCCGACTCCAGCTGCGGCATCAGCTTGAACACCGGGCTGTCGGCACGGTACTGGTTCATCGTCTTGCGCAGCGCCGTGGCCAGCCGCGCGGCCACGTCGCGCGGGCGATGGATGAGGTCGATCAGCCGGTAGTCGAAGTAGCGGTCGGTCTGCAGGTCGAACGGGTACGGGTTGAGGTCGCAGCGG
>JAEUPC010000025.1 GCA_016789865.1 Rubrivivax sp.
TGATGCAGCGCGCGCTCGAGTTCCGCGACCCGGCCTTCGGCCCCTGGCTGGCCGAGTGCCGCGTGGTCGCGCCGATGCAGCCCCCGGCCCGCTGCCAGCCGCCGGGCCGCGAACTGCGCTGGACCGACTTCCGTTGAAGCCCGCGGGCCTGCCCGGCTCGCCGACGCTCAGTGCGCGTCGGCCAGCGCCGGCGTGGTGATCTCGCCCGGCACCGCCTTGCGCGCAAACAAGGTGTAGACGGTGGGCACGACGAAGATCGTCAGCAGCGTCCCGAGCGACATGCCGCCCACGATCACCCAGCCGATCTGCTGCCGGCTCTCGGCACCGGCGCCGGTGGAAAGCGCCAATGGCAGCGCGCCCAGGACCATTGCGCCGGTGGTCATGAGGATCGGGCGCAGCCGCAGGCTCGACGCCTCGATCACCGCCGGCAGCACCTCGCTGCCCTGCTGGCGCAGCTGGTTGGAGAACGCGACGATCAGGATGCCGTGCTTGGTGATCAGCCCCACCAGGGTGATGAGGCCGATCTGCGAGAACACGTTGAGCGTGCCCCCCGACAGATGCAGGGCACCCAGCGCTCCCACCATCGACAACGGCACCGACAGCAGGATGACCAAGGGGTCGACGAAGCTCTCGAACTGCGCCGAGAGCACCAGGAAGATGAAGGCCAGCGCCAGCACGAACACGATGCCCAGCGACCCCGAGGATGCCCTGAACTCGCGGCTGACGCCGTTGAGTTCGGTGCTGTAGCCGGGCGGCAGGATCTTCATCGCCGACTCGTCCATGAACTTCAACGCCTCTCCCAGCGAGTAGTCGGGCGCGAGGTTGGCCGTCAGCGTCACCGCGCGGCGCTGGTTGAAGTGGTTCAGCTCGCGCGGGCTCACCGCCTCGCGCGCCCTGACGAGCGCCGACAGCGGCACCATCACGTCGCCACGGCCGCGTACGGAAATGCGCTCGATGTCCTCGGGCGTGGCGCGGCCGGTGCCGGTGGTCTGCACCAGCACGTCGTATTGCTCGGCGTCGCGCTTGTAGCGCGTGACGACACGCCCGCCGAGCATCGTCTCGACAGTGCGCGCCACGGCCTCCACCGAGATGCCCATGTCGGCGGCCCGCGCGCGGTCGACCTCCAGGAAGATCTCGGGCTTGTTCAGCTGCAGGTCCATGTCCGGCTGCAGGATGCCCCTGTTCTGCTGCATCGCGGCCATGAACTGCTGCGCCACGCGCGCCATGTTCTCGTAGCTGTCGCCGCTGACGATCACCACCTCCAGCGGGCGCGAGCGGAAGCTCTGGCCCAGGCTCGGCGGCGTGATCGGAAAGGCGCTGACACCGGGCAGCGAAATCAACCGCGGCAGCAGCTCGCGCTGCAGCTGCGGCGTGGTCTTGGTGCGCTCGGACCAATCCACCGTGCGGAACACACCGAAGGCGCTGGAGACCTGGCCGCCGCCGATGAACAGGAAGCGGCGGTCGAACTCCGGGTACTCGGCGCCGATGCGATCGATGGCATCGAGGTAGCGCGCGGTGTAGTCGAGCGTCGCGCCATCAGGCGCGCGGATCGGCATGGCCAGCACACCGCGGTCCTCCACGGGTGCCAACTCGCTCTTGGCGGTGGTGAACAGCCACCAGCTGGCCGCCCCCGAGGCCAGCATCACCGCCACCACGAGCCAGCGGTGCGACAGCGTCCAGCGCAGCGCTGCGGTATAGCTGCCGGTCAGGCGCACCAGCACCGCCTCCATCAGGCGGTCGAACCAGCCCGGCTTCGCGTTGTGGCGCAAGAGCTTGCTGCACATCATCGGCGTCAGCGTCAGCGCGACGAAGCCCGAGACCAGCACCGCGCCGGCCAGCGTCAGCGCGAACTCGCCGAACAGCCGCCCGGTGCGGCCCGGCGTGAATGCCAGCGGCGCAAACACCGCCGCCAGCGTCAGCGTCATCGCCACCACCGCAAAGCTGATCTCGCGCACGCCCTGGATGGCCGCCTGAAAAGGCGTGAGCCCTTCCTCGATGTGGCGGAAGATGTTCTCCAGCACGACGATGGCATCGTCGACCACCAGGCCAATGGCCAGCACCAGCGCCAGCATCGTCAGCGTGTTGACGGTGAATCCGGCCAGCGCGACGAGGGCGAAGGCGCCGATCAGGCTGACCGGGATCGTCACCAGCGGGATCACCGACGCGCGCAGCGTGCGCAGAAAGACGAAGATCACCAGCGCCACCAGCACGATGGCCTCGACCAGCGTGCGGTAGACGGCACCGATGGAGCGGTCGATGAAGACCGACAGGTCGTTGGCCTGAATCACCGTCACCGACGGCGGCAGGTCGCGCTGGATGAGCGGCATCACCGTGCGCACGCCGTTGGCCACGTCGATGGGGTTGGCGGTGGCGTTGCGGATGACGCCGGTGCTGATGCTGGGCACGCCGTTCAGGCGCACGCGGCTGCGCTCGCTGGCCGCACCTTCCTCGATGCGCGCGACGTCGCGCAGGCGCACGGTGTAGCCGCCGGCGGTCTTCAGCGCGATTTCGTTGAACTGCGCCACCGTGTTCAGGTCGGTGCGTGAGGTGACGCTGAATTCGCGCTGCTGGCTCTCGATGCGGCCGGCGGGCACCTCGAGGTTCTGGCGCCGGAGCGCCTCTTCGACGTCCTGCACGGTCAAGCGGTAGGACGCCAGGCGTTCGGCGTCGAGCCAGATGCGCATCGAGTACTTGCGGTCACCGCCGATCTGCACGTCGGCCACGCCGGGCACCGTCTGAAGCCGCGGCTTGACGACGCGATTGATGAGGTCGGTGAGCTCGAGCACGCCCATCGTCTCGCTGGTGTAGGCGAGCCAGATGGTCGGTGTGGCGTCGGCTTCGACCTTGGCGATCACCGGCTCGTCCACCGCGGTCGGCAGCCGCCCGCGCACGCGCGAAACGCGGTCGCGCACCTCGGCGGCGGCGGTGTCGGGGTCCTTGCTCAGGCGGAAGCGCACGGTGATCTGGCTTTGCTCGGTGCGCGAGATCGAGGTCATGATGTCCACGCCGTCGATGCCGGCGATGGAGTCTTCGAGCGGCTTGGTGACCTGGCTCTCGATGACCTCGGAGCTGGCGCCCAGCAGGCGCGTGGAGACGTTGACCAGCGGCTCGTCGATGCGCGGGTACTCGCGCACCGACAGCTGCTTGAACGACACCAGCCCCACCAGCACCAGCAACAGGCTCATCACGGTGGCCAGCACCGGGCGGCGGATGGAGGTTTCGGAAAGCCTCATCGCGGACTCCGTGTCGGTTTGGCGCGGCGCGTTCGCATCGCGTTCGGCGTTGGTGTTTCGGCCCGCTCGCCCCGCAGCGCTGCGCAGGTGTTCGGCGCGGCCCGGCTCAGGGCTGCACCCGCGCGCCCGCCGCGCTTGAGGCCGGCCCGTAGCCGGCGGCAACGCCGGCGCGAGACGCGGCACCTTCGCGTGATGCACCGGCCGCCGCACTGGCCGGCACCCCACCCGCCGCCGCATTGGCGCCGCGCGCGCCGGCGCCGCCCGGTGCGCTGGCGCCGCGCCCCGGCTGGGCAAGGTCGATCACGCGCACGGGCGTGGTGTCGGCCCGCATCAGCCGCGTCTGCCCCGCCGTGACCACGATGTCGCCGGGCTTGAGCCCTTCGAGGATCTCCACCCTGCCGGGCACGCGCAGGCCGATGCGCGCCTCCTGGCGCCGGGCGACCTTGCCGCCTTGCGGACCGTCGACCACCTTGAACACGAACTGGCGCGCGCCCAGCGGCACCAGCGCCTCTTCGGGCACAGCCACCGCCCCTTCGCGCACGGCGAAGATGACGCGCGGCCGCGCGAACATGCCGGGGCGCAGCACCGCCTGCGGGTTCTGCACGCGGGCGCGCACCATGAGCGCGCGGCCGTTGGCGTCGACCTGCGAGTTCAGCGCCACCACCTGTCCCTTGAACGTGCGTTCGGGCATCGCATCGAGCGTCAGCTCCACCGGCAGCCCCGGTTTGGCACGCGCCACATAACGCTCGGGCAGGGCGAACTCCACCTCCAGCGCCGACAGGTCCTCGATGCGCACGACGTCGGCGCCGTCCTTGACGTAGTCGCCCACGTCCACGCTGCGCAGACCCGCGGTGCCGTCGAACGGCGCCAGCACGCGCGTGCGCGCCAGCTGGGCCTGCGCCAGCGCCACCTGCGCGTCGGCGACCTGCAGCGCCGCGGCGTTCTGGTCCACCGCGCTTTGGCTGACGAAGCCCTGCCCCAGCAGCTCGCGGCTGCGTTGCAGGTTCGTCCGGGCGATGCTGGCTTGCGCCTTGGCCTGCTCGAGCTGGGCCTGCTGCAGGGTGTCGTCCAGCTGCACGAGCAACTGGCCCAGCCGCACGCGCTGGCCATCGGCGAACCCCAGCCGCGCAATGCGGCCGCTGATTTCCGGGCGCACCATGACGCCCTGGCGCGCCTTCAGCGAACCGACAGCCTGCACATCGTCGACGATGGTCATGGATTCGGCCGCGGCCACCTCTACCGGTGCCGGGCCACCGGCACCACCGCCGCCCGGCCCGACGGCGCCTGCGCCGCCCCGGCCGGCGGCCGAAGCACCCGCGCCTGCGGCCGAAGCCTGCGCCATGGCAGTGCCCGCGTCGGCCCGCCCCGCGGTACCTGGGCCACTCCCCGGGGCGCCGGCCTGCGGCCGCTGCAGCCACCAGGCCGCCGCTGCAACGACCACCAGGCCCACGAGGGCCACGCCTGTATAGATCTTCTTGCTCACTAGGACTCTTGTTCCGGCAACGGGGGCCAAGCCGGCCCTCGAGGCGTTGGGAGGGGTTGCGGAAGCGGGATGTCGAAAGGCGGCACTTTAGCCGCCCGGGCCAGGCTGCGCTGCTGGCGGGAATCGCTACGGGCTAACCCCGAACGGCACGCCCCAGGACTTCATCGACGCCACGGTTGGCCAGCGCATCCGCACGCTCGTTGCCGGGGTCGCCAGCGTGGCCCTTGACCCAGCGCCAGTGCACCTGGTGCTGGCCGTTCAGGGCATCCAGCCGCTCCCACAGTTCGGAATTCTTGACCGGCTTGTTGTCGGCCGTTCGCCAGCCGCGGCGCTTCCAGGCGTGGATCCAGCTGGTGATGCCGTTCCTCACGTACTGGCTGTCGGTGTGGATGGTCACCAGGCATCGGCGCTTCAACGACGCCAGCGCCTCGATCACCGCGGTGAGCTCCATGCGGTTGTTGGTGGTCTGCGGCAGGCCGCCCCAGAGTTCTTTCTCATGGCCACCGCTGCGCAGCCACACGCCCCAGCCACCGGGGCCCGGGTTGCCGCGGCAGGCGCCATCGGCATAGACCACGACATCGGGCGCCCCGCAGTCGCTGGTTTCCGGCCCCGCCGCGCCGGCTTGGTCCGTGTCGGTAGCGGCGCCGCGCCGGTGAGCCGGCGCGTTCACCGGTGATCCCATTCGGAAGAGCCTGCGGGGCCGATGCGCCGCTCGATGCCCTCGCGGCGCGCCACCACCGCGGGCGCGGCCTGCGCAGGCGCGCGGCGTTCGCGCCGCGCCAGCCCCACCAGGCGCATGCCGCGCACACGCTTGACGGCGCAGATCACGTAGACCGCGCCCAGCACCGGCCACCAGCGGTCGCCCACCGGGTCCATCCACGCGAAGCGCTGCAACCACCGGTCGCTGCTCAACGGCGGGCGCCAGCAGCCGAAGCGCCCGACCTCCACCTCGAAACCGAGCAGCCGCAGCCAGTCGCGCGCGCGCCAGTAGCCGATGAACTCGCCCGCACGCGGCAGGAACGAGCTGCGGCCACGGCCGAAACCCATCGTGCGGCGCAAGTGCCCCAGGCGTTGGCGCGCTCCCCACAGGCTCGTCGGATTGAAGCCGACGATCACCACCCGACCTTCGGGCACGAGCACGCGCTCGACCTCGCGCAGGGTCTGGTGCGCATCGCGCGCGAGCTCCAGCGAGTGAGGCAGCACGGCGAGGTCGATGCTGGCATCGGGCAACGGCAGGGCCTCGAACTCACAGTGCAGGGCCACGGGCTGCGAAACCGGGCGGGTCGACAGAGGATCACCTTGCGGCGCGGGGAGCATCAGCGCACGCGGTTCGTGCATCGAGTCGCTGGCCACCCAGCGGTGCGGCATGCGGTTGGCGCGCAGGCCTTCCAGTTCCGGCAGCCCCAACTGCAGCGCATGAAAGCCGAAGCTGTCGGCCACCTCGTGGTCCAGCCGCGCCTGTTCCCAGGCAAGCAGGTACCGACCGGGCGCGGTATCGAGCCAGGCGGCCAACTCTATACTCGACTCGTCACGCGTCATGGCTCATCAACAAGGCGTCCCTGCATCCGTGGGCTCGTGCCGCGAAGGCCGCGAGCTTCGCGGCCGCGCCGCAGCCCGGTATCGCGAGGCTGGCCAGTGGTAATCGGGCCGCGCGCGGCGGCATGGCTCCAGGCTCTCGCGCGGCGCCAGGCTCTTGCGGGGCGGGTCGATTCTAGTGATGGCATCGCGCCGCGCCGCTCGCTGCCGCGCCTGATGCGGGGGTTGCGACCATCGCGCCGCGGCTCGCGCGCGTGGCCCGTGCTTGCACAGGCCTTGGTGGCCGCGGCGTTGGCGTCCGGTTGCGCACAGGCCCCATTGCCGGGTCCCGAGGCCCTCTCGGGTGGCGAGCCGCGCGACGCGCCGGTCGAGCACTGGCCGAGGTCGGAGGTCGTGGCACCCGCCGCCGGCCAGAACGCTGCCGTCGGGCAAGCCCCGGTTCCGGCGGGCACCGAAGCGGCACCCTCCCCGCCACCGACCGCGGCGGCGACCGACAGCGCGAGTGCGGGCGCCGTGGCACCCGTCGAGCCGGACCCTGCGACCCCCACCGCAGCGCCTTCACCGCGGGCGCGGCTCGACCCCGAGCAGGACGCCGAACGCGCCGACCTCTGGCAGCGCATCCGTGCCGGACTGGCCATCCCCGACCTCGACGGAGACCTTGTGCGTCGCTGGGAGCGGCACTACGCCGGGCAGCCCGAATACCTGCAGCGCATGGTCGAGCGCGGCGCCCGCTACCTGTTCCACATCGTCGAGGAAGTCGACCGGCGCGAGATGCCGCAGGAGCTGGCGTTGCTGCCGTTTGTCGAGAGCGCCTTCAACCCGGTTGCGTTGTCGCGCGCCAAGGCCGCCGGCATGTGGCAGTTCATGCCCGGCACCGGCCGGCAGTTCGATCTGCAGCAGAACATCTTTCGTGACGAGCGCCTGGACGTGCTGGCCTCCACGCGCGCCGCACTCGACTTCCTGGGCGCGCTGCATGCTCGTTTCGGCGACTGGCAGCTCGCCCTGGCCGCCTACAACTGGGGGCCGGGCAACGTAGTCCGCGCACTCGAACGCAACCGGCGCGCGGGCAAGCCGCTCACGTTCTCCGCGTTGCAGCGCGTACCTGCCGAGACCCGCAACTACGTGCCCAAGCTGCAGGCGCTGAAGAACATCGTGCTTCGGCCCGCAGCCTACGACGTCGAACTCGCCAAACTGGAGAACCACCCTTACTTCCTGAGCGTGGCGATCGAGCGCGACATCGATGTCGATCTCGCCGCAGGTCTGGCCGGGTTGCCGCTGGAGGAGTTCCGGCAGCTCAATCCGCAGCACAACCGGGCCGTCATCCTGGCGGCCGGCACGCCGCATGTCCTGCTGCCCTACGACAACGCGAACCAGTTCGTCCGTGCGCTGGCTGAACCCCGGGCGGCGCTGGCCAGCTGGACGGCATGGACGGCGCCGCGCACGCTGAAGACCGCCGAAGCCGCCAAGCTCGTCGGCATGGCCGAAACCGAGCTGGCCAGCGTGAATCACATCCCGCCGCGCATGCTGATTCGCGCCGGCTCGACCTTGATCGTGCCGCGCGCCGCCGGCGTCAGCGGCGACGTCTCCGGCCAGCTGGCCGACCGCGCCACGCTCACCTTGACGCCCGAAGGCCAGCATGGCGCGCGCCAGACCACCCTGCGCGCCGGGCCGAAGGGCGACACTGTCGTGGCGGTGGCCCGCCGCCACGGCCTGGCGGCGGCGCAGGTGGCTCAGTGGAACCGGGTGGCTGCCAACGCGACCTTCGCCCCCGGCCAGCCCATCGTGCTTGTGCTGCCGCCGCGGCAACGCGTGGTGGTGGCGGGCAGCCCGGCGGCGGGCGCCAAGCCGGCCGCGCCGGCCAAGGCGCCGCGCGGCCCGGCCGCGCCGGGCGGCAGTTCGCCGCGGGTCAAGGTGGCCGAGCGCAGATGAGGCCGCTGGCCACGAGCCCCTCTGGCCCGGGGCCTGGGCGTCAGGGGTTTCCGAGGTAGTCGCGCTTGCCCAGTTCCACGCCGGCGTGGCGCAGCAGCGCATAGGCGGTGGTGAGGTGGAAGAAGAGGTTGGGGAGCACAAAGTGCTTCAGGTAACCTTCACCATCGAAGCGCAGGGGGTCACCCTGGCGCATGGGCAGCACGATCTCGCGGCGTTCGCTGCCCGCCAGCCGCTCGGCCGGCACCGACTGCACGAAGTCGACCGTGCGCTGCAGCCGGGCATGCAGGTCGGCCATCGTGGTTTCGTTGTCCTCCCACTTGGGCGGCTCGTCGCCTGCCAGGCGCGCCACGCATCCCTTGGCGCCGTCGCTGGCGATCTGGATCTGCCGCGAAAAGGGCAGCATGTCCGGCGCCAGGCGCAGGCCGAGGTAGTTGGCGGGGTCGAACTTGCGCGCCGCGGCATGTTCCTCCGCCCTGGTCAGCCACTTCTGGGCATTGCCGAACATTCGTACGAAGACAGGGACGCTGGCGCTGTACATCGAGAGACTCATGGACATTCTCCTGGTGGGTAGACAACGCCGCCTGGTCGTGGCCGAATCAAGCCCCTGTCGGGTGGCCATATCAGGCGGTTGCGACGATGCCGGGTGGTGGCACCCGGGCCACGGCGGCGGCGCTTGGATTCGCCGCTTGCATTCTGCAAGCGTCCCGAATGTCGAATTTCCTTACACCGAGTTCAACACAGGTGGTTTCAAGTCAGCTAAGCGCTTGATCCGGTGGGTTATTCAACTTGCGGCACAGGCCTTGCATAGCATCCTTCGGGCGTTGCACCCCACTCACTGTCCGGGAAAGACCTGATGAAGTACCTCCTCAAGTCCCTGCTCGCTGCGGCGCTGGCCGCAGGCTCAGTCGCGAGTCAGGCTGCAATCGTTCCGGTCGACGGCTCGAACTTCGTTGCCAGCCAAGGCCAGATCACGTTCAGCGAGTACTCGATCGGTACCCTCAACCCGGTGTACGCGGCTTCTCAGTACGGCGCCGCGGCAGGAGCCCCCACGGTCAGCTTCGGCTCCTTCTTCGTCGGTCAAAGCACCGGTACCGCGGCCACCTGCCCGACCGGCGTGGCGCTGGGCGGCTGCATCGTTGGCGCACCCTCGGGCGGCAGCCTGCTGCTCGACCTCGACAACGGATTGGGCGCCATCACCGCACAGGACACCAACCACACCCAGTCACCGGTGCTCAGCGGCTCGCCCTTCCTGAACGGCTCGATCGCGATGCTGTTCAGCACCGACCAGACGGCAGTTTCCTTCGATGGCGGGTTCTTCAACGCCATCGGCACCACACGCGTCAGCGCCTACGATCGTGAGGGCACGCTCCTGGGCTCCATCCTCAACACGGCCACCGGGATCCAGACGCTGTACATCGGCGACAACGCCGGAAAGATCGCCGGCTTGCTGGTGAGCCTGGTGGCTCCCGAGGTCGCCGGCTTCACGATCGACGGCATGCGGTTCGGCACCATCGCTCCACCCGAAACCAGCAGCAGTACCACCAGCAGCAGTACCACCAGCAGCACGAGCAGCAGCACGAGCAGCAGCAGCGGAAGCGGCGCCACCAACCCGCCGAACGAGACCCCGGAACCCACCTCGCTGGCTCTCGTCGGTCTGGCCCTGCTTGGCCTGGGGGCTGCCCGCCGGCGCCGCCGCGCCTGATCGGAAGCTGCCGCAGCGACAGCGGCATACATCCCTGCCCCACGGCGGTCTTCGGACCGCCGTTTTTCGTTTCGGCATCGCTGCGCGATCGCCCGCAGCCGCCGGGCCCGTCGCGACTCCATGCGGGACAATCGGCCTCGCTGGCGCGAGGGCGCCCGCGTTCGGCGCAGGCCTCGGCCCATGAACATCATCATCCTCGACGACTACCAGGACGCGGTGCGCAAGCTCAAGTGCGCGGCGTTGCTGGAGCCCTACAGCGCCAAGGTCTTCACCAACACGGTCAAGGGCATCGGCCAACTGGCAGTTCGGCTGCGCGATGCCGACATCCTCGTCGCCATCCGCGAGCGCACGCATTTTCCGCGCGCCCTGCTGGACAAGCTGCCGCGGCTGAAGCTCATCTCGCAGACCGGGCGCGCCGGCCCGCACATCGACGTGGCGGCTTGCACTCGGCTGGGCATCGCGGTGGCCGAAGGCACCGGCTCGCCGGTGGCCCCGGCCGAGCTGACCTGGGCACTCATCATGGCCTCGATGCGCCGCCTGCCGCAGTACATCGGCAACCTCAAGCACGGGGCCTGGCAGCAGTCGGGCCTGAAGACCGCGGCAATGCCGGCCAACTTCTCGCTGGGCATGGTGCTCAAGGGCAGGACGTTGGGAGTGTGGGGCTACGGCAAGATCGGCCACCTCGTGGCGCAGTACGGCCGCGCCTTCGGCATGCGCGTGGTGGTCTGGGGCAGCGAGGTCTCGCGCGACCGCGCCATGACCGACGGCCACGAGGCCGCCGCGAGCCGCGAGGAGTTCTTCGCCACCTGCGACGTGCTCACGCTGCACCTGCGGCTGAACGACGCCACCCGCGGCATCGTCGCCTTCGACGACCTGGCGGCGATGAAGCCGACGGCCCTGCTGGTGAACACCTCGCGGGCCGAACTTGTCGCCGAGAACGCGCTGGTTGCCGCGCTCAACCGCGGGCGGCCGGGCATGGCCGCCATCGACGTGTTCGAAAGCGAGCCAATCCTCCAGGGCCACCCGCTGCTTCGACTGGAGAACGCCATCTGCACGCCGCACCTGGGCTACGTGGAGCAAGACAGCTACGAGCTGTACTTCGGCGCGGCCTTCGAGAACGTTGTCAACTTCATCCAGAAGGCGCCCACCCACCTGGTCAACCCCGAGGCGCTGAAGGTGCTTCGTTGAGCAGGCCGGCGTCCGCGGGCCGATGACCCGCTCCGCGCGCGCCGAAGCGGCACCCGGTCCTGCCGCGACCCTGGCGCCGGCTTCCCGCCGGCACCTCTTCATCGCCTTCACGCGACTGGCGCTGCAAGGCTTCGGGGGCGTGCTGCCGGTGGCACAGCGCGAACTCGTCGAGCGCGAGCGCTGGCTGACGCGCGAGCAGTTCCTCGAGATGCTGGCGCTGTCGCAGGTGCTGCCCGGCCCCAACGTCGTGAACCTCTCGCTGATGGTCGGGCAACGTTACTTCGGCCGCAGCGGCGCGCTGGTCGCCATGGCGGGCATGCTGTTCGTTCCACTGCTGCTGGTGCTCGGGCTGGCGTTGCTGGCCGCCCAATGGCAGGGGGTGCCGGCGGTGGCCGGCGCGCTGCGCGGCATGGGCGTGGTGGCCGCCGGGCTCATCGTCGCGACTGCGCTGAAGCTGGCCGCGCCGCTGCGCGGCAGCCCGCTCACGGGGCCGGGCGCCGCCCTGGTGGTGGCGCTCACCTTCGCGGCCGTCGGCGCACTGCGCTGGCCGCTGGTGGCCGTGGTGTTCGGGCTCGCGGTGCCAGCATGCGGTGCCGCGTGGTTCGCCCTGCACCGTGCCTCGAGGGGCGCGCCATGAGCACCGCCTTGCCCGCCTGGCTCGTCGGCAGCGCAGGCCTCGGCCTGGCCGACTTCGCAGCGATGTTCGGCCACTTCCTGCTGCTGTCGCTGCTGGCCGTGGGCGGCGCGATGACCACCGCCCCCGACATGCAGCGTTATGTCGTCGGTGAACGGCATTGGCTGAGCGAAGGCGCCTTCAGCGCCAGCGTGGCCCTGGCGCAGGCCGCGCCCGGGCCCAACGTGCTGTTCGTGGCCGTGCTCGGCTACAACATCGGCGGCCTGGCCGGCGTGCTGGCCACCATGGTCGGCACGCTGCTGCCCTCCACGCTGCTGGCATTGCAGGCCAGCCGCTGGAACGCCGAACATGCACGCGCCTTGCCGGTACGCGCGCTGCACGCCGGGCTGGCACCCATCACCCTCGGGCTGCTGCTGGCCACCGGGTGGGTGCTGTTCGAACCGGCCGCCGGATCGTGGCGCAACACGCTGCTTGCATTGGGAACGGTGGCCCTGATGCTGCGCACGCGGGTGAGCCCGCTGTGGCCGATCTGCGCTGGTGCGGTGTTAGGCGCGCTCGGCTGGGCCGGCTGACCGGCAGGCACCGGCCCCCGAGTCCGCCCCGGCCCGATCAGCGCGCCTGGGCGGCCTGCCGCTGGCGCCGTGCCTCGAAGAGGCACACGCCCGCGGCCACCGAGACGTTCAGGCTCTCCACGGCTCCGGCCATCGGGATGCGCACCAGGTCGTCGCAGGTCTTGCGCGTGAGCTGCCGCATCCCCGCACCCTCGGCCCCGAGCACCAGCGCCAGCGGCGCGGCCAGATCGGCCTCGTACAGCGTGCGCGGCGCGTCGTCGCTGGCGCCCACCACGCGCAGGCCCCGCTCCTTGAGCTCGCCCAGGGCCCGGGCGAGGTTCGTGACCATCAGGTACGGCACCGTCTCCGCCGCACCACTGGCCACCTTCGCCACGGTGGCGTTGAGGCCGACGGCGTGGTCGCGCGGCGCCACCACGGCGTGCGCCCCGGCACCATCGGCCACGCGCAGGCACGCGCCGAGGTTGTGCGGGTCGGTCACGCCGTCCAGCACCAGCACCAGCGGCGGACCCTCCACCGCGTCCAGCACATCGTCCAGCGAGTGCTGTGCCGGCAGCGCCGCCACCCGCGCCACCACACCCTGGTGGCGCGGCGTGCCCGCCAGGCGCGCCAGGCGCGCCTCGTCGCTGTCCACGATGCGTACGCCGGTGCCGGCCGCCCGCTCGACGAACTGCCGCATGCGTGCGTCGCGCCGTGCCGGGTCGACGTGCAGTTCATGCACCGACTCCGGCGCGATCTTCAACCGCACGCCCACGGCGTGAAAGCCGTACAGCACCTTCAGCGTGGGAGCCGGCCCGCTCAACGCACTGCCCTTCCCACTGCCCTTCGTACTTCCTTTCGCGCCGCGCGCCGCGCCAGTCTCATGCCGCACCATAGTCTGCCGGCGTCAGCTCGATCGGCCGGCCGTGCGGCGTGCGGCCGGCGGCGTGCGCCCACGCCTGCCCGGTGCGGTGCAGCTCGTGCGCCGAGCCCGCGCCCTTTTCCACCACGAGGCGCTCGAGCGCAGCCAGCCAGTGCTGGTAGTAGGTGTCGCCGAGGTCGGGATCGCCCTGCGTCTGCGCCTGCCGGATGCAGGCCGCCAGCGAGGTGGCCCATTCGTTCCAGGTGAACAGGCCTGCCCGGTGCAGTGAAAGCGTCATCGCGAAGGCATGCGCCTCCCACGGCGCGCGAAAGACAGCGGGCTCGGCACCCTCGACAAGGCGCAGGGCCTGCTCCACGCCTGGCGTCATGGCGCCCCCTGATCGACGCGCGAGTCGTCGGCGAGACTGAGCGCACCGTCGTGCTCGACGCGTGCCGTCACGGCAACCTCTGTTCGACGCCATCGACCGGGTCTAGATAGGGTTCCCACGCGTCGATCGACACCTGCAAGGTGCCGGCCTCGGGCGCCTCGACCGCCCCAGGGGCCGCACCGCCCCACAGCTCGCCACCCTCGAAGACCACGGTGTACAGCCAGTGCGGTTGCTCCCCCAGCCCTTGCGCATGTGTGTCCGCGAACACATGCCGACCACGCAGCGCCTGCACCACGCCGCGCTTGCCGCGTGCGTACCCTGGCAGCCGCGTGTGATGCGGCGGCACCTCGCCCACCGTGCGCACCCGCTGCCCGACAGCAAAGCGAGGCGGCGCCCCGCCTTCCGTCGGCCGCTCGGTCGGGCTGCCGCGGGCCAGAGCCGGGGCCACCTCGGCCGCGCGCAGCACGCGCGCCACGGGGCGCGGCGGATGCATCGCACGCCCGGCCTGCAGCTCGTCGGCCACGGCCAGGCCGCGTTGCAGAAGCAGCCGCTCCAGCGCCTGCACCCAGATCTCGTAGTAGCTCAGGCGGGGGTACTCGGGCAGCGTCTCGCGCGCCGCCCGGCTCATGTCGATGTTCCACTCACCCAGCGCGCCGGCGGCCAGGGTCACGGCCAGCGCGCGCGGCTCCCAGGCGGCGTGCCACAACTCGCCCTCGGGCTCGCGGGCGCCGCCAGCCAGCACGGGGCCGTATCCGCCGCGGCCCCCCAGGTCGGCCTGCGTCGGCCAGCTCGGCGTGGACAGCCCCGCCGAACCACCCGGCCTGACCGTGCCGGACACATCGCCCGCAGCTGCGCCCATCATGCCGCGGCCCCTGCGGGCGGCTGCGGCAGGCCGGTACCGATCATCGAGTCGCGCGTCACCCAGTGCGCCAGGGCTTCCTCGTCGAGCCCATCGGTCGCGGCCGGCCGCTGCGGCAGCACGAGGTACCGCACCTCGGCGGTGGAGTCCCACACGCGGACCGCCTGATGCTGCGGCAGCACGAGCCCGAATTCTGCGAGCACGCTGCGCGGCTCGCGCACGACGCGGGCACGGTACGGCGCGCTCTTGTACCAGGTGGGCGGCAGGCCGAGCACCGGCCACGGGTAGCAGCTGCACAGCGTGCACACCACCACGTTGTGCTGCTCGGGCGTGTTGGCCACGGCCACCATG
>JAEUPC010000076.1 GCA_016789865.1 Rubrivivax sp.
CGTTCGGAAAGCGCTTCATCTCGGCGGCGAAGGCCTTGTGCGGAAACGGGTAGACCTGCTCGACGCGCACGATGGCCACGTCCCAGGCCTTCTTCTCGTCGCGCTTGCGGATCAGGTCGTAGGCCACCTTGCCCGAGCAGGCGATGACCCGCTTGACCTGCTCGCCCTCGACTTCCTTGCGCTGCGGGCCGATCACGGTGCGGAACTCGCCCTTGGTGAACTCGGTGAGCGGCGAGGTCGCGTCCTTGGCCCGCAGCAGGCTCTTGGGCGTGAAGATGATCAGCGGCTTCCTGAACTGCCGCACCATCTGGCGCCTGAGCAGGTGGAAGATCTGGCTGGCCGAGGTCGGCTGCACGACCTGCATGTTGTTGTCGGCCGCCAGCTGCATGAAGCGCTCCAGGCGCGCGCTGCTGTGTTCGGGGCCTTGGCCCTCGTAGCCGTGCGGCAGCATCAGCGTGAGGCCGTTGACGCGGCCCCACTTCACCTCGCCGCTGGCGATGAACTGGTCGATCACCACCTGCGCGCCGTTGACGAAGTCGCCGAACTGCGCTTCCCAGATGACCAGCGTGTTCGGTTCGGCACTGGCGTAGCCGTACTCGAAGCCGAGCACCGCCTCCTCCGACAGGATGGAGTCGATGACGACGAACGGCGCCTGCCCATCGGCCACGTTGTGCAGCGGCACGTAGGTGCCGGTGTCCCACTTCTCGCGGTTCTGGTCGTGCAGCACCGCGTGCCGGTGGGTGAAGGTGCCGCGGCCGCAGTCTTCGCCCGACAGGCGCACCGCGTAGCCGCTGGCCACCAGCGAGGCGTAGGCCAGGTGCTCGCCCATGCCCCAGTCGACGTTGATCTCGCCGCGGCCCATGGCGGCGCGGTCGGCGATCACCTTCTCCACCAGCGGGTGCAGCTTGAAGGTGCCGGGGATGGTGGTGATGCGCTCGGCCAGCCGTCTCACCTCGGCCAGCGGCAGCGCGGTGTCGGCCGCGTCGGTCCACTTCTTGCCGAGGAACGGCGCCCAGTCGACCGCGTACTTGCTCTTGAAGTTGGTGAGCACCGGGTCGACGGTGTGCTTGCCGGCGTCCATCGCGGCGCGGAAGTCGCGCGCCATCTGGTCGGGGCTGCCGGCACCTTCGGCGGTCATCACGCCCTGCGTCACCAGCTTGTCCCCGTACAGCTTGCGCGTGCCCGGGTGCTTGGCGATCACCTTGTACATCAGCGGCTGCGTCAGGCTCGGGGTGTCCTGCTCGTTGTGGCCGAGCTTGCGGAAGCAGATGATGTCGACCACCACGTCCTTGCTGAACTGCTGGCGGTAGTCCATCGCCAGCTGCGTGCACAGCACCACCGCCTCGGGGTCGTCACCGTTCACGTGCAGCACCGGGGCCTCGATCATCTTCACCACGTCCGAGCAGTACAGCGTCGAGCGCGAGTCCCGCGGGTCGCTGGTGGTGAAGCCGATCTGGTTGTTCACCACCAGGTGCACGGTGCCGCCGGTGAAGTAGCCGCGCGTCTGCGCCAGCGCCAGCGTCTCCATCACCACGCCCTGGCCGGCAAAGGCCGCGTCGCCGTGCACCAGCACCGGCAGCACCTGCGCGCCGGTCTTGTCGCCGCGGCGCTCCATGCGCGCCTTCACGCTGCCTTCGACCACCGGGTTGACGATCTCCAGGTGACTGGGGTTGAAGGCCAGGCTCAGGTGCACCGGGCCGCCGGGGGTGGTGATGTCGCTGCTGAAACCCTGGTGGTACTTCACGTCGCCGGCCGGCAGCGCCTCGGGTGCGGTGTGGTCGAACTCGGCGAACAGGTCCTTGGGCATCTTGCCCAGCGTGTTGACCAGCACGTTCAGGCGCCCGCGGTGCGCCATGCCGATGACGATCTCCTGCACGCCGTGCGTGCCGGCGCGCTGCACCACCTCGTCCATGCTGGCGATGAAGCTCTCGCCGCCCTCGAGGCTGAAGCGCTTCTGGCCGACGTACTTGGTGTGCAGGAAG
>JAEUPC010000018.1 GCA_016789865.1 Rubrivivax sp.
GTCGGCGCCGAAGTGGCTGGCGAAGCCTTCCAGCCGGGGCAGCGCGCCGGCGGCCTCGAAGGCCTCGGCGTACAGCTCCAGCGCCGCCGGCGCCGTGTAGCAGCCGGCGCCGCAGACGCTTTGCTCCTTCATCGCCACGGCGTGCGGGGCGCTGTCGGTGCCGAGGAAGAACTGCGGGCTGCCCGAGGTGGCGGCGCGCACCAGCGCCTGCCGGTGGCGCTCGCGCTTGAGCACCGGCAGGCAGTAGTAGTGCGGCTGCAGGCCGCCGGTGAACAAGGCGTTGCGGTTGTAGAGCAGGTGGTGCGCGGTGACGGTGGCCGCGGTGAGTGGGCCCGCCTCGGCCACGTAGGCCGCGGCCTCGGCCGTGGTGATGTGCTCGAAGACGACCTTCAGGCCCGGAAAGTCGCGCCGCAGCGGCTGCATCACGCGCTCGATGAACACCGCCTCGCGCTCGAACACGTCGACCTCGGGGTCGGTGACCTCGCCATGCACCAGCAGCAGCAGGCCTTCGCGCTGCATCGCCTCCAGCGTGCGGTGGGTCTTGCCGATGTCGGTGACGCCGGCGTCGCTGTTCGTGGTGGCGCCGGCCGGGTAGAGCTTGAGCGCCACGATGCCGGCGGCCCGGGCCCGCGCGATCTCGTCGGGCGGCGTGTTGTCGGTCAGGTACAGCGTCATCAACGGCTCGAAGCTGCTGCCCGCGCCTTCGCGCGGCCGCGCGGCCAGCAGCCGCTCGCGGTAGGCCAGCGCCATCGCCGTGTTGGTGACCGGCGGCTTCAGATTGGGCATGACGATGGCCCGCGCGAACTGCCGCGCGCTGGCCGGCAGCACGGCGGCCATCGGCGCGCCGTCGCGCAGGTGCAGGTGCCAGTCGTCGGGGCGGGCGAGGGTGATCGAGTCGGCGGGCATGGTGCGCATTGTGTCGGCGCCGCCGTGCGCTCGGGGCGGCACGGGCGGCGCGGCAGTTGCTGCCATTGCGGCCGTTGCTGCCGTTGCTGCGGCTCGGGGCCGATGTCAGCGAGCGGCCGCCGCCTGCGCGCCGAGGAACTCCCACAGCGCCTGCACGCCGGCCTTGGCGGCGTGGCGCGCCACCTCGGGGCGCTCGCGGTACAGGCGCACTTCCATCGTCGCCTCGAAGCGCCCCGCCGCCGAGGCGCGCACCAGCCGGCCGGCGCGCAGCTCCTGGTGCACCGCGCTCTCGGGCAGGAAGGCCAGGCCGTGGCCTTCCAGCGCCATCGCCTTCAGGCCCTCGGCCATGTCGGTCTCGTACACGGCGTCCAGCGGCAGCGCCACCTCGGCGCGCTGCAGGATCTTCTCGACCACGCGCGCCATGTAGGCGCCGGAGGCGTAGGCGAGATAGGGCACGGGCTGGCCCGCGCGCGCCGGCGGCAGCTGGAACAGCGGCTCGGTGTCGGCCCCGGCGCTGGCCCCGGCGCGGGCCGCATCGGCCGGCCGCGGCTTGGAGAACGGCGCCAGCGTCTCGGTGCCCAGGCTCAGCATCTCGTAGCGCTCGTGCGCCAGCTGCAGCGGCGCGGCGTCGTGGTGGTAGGCGATGAGCAGGTCGCACGCACCCTCGGTGAAGCGCAGCACCGCGTCGTGCACGTTGAGCGCCGTCAGCCGCGTCTTCATCGCGCCGTTGAAGTGCTGGCGCAGCTCCATCAGCCAGTGCGGGAAGAACGTGAAGGCCAGCGTGTGCGGCACCGCGAACTCGATGGTGTCCTGCCCGGCCGCCTGGAAGCCGCGCATCATGTTGCGCGTGGCGTTCAGCAGCTCCAGCAGCTCCAGCGCCTGGGCGTGGAAGGTCTCGCCGGCCGGCGTGAGGCGCGTGGGGTACGAACTGCGGTCGACCAGGTCGATGCCGGTCCACGCCTCCAGCGCCTGGATGCGGCGCGAGAACGCCGGCTGCGTGACATGCCGCAGTTGCGCCGAGCGCGAGAAGCTGCGGGTCTCCGCGAGGCTCACGAAGTCCTCGAGCCACTTGGTTTCCACGCCGGGCAGTGTAGCCAGCGGGGATGAATCTGCCCTCGGTGGCCACCCTCGGCGGGCCGGCGGCGGCCGCGCCGCGCTGCTATGCTCTGCCGCACGCAGCGGCGCCGAGACTGTTCTTCGGCGCCGACCATGCCGCCAAGGAGCCTGCCCATGCCCCGCCTGCCCAGACTGCTGCCCGCCCTTGCCTCGGTGGCCCTGCTCGCCGTGGCCGGCGTTGCGGCGCATGCCGAGTCGTTTGCCAGCTCGGCCATCTCCAACAGCGTGTCGGCTTCGGTGGGCAGCGTGTCGACGTCGTTCAACGCCTCCAGCGATGCCTCTTCGCCCGGCCGACCGGTGGCCGCCGGGGCCTGGCGCGTGGTGGAAGTGGCGGCGGCGCCGGGCCGGGAGGGTTACGCCCGCGTCGCGCTGCGCGCCGAGGCAGGCAGCGGCACCCACGACGGTGCGCGCGAAGCCTTGCTGTTCCTGCCGCAAGAGACCGTGGCGCGTTCCGGTGTGGCAGCCGGCCAGGTGATCCACGCCCGCGAGCGCTCGTACGGGCTGGAGCTCGCGCTGGGCAGCACCGCCGAGCGCGCCGAGCACGCCGCGGCGTTTTTCCTCGTCGTCGCCGACGACGTGTACCGCGAGCTGCAGACGCGACCCGTGAAGCTCTGATACGGCTTCGCAGTCAACGCGCCAACCGCGTTGCTTCGCCTTGCCGTGCGTGAGCACTGTCTTCGGCTTCGCGCCTTGTTGTCGCGTTGAATGCGAAGCCGTATGAGCGGTTCGTTGCCGCGCGGCGGCGCCGCAGCGGCTGCCACCCGCCTGCGCGCGGTTTCTTTCGCCGCTCCACTGGCCCTCGCGCTGGCCGCGGCCGGTGGGGCCGGGGCGGCGCAGGCCGGCCTCTCGTCGGCCTACTGCGACACCGAAAGCCGCCTCAGCGTGGCCGAGAAGGACCGCCTGCTGCGCGTGGCGGGTGTGGTGCGCGCCGAGCTGCAGCGCTCGAATGCCGATGTGGCGATCGTCTCGCGCAGCGGCCTGGACCTCGCGCGCTGGGACATCCGCCACTCGCATGCCGGCATCGCCCTGCGGCAAGGTGCCGACACGCCGTGGGCCGTGCGCCAGCTGTACTACGCCTGTGACGAAGGCCAGCCGCGCATCTTCGACCAGGGCCTGGCGGCATTCATCCTCGGCTCCGACCAGCCCGACCGCGGCCACGTGTCGATGGTGCTCGTGCCGCGCCCGGCCGCTTTGCTGGCACGCGCGGCGCAAGACAACGCGCTCGCGATTTCAATGCTGGCCGGCCGCTACAGCGCCAACGCCTACGCGTTCAGCACGCGCTACCAGAACTGCAACCAATGGCTCGCCGAACTGCTGGCCGCGGCCTGGGCCGGCATCACGCCGGGGCCTGAAGCGCGGGCGCAGGCGCAGCGCTGGCTGGCCACGCAGGGCTACGAGCCCACGCGGGTGGACGTGGGCTGGCCGCTGGTGCAGTGGCTGGGCGCGGCGTTCTCGCCCTGGCTGCACAACGACGACCACCCGGCCGAAGACCTGGCGGCGGCCCAGTACCGCATCAGCCTGCCGGCGGCGCTGGAGCGGCTGGTGCGCGCACACGAAACCGGCGCCGAGCGCGTGCAGATCTGCTACGCCGGCGCGTACTTGCTCGTGCGCCACGGCTGGGACACGGGCGCCCAGCACGAAGCCTGCGGGCCCGAGGCGGCCGACGAGCGCATCGCGCTGGACTGACTGACTGGCTGACTGACCGACCGAGCGAGCGACCGAGCGACCGGGCGACCGGGCGCCCGGTCGCCCGGCGGCGCGGGGGAGCGCGTGCAGTCAGGTCCGTCAGACTGGCGTCGTCACGCCCCGTCGCCCTCTTCTGCGGCGCTGGTCTGCTGCAGCCGCCACATCTGCGCATAGCGGCCGTTGCGCGCCAGCAGCTCGGCATGCGGCCCGCGTTCCACCACGCGGCCGGCCTCCAGCACCACGATCTCGTGCGCATCCACCACGGTGGAAAGGCGATGGGCGATGACCAGCGCCGTCTTGCCCGCCGCGGCGCTCTTCAGCTCGGCCTGGATGGCGCGCTCGTTGGCCGAGTCGAGCGCCGAGGTGGCCTCGTCGAAGATGAGGATCGGCGGGTTCTTGAGCAGCGTGCGGGCGATTGCCACGCGCTGCTTCTCGCCGCCGGAAAGCTTCAGCCCGCGCTCGCCGACCATCGTCTCGTAGCCCTTGGGCGTGGCGGCGATGAAGTCGTGGATGTGTGCGGCCTTCGCCGCGGCCTCCACCTCTTCGCGGCTGCAGCCCGGGCGACCATAGGCGATGTTGTATTGCACGGTGTCGTTGAACAGCACCGTGTCCTGCGGCACGATGCCGATGGCCGCGCGCAGGCTGGCCTGCGTCACCCTGCGCAGGTCCTGGCCGTCGATGGTGATGCCGCCACCGCCATGGCCCGGCGCACCGCCCGGGCCGGGGCCCACGTCGTAGAAGCGGTACAGCAGCCGCGCCAGCGTGCTCTTGCCTGCGCCCGAAGGGCCGACCACCGCCACCGTCTTGCCCGCCGGGATCTCGAAGCTGATGCCGTGCAGGATGGTTCGCGTGGCCTGCGGCCCGCCTTCGGCCCGGTCGTACGCGAAATGCACGTTGTCGAAGCGCACCACGCCCTCGTGCACCACGAGCGGCTTGGCGTCGGGTGCATCGTCGACTTCGCGATTGCGTTCCAGCAGGCCGAACATCTTGTCCAGGTCGGTGAGGCTTTGCTTGACCTCGCGGTACAGCACGCCCAGGAAGTTCAGCGGGATGTACAGCTGGATGAGGAAGGCGTTGATCATCACCAGGTCCCCGAGCGTCAGGCGACCCTCCACCACGCCTTCGGTGGCGCGCCACAGCATCGCCACGAGGCTCGTCGCAATCACCAGCTGCTGCCCGGTGTTCAGCAGCGACAGCGTGGTCTGGCTCTTCACCTGGGCCTTGCGGAAGGCCTCCAGCCCCTCGTCGTAGCGCCGGGCCTCGAAGGCCTCGTTGTTGAAGTACTTGACGGTCTCGTAGTTCAGCAGCGCATCGATGGCGCGGCTGTTGGCGCGCGAGTCGAACTCGTTCATCTCGCGCCGGAAGCGCGTGCGCCACTCGGTGACGCTGACGGTGAAGGTGATGTACACCGCCAGCGCGGCCAGCGTGATCCACACATAGCCGGCATCGAACTTCACGCCCAGCACGGCCAGCACGAGCGCCACTTCCACCAGCGTGGGCAGGATGGTGTACAGCGAGTAGCTGACCAGCGACTGCAGCGCCCGCGTGCCGCGCTCGATGTCGCGCGTCAGGCCGCCGGTCTGCCGCTCCAGGTGGAAGCGCAGGCTCAGCGAGTGCAGGTGCTGGAACACCTGCAGCGCGATCAGCTTGCTGGCGCCGAAGCTGACCTTGGCGAACACCAGCTCGCGCAGCTCGGTGAACAGGCTCGTGCTCAGGCGCAGGCCGGCGTAGGCCAGCAGCAGGCCGATCGGCACCACGAGCAGCGCCTGCGGATCGCCGGGCTTCAGGGCGAGCGCATCGACCAGGTACTTCAGCAGCACCGGCACGCCGACGTTGGCGCCCTTGGCCAGCAACAGGAAGGCCAGCGCCAGCGCCACGCGCCAGCGCCAGGGCCACAGATAAGGCAGCAGGCGCTTCAGCGTGTGCCAGTCGGTGCGCGGCGCGGTGGAGGCCACTGCGCCCTCGTCAGGCGCCGCGGGCAGGGGCAGGGCGGGGCCGCCGCGCCTCATGGGACAGGCTTCCTGAACACCAGCTCGCGGTAGCTGATGAGCCCCAGGCTCACGGCGGTGGCCATCAGGCAGCCGGCCAGCACGTTGCGGCTGCGCGCCGCGGGCCGCCGGGCCAGTGCGCGGCGCGCGAACCACGGCCAGCGTGTGAACGCGCCCGTCAGGCGCTCCAGCCGCACGAGGCTGGGCATCACCTCGCGGTCCAGCACCACCATGCCTTGCAGCACGAGGCCGGCGGCAGCGGCGGCGCTGCGCATCTCGGCCATCGTCTGCAGGCGGTCGATGGCCATGCCCTTGGCCACCAGCTCGACGGCCAGCGCCTCGTCGGCGCCCAGGCCTTGCGGCCCGTGGGGCGAGCGCGGCAGGTAGCCGTCGTACAGCGTGAAGCGGCCACCCGGCCGCAGCACGCGCGCCACTTCGCGCATGGCGTGCGGCAAGTCCATCGCGTGGCAGAAGCTCTCGATGCAGAACACCGCGTCGATGCTGGCACCGCCTTGCGGCAGGTGGTGGAAGTCGCCCTGCGTGAGCGCAAGCCGCGGGCTCGCGCCCGTGGTCCAGCGCGCAAGGCGCTCGCGGGCCAGCGCCACATGCGCCGGCGTGAGGTCGATGCCCTGGAAGCGGGTGCCCTCGTGCCGCGGCAGCAGGTAGCCAAGGTTGTAGCCCTGGCCGAAGGCGAGCTCCAGCACATCGGCCGGCGGCCCTTCGGGCTGCCGTGCCCAGTGCGCTTCCAGCCGCAGCAGCTGGCCGGCGAAACCCGCGGCGTCGAATCGCCCGCCGGGGTTCAGCGCCATGTGCACCGCGCCCTCGGCGGAGTGGTAGCGGCGGTAGCTGCCCTCGTTGACCGCGTAGTAGTGGGCCACCGCCGCGGTGTCGGGGACTTCGCGGCGCACGGCGTCGAGGTCGAACACGCGCGAAAGGCGCCGCAGCCAGCGCGCCAGCTGCGGCCGGCCGCGGCACGGGTCCAGCGGCGCGCTTCTCGGGCCTTCATCAAGCGGGCCTTCGCCGTGCGGACCTTCATCGAGCGGACCCGTCGGCGCTGCGGCTAAAGTCGGTGCACCCTGCATGCGCCGATTCTCGCCGCCGCGAGAGGCCCTGCCGCCGCCCGAGGAGCGAGTTGCGATGCCGCCCGACCCCCAGCCCCCCGCCGCCGAACTGCTGCGCCCCGAGATCAAGATGGCGCCGGCCGCACTGGCCGACGGCCGCGAGCTGGTGCTGCGCGTGATGCCGATGCCTGCCGACGTGAACGGCAACGGCGACATCTTCGGCGGCTGGGTGATGGCGCAGGTGGACATCGCCGGCGCCGTGCTGCCCTTCCGCATCGCCAAGGGCCGCATCGCCACCGTGGCGGTGAACCAGTTCATCTTCAAGCAGCCGGTGTCGATGGGCGACCTGTTGAGCTTCTACGCCAAGGTCACGCGCATCGGCTCCACCAGCGTCAGCGTGCACGTCGACGTCTACGCCGAGCGCAACCCGGCCAACCTGCAGGTGGTGAAGGTCACCGAGGCCGACGTCACCTACGTGGCCATCGACAAGGAAGGCCGGCCGCGGCCGCTGCCGCCGGCCTGATTTCGACGCCCGCGGGGCAGCCGTTCACACCCGTTCAACCGAGAGGCCGCACCATGCTCGTCAGGCAGATCTGGACCGCCAACGCCTACCGCAACTTCAACTACCTGATCGCCTGCCCCGAAACCGGCGAGGCGCTGGCCATCGACCCGCTGGACCACGAGAAGTGCCTGGCGGCGGCCAGGCAGGAAGGCTGGCAGATCACGCAGGTGCTCAACACCCACGAGCACCGCGACCACACCGGCGGCAACGAGGCGCTCATCGCCAAGACCGGCGCCAAGCTGCTGGCCCACGTGAACGCCAAGGACAAGATCGCCGGCATTGACCGCGGCCTTTCGGCCGGCGACGTGGTGAAGGTCGGCCGCACCGTGGAGCTGGAGGCGCTGGACACACCCGGCCACACCTACTGCCACATCTGCCTGTGCGCGCATGGCGAGCGCAAGGCCCTGTTCTGCGGCGATACCCTGTTCAACGCCGGTGCCGGCAACTGCCACAACGGCGGCCACCCCGAGGCGCTGTTCGACACCTTCTCGCGCCAGTTGGCGCGGCTGCCCGACGACACGCTCGTCTACCCCGGCCACGACTACATCGAGAACAACCTCGGCTTCACGCTGGACCGCGAGCCCGACAACCAGGACGCGCAGCAGCTGCTCGAGCAGGTGCAGGGGCAAGACCCGAGCCGGCCGTTCGTCTCCACGCTGGCGATGGAGCGGCGCATCAACACCTTCTTCCGCCTCACCAGCGCCACGGTGATCGCCAGGCTGCGCGAGGTGTTCGGCGACCTGCCGGAGTGCCCCGACCCGAAGACGGTGTTCGTCAAGCTGCGCGAGCTGCGCAACACGTGGTGAGTGGTTGCGCAACCGCCTGACGGACCTTGACGCCCCGCCGCGCTCGGTGAGCCGCAGTCGTGGGCCCGCTTGCCAGGGGTGACTGCGGTCGTGCGGCTGGAGCGCAGATCGCGGCCGAGTGGATTGCGCACCGAGAGTTCGGGAGGCCGCGCTCGGCCGCTCAACCGATCGGCACGATCTGCCCGGGTTCGGCTGGCGGCAGCGGCCCTGTGGCGAGCAAGTTGAAAAGAAGCGTGACCGTTGGCGCCTCGGAGCCCATCTGCAGATGAAAGTACGGCACGGGTGCAAATGCATGCTGACCTGACGGCGCCAGCAGCGCGATCCATCGTTGGCTGCGCCCTTGTCGCAACTGCACCCACGACCAGCCGAGCGCGGAACGCAGCAAGTCGCCAAAGACAGACGAGAGCCCGAGCAATGCGTCGACTCGCTGATCCTTTCCGAGGCCGCTCCACTGCGTTCCGAGTGACGACAGCTCAGAGGAAACGCTCGCCAACACCAGCTCTGCACCTGCCTCGTGCGGCAGATCCATCTTGCGCCGCAGCTCGGTGCCAGCCGCCTCGAGTTCCTTCATTTCATCCGCAGGCAATGGCGTGGTCGTCAGCTTTGGACCCTTGTACTTTCGAAGGCTGGCCACCGGGGGCGCCGCGGCCGGCTTGGGTACGGCATGGGCCGCGTCGGGCACGACAAACCCCACATGCTTGAACTCGAGACCCTGCAGACCAAGCTCACGGCACCGGTTGACCAGATCGTCCGTCCAAAGCAACTGCCTCACCTTTGGCGAACGCAGGCCGAAGAGCGCTTTGCTGCACGCGGTCGGGTCGGTCACGTTGATCCACCTGACCTCGGTGGGCACCGGCCCGTGACCTGCAACCTCAAGGAAGCCGATGTCGGTGGTGCTCGGGTCGAACACCTCTACCGTGCGCAGGCAGTTCACGAGGACCCACGGAGCGCCTTCGATGGTGAACGGCAGCAACTCGATCTCTGAGGTATCGGTGCCGAGCAGCGCGTTGCAGACATCGGCTCGGATGCAGACGTCGACCATACCTCCTAGTGTAGTGCGCGCCAAGTCGCAGAACTTAATGGCGCCGGCATACTCCAACCGCCCAGGAGGTGGGCGATGCGGGTTGCCAAGACGATCGAGTTGGACGCGCGGACGGAGCGGGAGCTTCGGGTTCTGTCCCAGCGCA
>JAEUPC010000144.1 GCA_016789865.1 Rubrivivax sp.
ACACGGTCGTGCTGCTTGACCAGCAGGTACTTGCCCTGGATCTGCTCGCGCGTGGTGTCCTTCTGCGGCGGGTAGAAGTCCTTGATGACCTTGAACACGTACGGGAAGCTGGGCAGGTCGAACACCAGCATCACCATGCCCTTGATGCCCGGCGCGATGCGGAAGCGGTCGCTGCTGTGGCGCAGGTGGAACATGAAGTCGCGGTAGAAGAGGTTCTTGCCGTGCTTCTGCAGCCCCAGCGCGTTGTACAGCTCGGCGCGCGGCTTGCGCGGCATGAGTCCGCGCAGGAACTGCACGTAGGCGCTGGGGATCTCCATGTCCACCATGAAGTAGGCGCGCGCATAGCTGAAGATCATCAGCAACTCGTCTTCGCCGAACAGCGCGGCGTCCACCACCAGCCGCCCGGCGTCGCCGTGCAGGATGGGCAGCGCGAGCGGGATCTCGACGAAGCCGTTGATGATCTTGCCGACCAGGTAGGCGCCCTTGTTGCGGTAGAAGAGGCTCGAGAGCACCTGAATCTGGAAATTCGTGCGCGGGCGGAAGGCCCCCAGCTCGGCCAGCATCGCCTGGGTGACGTTGGCGGCATCGCGCTCGAGGTCCTCGAACTCCCCCTCGAGCTGGAAGTTGTCGATGATGCGCCGCCAGGTCGCCTGCAGGTTCTGCGGTGTGGGGTAGTAGGCGCGGTAGGTGGGCTTGCTGGCGGGCTCGTCGTTCTCGATGTACTCGGTGCTGACCGCCGGGCGCACGAAGATGAAGTCGTTGCGGAAGTAGCTGCGGTGCAGCAGCTTGGCCGTCACCGAATTGAAGAAGGTCTCGGCGAGTTCGGGTTGGTGGTGGTCGGTGAGCAGACCGATGTAGTGCAGCTTGGCCTGCTGCCAGGTGTCCATGCCGAGCTGGTCCACCGCAAACTCGCGCCGCAGCCGCTCCACCGCCTCGTTGACGCGCATGTCGTAGAACTCGATGCGCTCGCGCTGAGCGCGCTGCTGGCCGTGCCAGTCGGCGCGCTCGAAGCGCTGCTTGGCCGCTGCGCTGACCTCGCGGAACAGGCGGTAGTGGCGGTTGAAGCCGTCGCGCAGTGCGACGGCGATGTCGTAGGCGCGGGTGTCGGTGAGGCGCTGCGGAAACATGGCCCGAAGTGTAGGCAGCCCGCACCGTCGCCGGGCTGACGGGGCCAGCGGGTGGCGCCGCGCCGGCTCAGAAAGTCGTGTCGACCGCCGCCCCGCCGGCATGGCGCGGGTAGCGCTTGAGCGCCGCGCCAAACACCTGCACCACCTTCTCGGGCCGATCCATCGTGACCTGCAGATCCTTCAGCAGCCCGTCCTTCAGGCCGTAGACCCAGCCGTGCACGCTGACCACCTGGCCGCGCGCCCAGGCATCCTGCAGCACCGTGGACAGCGCCACGTTGCCCACCTGCTCGATGACGTTCATCTCGCACAGGATGTCTTCCTGCTGCTCGGGCGGCAGGTGGTCGATGCGCCCGCGGTGCCGCAGCCGCACGTCCTGCACGTGGCGCAGCCAGTTGTCGGCCAGCCCGACGCGGATGCCGCGCAGCGCCGCGCGCACGCCGGCGCAGCCGTAGTGGCCCACGACGATGATGTGGCGCACCTTCAGGTGCTCCACCGCGAACTGGATGGTCGACAGCGCGTTGAGGTCGGAGTGCACCACCACGTTGGCGACGTTGCGGTGCACGAACACCTCGCCGGGGTCGAGGCCGGTGATCTGGTTGGCCGGCACGCGGCTGTCGGCGCAGCCGAT
>JAEUPC010000207.1 GCA_016789865.1 Rubrivivax sp.
AGCACGCCTTCAGGAAGCTCCTGGTTCAGGCAGTCGACCATCAGCGCCACGCTGGCCGGCGTTTCTTCGGCCGCCTTGAGCACGATGGAGCAACCGGCCGCGAGCGCGCCACCCAGCTTGCGCGCCGAGAGCACGAGCGGAAAGTTCCAGGGCGAGAACGCGGCCACCGGCCCCACCGGCAGCTTGAGCACATCCATGCGGCTGCTGGGCAGGCGCGCGGGAATGATGCGGCCGTAGATGCGCCGCGCTTCCTCGGCGTACCACTTGATCAAATCGGCGGCCATCGCGCATTCGGCGCGCGCCTCGGCCAGCGGTTTGCCCTGCTCGAGCGTGAGCATCAGGGCGATCTCTTCGCTGCGCTGGCGCATGCGGGCCACACCGCGCTCGAGGCGCTCGCAGCGCTGGTGCGCGGGCACCTGCCGCCAGTGCTCGAAGGCCTTCTGCGTGGCGGCCAGCGCCTCCTGCAGGTCTTGCGCATCGGCCAGCCCCAGCTCGCCGAGCGGCTCGCCATTGGAAGGGTCGGTGATCGTCAGGCGCTGCGCGTGGCGGCCGGCGCGCCAGCGGCCCGCGATCAGCAGCTCGGGGCAGTGGTAGCTCGGGCTCATATGTTGCGGCCTCCGTCGACATCGAGGCACACGCCGGTGAGGAAGCTGGCGTCGTCAGAGGCGAGGAAGGCCACCGCGCCGGCCACGTCGTCGGGGCGCGTGAAGCGGCCGAGCGGTATGCGCGCCAGGAATCGCTCGCGATTCGCGGGCGTGTCTTCCATGCCCATGAAGTCGGCCATCATCGGCGTCTCGCCGATCATCGGGTTCACCGCGTTGACGCGCACGCCGGCCTTGGCGAACTCCAGCGCCAGGCCCTTGGTGAGGTTGATCATCGCGGCCTTGCTGCCGCTGTACCAGGTGAGCCCCGGCCCGGGGCGCACGCCGGTGGTCGAGGCCACGTTGACCATCGCACCGCGCCCCTGCTTCGCGAAGAGCGGCAGCACGCAGCGCGCCGACCAGAACAGGCTCTTCAGGTTGACGTTGTAGACGCGGTCGAACTCTTGCTCGGTGACTTCCAGCGCGGGCTTGCTGCGGTGCGTGGTGCCGGCGTTGTTGACCACGATGTCCAGTCGGCCCAGCTTGGCGAGCGTGGCCTCCACCGCAGCGCGGTAGTCCGCTTCGCGCGACACATCGCAGGCCGCCCATTCGGCGCGCAGGCCGGCTTGGGTGAGCGACTCGGCCTGTGAGCGAGCGCCCTCGGCATTGAGATCGGCCACCATCACCGCAGCACCACGTTCGGCCAGACGCCGTGCGATGGCCGCGCCAAAGCCCGATGCGCCACCGGTGACGATGGCCACCCTGTCGTTCAAGTTCATGGGTTTTCCTAGATATCGAGCACCAGGCGTGAGCTGGCGCAGCGCGAAACGCACACCATCATTCGCTGGTGGTTGGCCTTCTCGGCCGGGTCGAGCACGAAGTCCATGTGCTCCGCCTCACCCTCCAGCATCGGCGCCTCGCAGGTGCCGCAGATGCCTTCGCGGCAGGAGAAGGGGTAGCTGACGCCCAGCCGTTCGATGGCGTCGAGCACGCTCTCGTGCGTGCCGACTTCGGTCTCGAGGCCACTGCGCTGCAGCACCAGCTCGAAGACGCGGCGCTCGCCGGCGGGAACTTCCGCGCCCTTGAAGCGCTCCATTCGCACGCTGCCGGTTGACCAGTCGCTGGTCATCGCGGTCAGGGCATCCAGCATCGGGGCGGGGCCGCAGGCGTACACGGCATCCCACTGCCGCGGCGCCAGCAGCGTGCTCAGGTCGATCGGCCCGCCGTGCTCGTCGTCGAAGTGCGTGCGCAGGCGGTTGCCGGCCAGCGCCTCGAGCTCTTCGAGATAAGCCAGCCGCGAAGCCGATCGCGCGCAGGCCACGAGCGACCAGTCGAGGCCCGCTGCCGCGCAATGCCGTGCCATCGCAACGATCGGCGTGATGCCGATGCCACCGGCCAGCAGCAGCACGCGGCGGTGCGCCGGGTCCATCGCAAACAGGTTGCGCGGTGCGCTCACGCGCAGCGCCTGGCCCACGCGCAGCCGCTCGTGGATCCAGTGCGAGCCGCCGCGGCTGTTGGCGTCCCAGCCCACGGCGATGGTGTAGCAGTCTTGATGCGCCTTGCCTTGCGCGTCGGTGAGCGAGTACTGCCGCACCAGGCCGTTGGGCAAAGCGAACTCGATGTGCGCGCCGGGCGCGGCGCCAGGCAGGGCCTGCCCGGACTTGTGGCGCAGCTCGATGGCCAGCACATCACGGGCCACGGCGCGGATCGCGCTGACAGTGACGTCGATGTCGGCGCTCATCGTGCGCCCTCGCCCACTCCCGCCTTGATGTCGGCGTTGACGTCGACCTTCGCTTCGGCTTTCAGCAGCCGCTCGATCAGCCAGCGCGCCTGATTGAGCCCGGCATCGGCGGCGATCGGCACCATCGGCCGGTCCGGCAGGAGGCTCATCACCTTCTGCTGCGCTTCGATCACGGTGCGGTCTTCCTCGAAGGCTTTGACCACGCCCTGGAAGATCTTCTCGGTCATCGCCTCGTCGTCGAGTGCGAAGTTGCGCGCCTGGCAGAACCAGTAGTGGCTGGTGGTGGCCGTCTCGGGCGTCTGGATCGAGGTGTGGCGGAACTGCAAGGCCTGCGGCACGCGTTGGCCTTGCGGCGCGCCGGTGCCGGCGGGCGCCGAGCCCGCATCCATGCGCAGCAGCGCCGGCGGCGACCATTGGTAGATCTGCCAGCGGTCGACCTTGCCTTCGAAAGACGCCACCATCTTGTGCAGGTTCGGCATCTCGTCGTCGAGATACCAGCGCGTGATGGTCAGCGTGCCGTTGCCGCTGGTATCACGCTCGATCTTGGGCTTGAGCCCGGCTGCGCTTTCGGTGCCCAGCGTCGTGGGGTGCACCCAGGCCAGGTGCGTGAAGTCCAGCAGGTTGTCGACGATCAGCTGGTAGTGCGCCTGGTAGTGGATGTAGCCCGGCTTCATGCGCCACTCGGGCGAGTCGTGCCAGGGATAGGCGACGATGTCCTCGGCGTTGGCGCGCGCCGGGTCGCCCATCCAGATCCATACCAGGCGATCACGTTCGACCACCGGGAAGCTCTTGATGCAGGTCTTGGGCGGGATCTGCGCCTGGCCCGGGATCTCGATGCACGCGCCGCTGGGGTCGAACTTCAGGCCGTGGTACAGGCAGCGCACGCAATCGCCTTCTTTGCGGCCGATGTGCAGCGGCGCGGCGCGGTGGCAGCAGCGGTTCTCCAGTGCCACCACGCGCCCTTGGGTGTCGCGGTACAGCAGTACCGGCTCGCCCAGCAGGGTGCGGGCCATCAGGCCTTCGGCGGGCACCTCGATGTCCCAAGCCGCGACGTACCAGCAGTTCCGAATGAACATCGCGCCCCCTTCTCTGCCTGGCAGTTCCAGACAGGGGACGATCCTAGTGATCACCCCGTGACAGTCGCAAATCGAATCTTCGACACTACGATCAGATTTCCGGATCACTGACCCATGGCCACTGGCGCGCACACGACGTGAGACTTCAGACTTTGGAGGCGCTCCTGTGCATCGAGGCCGTGGGCAGCCTTCGCGCGGCGGCCCAGCAGCTGCATGTCTCACAGCCGGCGCTGAGCGCAGCCATCCAGCAGCTCGAGGCGGAGTTGTGCGCGCCACTGCTGCTGCGCACCAAGCGCGGCGTGACGCTCACGCACTTCGGCCAGGCCTTCATCAAGCACGCACGGCTGATCGTCGCCGAGAGCCGGCGCGCGCAAGATGAACTGCAGCAACTGCGCGGGCACTGGGAAGGCCAGATCACGTTTTCCACCTCGCCGGCCATCGGCCTGCAAGTGCTGCCGCAGGCGCTGGCGCAGTTCGCGCGTGAGCACCCCAAGGTGACGATCAGGGTGCGCGACGGTCTGTACCCCGGCATCGCTCCGGACCTGCGCGATGGCAGTCTGGACTTCGCGCTGACGGCGGCCAACCGGCACGATCTCGAGGAGGATCTGGAGTGCGAACCGCTCAGCACGAGCCAGGTCGTCATCGTCGCCCGCAAGGGCCACCCCTTGGCTGGTGCCCGACGCCTGGCCGAGCTCGAGGCTTGCCGATGGGTCTATTCGAGCGCACCGCGGGGCGCCGGCGCTTTGATCGAGGAGGCCTTCAAGGAGCATGGCCTGCCGTCGCCGGACCGCGCGATGTCCTGCGAGTCGTTTCTTGTGCTGCCCGGCATCATCGCGCGCTCGGACTGGTTGACCACGATGCCGTTGGCGCTGTTCGAGCACAACGCCTTCCGCAACGAACTCTGCCGCGTCGATGTCGAAGAGGGCATGCGCAGCTTGTCGGTGTACGTGCTGCGTCGACATGACCTGCCCCTGACCCCCGCAGCGCATTCGCTGCTCGGCTGGGTGCGGCACTTCGCGGCGCCGCGCGCTGGCTGAGCGGCCGCAGGCTGTGCAGATCTTCGACCTGCTCTACGCAGTGGCGGTGCTGCTGACCGCGTACTTCGTGCTCGGGGTCACCGGCATGGGCTCGGCGCTCATCGTTGTGCCCTTGCTGGCGCAGCGCTGGCCCTTGCCCGAAGTGGTGGCGCTGTCGATCCTGCTGGACGTGCCGGCCAGCATCCTGCATGGCGGCCTGAACCTCAGGCATGTCCAGTGGCAGGAACTGTTGCGCCTCGTCCCCGGCATGGCCATGGGCACGCTGTGCGGGCTGTGGCTGCTGGGGCAGCTCGATCCGAAGTGGCCGCTTTTCGCCCTGGGGATCTACGTGCTTGTCGTTGCCGTGCGTGCCCGGGTACCGCAGGCCGGCCCCCGCGTTGCGCCTGCTGCGCGGTGGGGGCACCTGGCGGCCTGGGTCATGGGGGTGATCGAGGTGATGTTCGCCACCGCCGGCCCGGTGGTCGTGGCGTGGCTGCAGACGCGCCGGCTCGACGCGATCGGCCTGCGGGCCACCGTGCCGGTGGTGATGGTGCTGGCGGGCACGGTGGCGGCGGCCGTGCTGTTCGGCTTCGGCCGAACGGACCTGGCTACCGTCGGGCCGCGATGGCTGGCCGCCATGCCGATCGCCGCTGCGGGTGTGGCGCTGGGCAACCGGGTCGCCAAGCGCATTTCGCCGCTGTGGATGGGCCGCATGCTGGCGACGCTGCTCGCGATCTCCGGCATCGCGTTGACGCGGCACGTCTGGGCCTGATGGCTGGGTGCTCGGCCGGCCGGCTTTGCGTCTCTTTACGCGCCGGTCGTCAACGGTGGCGACGGGCTTGCCGTTGCGCGGCGATGGACCGTTCCACCTTGCCCGGATCGCGCGGCGCCACAGCCGCCTCTTCGCCCGCCTGCCCGCCGGCGACCGAACCCACCCTGCCGAATGCGCCGTTGCCGCCCCGCGCGCCGCGCCGGCCGCGCTGGCATGGGCTGGCGGCGGCCGGTTTGGCTGCGTTGCTGGCTGGGTGCGTGGTGGCCCCGCGGCCCTACCACCACCCGTTTCCGCGCGTGCGTGTGTGGATCGGCGGGCCGATCTGGTTCGTGCCGGTGGCCGGCTACCGGCACACCGAAGGCGCCTATGACCGCGACCGCTACGAGTGCTACCGCCAGGCGGTGCGCGAGACCGGGCTCGACCCGGGCGGCTTCAAGCCCGTTCAGGAGCAGGCGCCCGCCTCCGGCGGTGGCGCCGAAGTGGCCGCGGGCGCCGCGGTGGGCGCGGTGGCTGGCGGCATCGTGAGTTCGTCGCGCAACGCCGGTGCGGGCATGGTGATCGGCGCCATCCTGGGCGCCGCGGCCGGCGCCGCGGCGCAGGATGCGCGGGAGCGCACCGAACGGGCCGAGCGGGCCGAACGTGCCGAACGCGAAGCGCGCGAACCGCGCGCACGCCGCGATCGGCCCGACGAGATGACCCGCGAGGAGCAGCGCGAGTTCCGCCGCGCGATGAGCGAGTGCATGGAGCGGCGCGGCTACCGGCCGCGCGACTGACGCGGGGCGCCGGCCTGGCGCAAGGGCTGCGGCCTCCCCGCTGCGCAGGCTGCCGGTGGCCTAGCGCGCCGACTTCAGCGCCTGCGCCAGTTCGATGACGGCCATCGCGTAGTAGCTCGACCAGTTGTAGCGCGTGATGGCGTAGAAGTTCGTCGTGCCGGCCACGAAGGTGGGTGGCGCATCGCCGTTTTCCAGCTCGACCAGTGCCAGCAGTCCGTCGTGGCCCTTCGCGGCGGCCGGCAGACCGGCGCCGCGCTGGGCCATCTGCTGCGCGCTGAAGGCCGGAAGGATGTCGCGTTCGCGCAGCGCGGCGAGGTCGCCGGGTTCGGCGGGCGGGGTGGCCGCGAAGTGGGTCGGCAGGCCGGCCTTCCAGCCGAACTCGGCGAGGTAACGCGCCACGCTGCCCGTGGCGTCGGCGGCGCTGCCGTCCAGGTCGATGCGGCCGCTGCCGTCGAAGTCGATGGCATAGCGGTTGATGCTGCTGGGCATGAACTGCGGCAGCCCCATCGCGCCGGCATACGAGCCCACCGGCGCGAGCGGGTCGCGGCCCTCGCGAGCGCACCACACGAAGAACTCGGCCAGCTCGTCGCGGAAGAAGCCGCCGCGGTCGCGCCGCCCGGGCGGGAAGTCGAAGGCCAGGGTGGCCAGCGCATCGATGACGCGAAAGCCGCCCATCACGCGGCCGTAGAAGGTCTCCACGCCGACGATGCCGAGCACCACCTCGGGCGGCACGCCGTAGCGCGCTTCGGCCTCCTGCAGCCAGCGCTCGTGCACGCGCCAGAACGCCAGCCCGGCGCCGATGCGTTCGGGCTCGACGAAGCGCTCGCGGTAGGCGCGCCAGTTCTTCGCCGTGCCGGCCGGCGGCGGCATGATGAGGCGGCGCACGGCTTCGCTGCGGCGAGCTTGCGCCAGGCGGTTGAGCAGCCAGCGCCGGGGCAGCTGATGGCGCTGGGCGACTTCGGCGGCGAACGCCTCGAGCGCCGCATGGTCGGTGTAGCGCGGGCCGGCCGGGCTGCTGGCGGCAGCGGCCCCACGAATGCCGAAGGCCGTGCCGGCCGCGCCCCAGGCCGTGGCGGCAAGCAGGCGACGGCGCTCGGGCAGGCTTGGCGACGGCATGGACGCCATTGTTGCCGCAGCCCGCGCCGGCAAGCGTGGGGAGTCGTATCGCTGTTGCTGCTGCGGCCGAGGGCTGCGGTTCCTGTTGCCGGCCGGTGCAGCCGGCGGTGGCTGCGCGCGCTGCTGCCGGCGCGCGAGCGCTTCAGATCAGCGTCGAGCTTCGCGCGGTGTCGGCGTAGGCCACACGCGCCACCTCGCGTTCACCCATCAGCTTGAGCAGTGCGGTCTGCTCCAGGGGCTTGCGCAGGCAGGCGTCGGCGGCGGGCAGGGCGCGCTCCAGCAGCGCGGCCAGCGCGTTGGGGTCGGCCAGCAGCACCACGGTGGTGGCCGGCCGGTCGGCGGCGGGCGACGGGATCTGCTTGGCCAGGCGGCAAACCAGAAGCGCGTCGAGCCCGGGCAGCGCCGGGTCGACGAACACGTAGTCATGGAAGCGCGTGGTCAGCAGCCGCATCGCGTCGTCGGCCTGGCCGGCCAGATGGATCTGGAATCCGAAGCGTTGCAGCTGCGTGGCCACCATCCTGAGTGTGGCGGCGTCGTTGTCGACGACGAGGATGTGCTCCATCGGCAACCTCGCGGTGCGCGCGTGCCGGCGGTCGAGGTCGGGCCGTTCGAGCGCAGCGCTCGTGCCGCGGCGCGCGGCGGCGGCCCCTTCGGCGGCCAGCGCGCGGGCGTCGATGTGCGCCGGCAGCGTGGCGGTGCGGAAGGCCAGTTCGTCCAGCACGCGTTGCACCTGGTCGGCACCGCGGACGGGGCGTGCCACCGGGGCGGGCGTGGGCCGCGGCAGTGCGGGCACAGGCGCGCGCGAGCTTGTCGCCACGCCGGCCGGGGGCGGCGCCTGCACCTCGTCGGCCGAGGTGGCCAGCCGCGCAGTGGTGCGCGGGCGGGCGCCGACCACGGTGTCCAGCGCGCGCATCACCAGCAGCAGGTTGATCGGCCGCGGCAACTGCAGCGCTGCGCCGTTGTGCACGGTCTGGCCCAGCAGCACGCTGCGTGGCAGCAGGCCGGCATCGACCAGCAGCGCCATCGCCTGGAGGTCGTCGGCATCGGCCACCGCGCAGTCGGCGTTGAGCAGGTCGCCGGTCAGTTCGTAGCCCGGCCCGGGCTCCCGGCCCAATGCAAAGAAGGCGGCGAACGAGCGCCGCTCGAAGGCGTTGAAGCCCAGCAGGGCCAGCAAGGCAGGGGGGGCGGACATGGGGTCGCGTGCTTCTTGGCCTTCGGCAAGGGCGCAACCGTTGCCCGGCGCGTTCGGCTCGACGGGGTATCGGCGCTGCCGACGCACGCCTGAAGCCGGGCCTGGGCCGGTGGCACGCCGTGCCGTCGTGGCCGTGCCAAAGCGCACGTGGGGCGCGGGCGCGTTGCGGCCATCACGCCTGCCGCCGGCAATCGCCCCGCGGCCCGCAATCGCCCTGCGGTCGGCAATCGCCCCGCGGCCGGCAATACCCCGCGCCCGCTTGCCTCGGCAGCGCAGTCTCAGGGGGAAGTTGCGGCGGAGCCGGCGGCGGCCCGGCGTGCCGCCGCGCGGAACTGCGGCCACCAGCGCCGCGCCAGTTCGCGCGCCGCGGCCTGCTCGGCATAGCGCAGGCGGTCCAGCGCCTCCAACTGCGCGGCCACCGCCTCGCCCGCGGTGCCCAGGCGCTCGCGCACACGTTGGGCGCGGGTGCGTGGCGGCTCGTGCGGCTGCACCGCCACGCCCAGCGCCGCCAGGCGCTGCTGCACTTGCCGGGTCAGCCGCATCCAGGGGTCCTGCCGGTGGCGGTCGTACCAGGCCCAGGCGGCACCGGCCAGTGTCAGCGCGCACAGCGTGCCGACCAGCAGCGTGGCCAGGTCCTGCCAGCTCGGTGCCGTGAAGCCCAGCGCCCGCATGAAGTCGAACTGCTGCGCGCGCGAGTAGCTCAGCACCCACAGGTTCCAGCGGTAGTTCACCACCTCCCAGGCGTTGCGCAGCCGTTGCGCGAGCGCCGGGTCCAGTGTGCGCAGCGCGCCGGCCACCAGGCCCGGCGCAGGGGTCAGGCTGCGGCCGGCCTGCACGCGCTCTGGCGACACCGCTGCCGTGGGGTCCACACGCACCCAGCCGCGGCCGGCCTGCCAGTACTCGGCCCAGGCATGCGCGTTGCGTTGGCGCACCACCCACCAGCCATCCTGCGGCTCGAGGTCGACGCCCTGGTAGCCCGTGACGATGCGCGCAGGCACGTCCAGCGCCCGCATCACCACCACATAGGCGGCGGCAAAGTGCTCGCAGAAGCCGAGCCGGCGGTCGAACCAGAACTGGTCGATGGCGTCGCCCTCGTAGCTGCCCGGCTCCAGCGTGTAGGTGAAGCCGGCGGTGCGGATGTGCTGCAGCACGGCCTGCGTGAGCGCGGTGGCGTCGACGCGCTGCAGCTCGGGCCGCTCGCGCAGCTCGGCCGCCCAGCGGCGCGTGCGCGGGTGGGCGGCGGCGGGCAGGTGCATGAAGTCGCGCAGCCCGTTGATCGGCTCCAGCGGCCCGTGCCCGAAGTCCAGGTAGGCGGTGGCCTGCAGCCGCAGCCGCTCGGTGATCGGCCGGTCGGCCTGCCACTGCAGATCGGGCCTGAGGCCGAACAGCCAGCCGTCGGCGCGCGGTGCGTAGCCGCCGCGCTCGGGCGTCGCCTCCAGGAGCGGCACCACCGGCAGCCGGCCCGGCTCCAGCGTCATCTCGTAGGGCAGCGGCTCGCCGCGGGTCACCAGTTCGGCGCGTGTGCGCTGCAGCGGGGCCACGGTGGGAACCAGGCGTGTCCATTCGCGCCCGTCGGTGGTGGCCAGCACCGGGCCGCGGAAGTACAGCTGCCGCGCCGGCGGCGGCACGCCGTCGAAGCGGATGCGAAATGCCACCGTGTCGTCGTTGGCCACCTCGGCCACGCCGCCCAGGCGCAGCGTGCCCGACAACCCCGTCTTGCCCGCCGCGTCCTGCGGCAACCCCCACAGCGGCCCGATGCGCGGGAACAGCACGAACAGCAGCGCCATCAGCGGCAGGCCGAGCACCGTGGCGCGCGCGGCCACTGCCGCCGCCCGGGCCAGGCTCGGCCGCCCCACGGGCATGTGCGCCAGCACCAACGCGGCCAGCAACGCCCACAGCGCCAGCAGCATCCACAGGCCGGTGAACAGCGACTGCGAGTACAGGAACTGTGTCAGCACGAGGAAGAAGCCGAGGAAGAACACCACCAGTGCGTCGCGCCGCGCGCGCAGCTCCAGCGTCTTCAGCGCCAGCAGGGCCACCAGGAGCGTCACGCCGGCCTCGCGGCCGAGCAACGTTCGTTCGGTCCAGAACGTCAGGCCGGCGGTCAGCAGCAGCAGGCCCCACATCACCCAGCGCCCGGGCATCGCGGCACCGCTGAGCGCCAGCCTCGCGCGCCAGACCAGCACGCCGGCGACCAGCACGCCGCACCACGGCGCCAGGTGGTCCACGTGCGGCGCCACCGTGAAGGCGATGATCGCCAGCACGACCAGCGTGTCGCGGGTCTCGCGCGGCAGGTTGCGCAGGCTGGTGGGCAGCCCACCGCGCCGATCGAATGCCGGTGCAGAAGTCAGCGCGGAACCCGCCCCGGAACCCGCCCCGGAAGCCGGCGCGACCCGCGCGGCAGATGCCCGCACCGGCGGCACGTTCTCGCCCCGGGTTGCGGGCTGTGGCGCGGGAGGGCTGTGGCGCATCACGTCACACAGGTGGCCAGCATGTCCAGCGCGGCCAAGCGCTGCGCTGCGCCGGCAGCCGGTGCCATCTCGCGACCCGGCAGCCGCAGGCCGAAGGGCAGCTGCGCGCGCTCGGCGGCCAGCACCCACGCCGCCAGCCGCGACAGCCGCGGCTCGGTGCCTGCCATCGCCGTGGCGGCCCAGTCGAGCCACACCTCGCCGCGGCCGGCGCCGGCGGTGTCGCGGCTGACCAGCTCGTTGCTGCGCGCCACCTTCTTCCACACCACCTGGCGCATCGTGTCGCCGCGCTGCCACGGGCGCACGCCGTCAAACTCGCCGCCGGCGTGGCGCGGCCGGCCGGCTTCGTCTCCGGGTTGGCCGGTGCTGGTGGGCAGCGCCGGCGCATCGGCCTCCGGCCGCGGCCAGGCCAGCACACGCGCGGCCGGGCGCCACACGGTCCAGGCGCGGAACAGGCCGAACGGGAACACGGTCTGCACCACCAGCGTGGGCACGGCATGCCAGCCGCGCGCCGGCGGCACGAGTGCGAGGTGGATGGTCTGCTGGCCGCCGGCGGGCACGTCGCACCACGCCAGCGCGCCGCTGCCGGCCAGCGCCGCATTCTCGAAGCGCAGGGCCAGCCCGTGCCGCTGGCCGCCGGGGTTGGTGACCACCACCTCCAGCTGCGCCGGCTCGCCGGCGAACACGCTGGCCACCGGCTTCAGGTGCAACGTCAGCCCGCGCAGCGTGGCGTGCGTCATGTGCATCGAGACCACGCCGGCGCCGGCCAGCGCAAAGGTGAGGGCGTGGCCGAGGTTGAGCTGGTAGTTGATGGCCGCCAGCAGCATGACGACCAGCGTGAGCGCAAACACGAAGCCTGCGCGCGTGGGCAGGATGTAGATGTTGCGCTGGCCGAGCACCCAGGTATCGGAAAGCGGCAGCCGGGCCTGCCACCAGCGGCGGAACTGCTGGCGCGGCGACAGCCGCACGAGCATCGAATGGAGCCCGGCGTGCTGCGGCAGCGGCGCGGTCGGGGCGTTCACGCCACGGGGGTTGCTTCGATCATCGCCTGCACCTGCTCCACCGCGCCGCGGCCGGCGCCGGCGGCAGGCACCAGCCGGTGGGCGATGGTCTGCGGCAGGATGGCCTGCACGTCGTCGGGCGCGACGTAGTCTCGCCCGGCCATCAGCGCGCGCGCGCGCGCGGCGCGCAACACGGCGATGCCGGCGCGCGGGCTCAGGCCTTCGGCGAACCAGCGACCGTTGCGCGTGGCGGAGATCAGCGCCTGCAGATAGTCCAGCAACGACTCGCCGGCGCGCACCGCCAGCACCGCCTGCTGCGCCTGGGCCAGTTCGGCCGGCGCCAGCACCGGCGCGAGGTGCCTCGCGGCCTCGCGGCGGTCGCCGCCGGCCAGCAGTGCACGTTCGCTGGCGCGGTCGGGGTAGCCCAGCGTGATGCGCATGAGGAAGCGGTCGAGCTGGCTCTCGGGCAGCGGGTAGGTGCCCAGCTGGTCGCTCGGGTTCTGCGTGGCGATCACGAAGAACGGCGCGGGCAGCGGGCGGGTCTCGTTCTCGAGGGTGACCTGCTGCTCCTCCATCGCCTCGAGCAGCGCGCTCTGGGTCTTCGGGCCGGCGCGGTTGATCTCGTCGGCCAGCAGCACCTGCGCGAACACCGGCCCCGGGTGGAAGACGAAGCGGTCCTGCGCGCGTTCGAACACGCTCACGCCCACCAGGTCGGAAGGCAGCAGGTCGGCGGTGAACTGCACGCGGCGGAACTCCAGGCCCAGCGACATCGCCAGCGTGTGCGCCAGCGTCGTCTTGCCGACGCCGGGCACGTCTTCGATCAGCAGGTGGCCGCCGGCCAGCAGGCAGGCGATGCAGTCCTCGATCTGCGGGCGCTTGCCCACGACGATCGTGCTAATCTGATCGACCAGGGTCGCCAGGCGTCGCGGCCACGACGTGGCCGGGCCCGCGGGGGTTCTCTGCGCCGCGGCGGGAGTGGCCGGCGTGGCGGGGGCCGCGCCCGACGGCGGCGACTTCTTCAGCAGACGCAGATCCATCGCCCCACCATACCCGAAAAGCCCGTCTCGGAAATCTCGGCATCCGTCCATGAACACCCTCTTCTTCACCCATTCGGCCTGCCGGCAGCACGACATGGGCGAGGGGCACCCCGAGTGCCCGGCAAGGCTGGACGCGATCCACGACCACCTGCGGGCCACCGGGCTGGACCTGGCGCTCGAATTCCGCGACGCGCCGCAGGCCAGCGCCGAGCAGCTCGGCCGCGCCCATGCCGCCGGCTACGTGGCCGGCCTCACCGACGTGCTGCAGCAGGTGCAGATCGGCGGCGAGCCGCGCCACCTCGACCCCGACACGGTGGCCTGCCCGCAGACGCTGGCCGCGGCGCTGCGGGCGGCCGGGGCGGCGGTGGCCGCCACCGACGCAGTGATCCAGGGTGCGGCGGCGCGCCAGTCGGTGCGCGCCTTCTGCGCCGTGCGGCCCCCCGGCCACCACGCCACGCGCGACGAGGCGATGGGCTTTTGCTTCTTCAACAACGTCGCCGTGGCCGCGCGCCACGCGCTGGACGTGCACGGCCTGGAACGTGTGGCGATCGTCGACTTCGACGTGCACCACGGCAACGGCACCGAAGACATCATCGCCGGCGACGACCGCGTGCTGATGGTCAGCTTCTTCCAGCACCCGCTGTACCCCTACAGCGGCGCGGTGCCCAAGGGCACCAACATGATCAACCTGCCGCTGCCGCCGTACACCCGCGGCCCGGCCATGCGCGAGGCGGTGCAGCGCCAATGGCTGCCCGCGCTGGAGGAGTTTCGCCCGCAGATGATCTTCATCTCGGCCGGCTTCGACGCGCACCGCGAAGACGACCTCGGCCAGATGGGGCTGGTGGAGGCCGACTACGAGTGGATCACGCGGCAGTTGGTCGAGTTGGCCAACCGGTACGCGCAGGGGCGCATCGTTTCCTGCCTGGAAGGCGGCTACAACCTCGGCGCGCTGGCGCGCAGCGTGGCCGCGCACCTGCGCGTGCTCGCCGATCTGGCCTGACCGCGCGCGTTCATGACGCCGCGCGCGCTCACCGCCGAGGAGTTCTGGCGCCTGCTGCAGGCGCTGCAGCGGCCCACGGCGCTGATCGAGCTGGCAGTCTTCGTCGGCTGCCTGGCGCTGGCCTGGGCGCTGGTGCGCCTGCTGCGCGGCAGCCGGCCGCGGCCCGGATCGGTGTGGTTCGGTGAAGGCATCGTCGACGGCGTGCTGTTCCCGGTGCTGGCGCTGAGCGCGGCCTGGGTGGCGCGCTGGGCGCTGCTGAGCTACTGGCCGCACGTGCCGCCGGCGGTGTTCAAGCTGGTCGTGCCGGTCATGCTGTCGCTGGTGGGCATCCGCCTCACGGTGCGGGTGCTGCACAAGAGCTTTCCGACCTCGGCGGTGATGCGCGTGGTCGAGCGCTGGGTGTCGTGGCTGGCGTGGATCGCCGTGGTGCTGTGGATCGCCGGCGTGCTGCCGCTGGTGCTGCAGGAGCTGGACGCCATCCACTGGAAGATCGGCGGCACGACGATCTCGCTGCGCAACATGCTCGAAGGCGCCATCGCCGCGGTGGTGGTGCTGGTGCTGGCGCTGTGGCTGAGCTCGGCGTTCGAGGCGCGGCTGCTGGCCGGTGCGCACGAGAACCTCTCGGTGCGCAAGATGGCGGCCAACGCGGTGCGCGCGTTGCTGCTCTTCCTCGGGCTGATGTTTGCGTTGTCGGCCGCCGGCATCGACCTCACGGCCCTGGGCGTGCTGGGCGGTGCCCTCGGCGTGGGCATCGGCTTCGGGCTGCAGAAGCTGGCGGCCAACTACGTCAGCGGTTTCGTCATCCTGGCCGAGCGCAGCATGCGCATCGGCGACATGGTGAAGGTCGACAACTTCGAGGGCCGCATCACCGACATCACCACGCGCTACACCGTGATCCGCGCGCTCAACGGCCGCGAGAGCATCGTGCCCAACGAGATGATGATCACGCAGCGCGTGGAAAACAGCTCGCTGGCCGACCGCAAGGTGGCGATGACCACCACCGTGCAGGTCGCCTACGGCACCGACCTCCAGGCGCTGATGCCGCGCCTGGGCGAGGCGGCGGCGCAGGTCCCACGCGTCATCACCGACCCGCCGCCGGGAGTGCAGCTCACGGCCTTCGGCGCCGATGGCCTGGACCTGACCGTGGCGTTCTGGATCGCCGACCCGGAGAACGGCCAGAACAACGTGCGCAGCGACGTGAACCTGGCCATCCTGCGCACGCTGAACGAGACCGGCGTCGAGATTCCGTACCCGCAGCGCGTGATGCGGCAGGCGTAGCGGCAGGGCGGCGCGGGCCATGAAACCCAACGAGCGTTGCCGCGCGCGGCGCGGGCTCTGGCCGCTTCAACTGGCCTGGATGCTGGCCGCCGTGCTGGTGGCCGCCCAGGCGCTGGGCCTGGCGCACCGCATGCTGCATGGCGCTGGCCCGGCCGGTGTGCACGCTGCGCTGGCGCACGCGCACGATGAGCAGTGTGAACCCGGCGAACAGGCCCGGCCGGATCAACCAGGCCAGGTTCCAGGCCAACCGGGTTTGCATGACCCTTGGTCCACCGATGCTGCGCAAGCGCGCGAGCCCTTCAGCGAGCACCTCCCGGGCAGCGAGCAATGCAGGCTGCTCGACCACGCGGCCCAGGCCGACGCGCTGGCGGCCGCGCTGCCGATGCCGGCGCTGGCGCCGGCGAACACGCAGGGCGCGCGGCCAGCGCTGCGGCCCCTGATGGGCGGCAGTGCGGCGGGGTACCACGCTCGCGGCCCACCGCCGGCTGCGCTGACCCAGCTGCAGCTTCCGCAGCGCGGCTGAGGCGCCGCGCCGGCACTGACTCGCCCTGACTGGGCGATCCGCCGGCCCCCGCGCGTTCGCCTCGCATCCACCGGGCCGGCGCCTGTGCCGGGCTCGCGCCGCGCATGGCTGCGGCTCCTCACTCCCTCACCACGAGCACGCCCGCGCGCGCCTTCGCGCCGCCGCGGGCGGCGCGCCCATCTCCATTCGTTCATTCGACAAGACGAGACAGACATGATCAATCAACCGAAACGAACCGGCGCCGTGCCGGGCTGGCCGCTGAAGGCCACAGCCCTCGCTGCCTGCCTGTGTGCCGCGCCTCCGTTGCGGGCGCAAGGCATGCCGGCGAGCGAAACCGTCGTCATCACCGGCAACCCGCTGGGTGCCGAGCGCACCTTGCAGCCCGCCGTGGTGCTGGGCGGCACGGGGCTCGTGCTGCGGCGCAGTGCCACGCTGGGCGAGACGCTCGATGGCCTGCCCGGCGTCGCGGCCTCCGGCTTCGGGCCGAACGCCAGCCGGCCGGTGATCCGCGGCCTCGACGGCGACCGCGTGCGCCTGCTGGAGAACGGCGGCGCCTCGGTCGACGCCAGCAGCCTGAGCTTCGACCACGCCCCGGCCATCGACCCGCTGAGGGTGGAGCGGCTGGAGGTGCTGCGCGGCCCGGCGGTGCTGCTGTACGGCGGCAGTGCCGCGGGCGGCGTGGTCAACGCCATCGACAACCGCATTCCGCGCAGCGTGCCGGCACCGTTCTCGGCACGTGCGGAGCTGCGCGCCGGCGGTGCCGCCAGCGAGCGCGGCGGCGCCACGGTTCTGGAGGGCCTGATCGGACGCGGCGGCGGCATCAGCAGCATCGGCGGCGGCCTCGCATGGCATGTGGACGCCTTCAGCCGCCGCACCGACAACCCGAAAGTGCCGCGCCACACGCCCGTGCAAGACGGCGTGCCGCTGGCCGAAGCCGACCGGGTGCGCAACGCAGCCGCGTGGGCCGAGGGCGGCGCGCTGGGGGCCTCGTTCGTCGGCGCGGCGGGCTATGCGGGCGTGTCCAGCGAAGCCCATCGCCACCGCTACGGCGTCCCCGTCGAGCCCGACGTCACCATCCGCATGCAGCGCGAGCGGCACGCCGTGTCCGCCGGCTGGAAGCCGGGCGCCTTCGGCCTGGAGCGCGTGGCCTTGGACGCTGCGCGCACCAACTACCGCCACGAGGAGGTGGAAGGCAGCGGCGAAGTCGGCACCGTGTTCAAGAGCCGCGGCAACGACGCGCGTATCGAAGTCCAGCATGCGCCGTGGGCCGGATTGCGCGGCGTGGTTGGCGCGCAGTGGGAGGCGCTGGCCTTCTCGGCACTGGGGGAAGAGGCCTTCGTGCCGGGCACGAAGACCCGCCAGCAGGCGCTGTTCGTGTTCGAGGAGCTGGCGCTGCCCGGAGGCGTCGTGCTCAGCGGCGGCGCGCGCGCCGAGCGCGTGCGCGTGGCCAGCGATGGCGATGCGCCCGATGCGGCCGAAGTGCGCTTCGGTGCGCCCGCGGCGCGCAGCTTCTCACCGCGCAGTGCGGCGTTCGGGTTGCGCATGCCGCTTCGCGGCGGCTTCGCGGCCACGGCATCGCTGGCCAGCAGCCAGCGCGCCCCCACCTACTACGAGCTGTTCGCCAACGGCGTGCACGTGGCCACCGGGGCACTCGAGGTGGGTGATGCCTCGCTGGCCACCGAGCGCAGCCGCCATGCCGAAGCCGGCGTGGCGTGGGTCAGCGGGCCGCACAAGGTGGAGGTGCAGGTGTTCACCACGCGCTTTGCCGACTACATCGCGCTGGACGCCACCGGCAACGACGCCGTCGTGCCGCCGCAGGTGCCGGGCGACCCGCCCGAGGTGTTTCCGGAGTACGCGTTCCGCGCGGTGCGCGCCCGGCTCACCGGCTTCGAGGTCGAGGCGCGCACGCGGCTGGTGGCCGGGGCGCCGCTGCAGGCCGACCTCGGCCTCACGCTCGACCAGGTGCGCGGCAGCAACCTCACCACCGGTGAACCGCTGCCACGCATCGCACCGTTGCGCGCGCGGCTGGCGCTGGACCTTGCGCGCGGCGCGCTGCGCGGCGGCGTGGTGGTGCGGCATGCGGCGAAGCAGGCGCGCGTGCCCGCGACCGACGCGCCGACCGCCGGCTACACGATGCTCGACCTGTGGGCAATGCTCACGCTGCCGTGGCCCGGCGAGGCGAGTGTGATCGCGCGGGTGGGCAACGTCACCGACCGGCTCGGCTACAACGCCGCGGCCATTGCCACCGCGCGCCGGCTGACACCGTTGCCCGGCCGCGCGGCCAGCGTGGTGATGGGCTGGCGCTGGTGAGGAGCCGTTGAAGTGCGGGGCGGTCCAGGCGCGCGCGCCCGCCAGCGGGCTGCCTCGTTGCGTCGCCGCCTTTTCGTCCGGGCGCCTCTGTGCCTGCATGTCAGGGCGGAGGGCGTCGGGGTGTCGGGGCGCCCAGGCGCGCTACGGCGCCAGCCGCTCCCGCACCCAGTGCCCGTCTTCGAGCCGGTAGACGAGCCGGTCGTGCAGCCGGCTCCTGCGCCCCTGCCAGAACTCCCAGCGCTCGGGCCGCAGGCGGTAGCCGCCCCAGTGCGGCGGGCGCGGCGGGTGCAGACCATGGCGCGCCGCGGCCTTGGCGGCCTCGGCCACCAGCACGGCCCGCGAGCTGATGACGCGGCTTTGCGGCGAGGCCCACGCGCCCAGGCGTGAATCGAGCGGGCGCGTGGCGTAGTACGCGTCGCTGTCCTCGGCGCTGGTCTTCTCGACGGGGCCCTCGATGCGCACCACGCGCTCCAGCGCCACCCAGTGGAACTGCAGCGCGGCGTGCGGGTGGGCCGCGAGCTCCTGGCCCTTGCGGCTTTCGTAGTTCGTGTACCAGGCGATGCCGCGGGCGTCCACGCCCTTGGCCAGCACGATGCGGGTGGAGGGGCGGCCGTCGGCCGCCACCGTGGCCAGCGTCATCGCGGTGGGCTCGGGCAGCTTGGCCGCGAAGGCCTCGTCCAGCCAGCGCTGGAACTGCACCAGCGGCTCGCCGGCCGCGGCGTGCTCTTCGAGCTCGCCGCGCTCGTAGCTCTTGCGTTCGCCGCCGAGGTCGGGCGTGCTCATCGGGGCCTTTCGGTGCAGCCGCTCATTGCGGCAGGAAGACGCGCTGCAGCGTCTGGGCGGCGCCTTCCACCAGCCGCACGCGGCCGGCGTCGTCGAAGTACACCTGAAAGGGCTCGAAGCTGCCGAGCCAGTAGCGCCAGATGTTTGCGTCGGAGCGTGGGTTCTCGCTGGCGATCGGCCAGCCCAGCGCCATCGCCACCTGCTCGCGCGACAGGCCCAGCGTGATGCGGGCACTGTAGACGGCGTTGCGCGCCGTGGCCGGCAGCGTGGCCAGCGCCTTGCGCGGGTCTTCGGGCACGATGTACTTGCGCTGGAACGCCTCCAGTTCGAGATCGCGGCTGTAGTCGTTGCCCAGCGCCATGCGCCGGCCGTCTTCAAGCTCGATGTACACGCGCTGGCGCCCGAAACCGCGCACCACCACCCGCGTGCCCAGCGGCACGATGAACTTGCCCGGCTCGGCGTAGTTGGCGTCGCTGATCCAGCTGCCGTCGCTGCGCAGGTTGCAGCACAGATAGCCCACGGTCCCTTCCTGCGCCCATGCCGGCAAGGCTGCGGTGCTGCACAGGGTGGCGATGAGCAGACAAGTTAGGGGGGCGCGGCTCATCGAGCCAGTATAGACAGCGCTCACATCCAGCCCGCGTGTCGAAGGCGCGGGCCGAAGTTCCTCGGCCAGGCTGAGTGATTGCCCGGCCCGGTGCATCCCCTTAGGTGGAACGCCGTAAGTACAGCTCCCACTTACTGCACCGCAGCGACGGCCGCATTCTTCGCGGCCACAGGGGGTCGACAACAAGAAAGGATCGCGCCGAGGCAGGTGCCGGCGGTGCGGTGGCGAGCATGAGGTTCCGTCCAACCGTCATCGTGGTGGCCGCGGGCCGCGGCAGCCGGTTTGTGGCCGATACCCACAAGCTGGAGCAGCCCTTCGGCGGCGCCACGGTGCTGGGCTGCACGCTGCGCAACGCGGTGCAAAGCCAGTTGCCCGTGCTGCTGGTGACGACCCGCAGTCTCGCCGCGGGGGCCGCCCTGCACGTGGCCCGCCGCGACATGCTGGTGCTTGCCGACGACGAGGCGGCGCGCGGCATGGGCCACTCCATCGCTGCCGGCGTGGCCGAGCGTTCCGGCGCGCCGGGCTGGCTGGTGCTGCCGGCCGACATGCCGCTGGTGCAGCCGGGCACGATGCTGGCCGTGGCCCAGGCGCTGGAAAACCACGCCGTGGTCTATGCGCAGCATCAGGGGCGGCGTGGGCACCCCGTGGGCTTTTCTGCCGAGCTGTACTCCGAGCTCGTGCGGTTGAGCGGGGACGAAGGCGCCAGGCGCATCGTGGCGCGCTACCCCGCCTTCGGGCAGGAGGTGGCCGATGCCGGAGTGCTGGTGGACATCGACACGCCGGCCGACCTGGAGGCCGCGCGCTTCCTGCTCGGCGCGCGCGGGTCGCTGACGCAGTCGCCGGTGTAGGCGCGCGCCGCCCGCCCTGCGGCGGCGCCGGCAGGCCTACAGCAGCCCGTGATGGCGCGCCAGTGCCACCAGCCGTTCGATCTCGCGGTCTCGCACGCCGCGCGCGCGCAGCGCGGCGCCGGTTTCGGCCAGGTACTCCAGCGTGGTGCCGTAGCGACCGCGCGCATGCCGCAGGATGTGCAGCATCTGGGCGTCGGCCAGCCGCGGCAGGCAGGCCGGGCTGGTGCGCGCCAGCGTGAAGGCCAGCGCGAGCACGGGGCCCTGTGCCGTGCGGCAAGGCACGAGCCGCGCGTCGTAGACGCCGGTGGGCATCTCGCGCGCCCACAGGCGTTCCAGTTCGGCCTCGGCGCGCTCGGCGTGAAGGCGATAGACGGCGCCGTGGCAGGCGCCGCCGGGCAGCAGCGCGAAGACGAGCCCGGGCTCTTCGGGCGTGCCACGGTTGACGCGCGAGCGCATGCGCAGTGCGCGGTGCCAGCCGCGCAGCAGCGCCGGGCGGTGCTCGGCGGCCTCGAACTCGGGCCGCCACAACAGCGAGGCGTAGCCGAACACCCACCATTGCGGCTCGCGCTGCCAGCGCCGCCGCAACAGCGTCAACTGCTCGGCCGGGTCGCGCACGATGAGCTCGGGCGGCAGCGGGGTCGACATGGGTGGCGATTGTCGCCAGCGCCGCCCTGCACCGCAGGTGAGGCGGCCGGCTTCCAGGCGAAGGGCGCCGGATTGTCTTGACGATGTAATCCGATTACAAGACAATGATCATATGGGTTACGTTGTCTCGCGCCTGCATTCCACCCTCGACGAGGTCACGCACCGCATCCGCCGGCGCAGTGAGCCGACGCGCGGGCCCTACCTCGCACGCATCGAGCGCCTGCTCGCGCGCCCGCGCGGCAGCGAGCGCCTGGGCTGCGCCAACGTGGCGCACGCCTACGCCGCGCTGCCGGCCGGCGACAAGCTGCGCCTGGTTGCCGACCCGGCTGCGCGCGCCCCGCACCTGGCCATCGTCACCGCCTACAACGACATGCTGTCGGCGCACCAGCCCTATGAAGGCGCGCCGGCGCTGATTCGCGACGAGGCGCGCCGCCGCGGCGCCACCGCGCAGGTGGCTGGCGGCGTGCCGGCGATGTGCGACGGCATCACGCAGGGCCAGCCCGGCATGGAGCTGAGCCTGTTCTCGCGCGACGCCATCGCGATGGCCACCGCCATCGCGCTCTCGCACGACGTGTTCGACGCCGCGCTGCTGCTGGGCGTGTGCGACAAGATCGTGCCCGGGCTGCTGATCGGCGCGCTGCACTTCGGCCACCTGCCGTGCGTGTTCGTGCCGGCCGGGCCGATGGGCAGCGGCCTGGCCAACGCCGACAAGGCCAGGGTGCGCGAGCGCCACGCCGCCGGCGAGGTGGGGCGCGAGGCGCTGCTGGCCGCCGAGAGCGCGGCCTACCACGGCCCGGGCACCTGCACCTTCTACGGCACCGCCAACAGCAACCAGATGCTGCTGGAGGCGATGGGCCTGCACGTGCCCGGCGCCGCCTTCGTGCACCCGCACGGCGCCCTGCGCGAGGCGCTCACGCGCGAGGCGGTGGGCACGGCGCTGCGCATCGCCGCGCCGGGGGCGGGGCTGCGCCCCATCGGCCGGCTGGTCGACGAGCGCACGGTGGTCAACGCGATGGTGGCGCTGCTGGCCACCGGCGGCAGCACCAACCACCTCATCCACTGGGTGGCGGTGGCGCGCGCGGCCGGCATCACCATCGACTGGAGCGACTTCGCCGATCTCTCGGCCGTGGTGCCGCTGCTGGCGCGCATCTACCCTAACGGCGAGGCGGATGTGAACCAGTTCCAGGCCTGCGGCGGGCCAGGGCATGTGATCGGCGAGCTGCTGGCCGCCGGGCTCGTGCATGCGGAGGTGGCCACCATCGCGGGCGACGACCACGGTGCCGGGGCCGGCCTGGCGGCCTACGCGGCAGTGCCGCGGCTGCAAGGCGAGCGGCTGCGCTGGCCGCCGGCCGATGCGGGTGCGGTGCGCGACGACAGCATCGTGCGCACCGCCGCCGCGCCGTTCACACCCACCGGCGGCCTGAAGCTGCTGACCGGCAACCTCGGCCGCGCCGTCATCAAGACCTCGGCGGTGCCGGCCGACAGGCACCTCGTCGAGGCGCCGGCGCGCGTCTTCACCAGCCAGGAGGCGATGCTCGCGGCGTTCAAGGCCGGCGAGCTGGAACGCGACGTCGTGGTGGTGGTGCGCTTCCAGGGCCCGCGCGCCAACGGCATGCCCGAGCTGCACAAGCTCACGCCGCCGCTGGCCGTGCTGCAGGGCCGCGGCTTCAAGGTGGCGCTGGTCACCGACGGCCGCATGAGCGGCGCCAGCGGCAAGGTGCCCGCGGCCATCCACGTCAGCCCCGAGGCGCTGGCCGGCGGGCCGCTGGCCCGCGTGCGCGATGGCGACATCGTGCGCGTGGATGCCGTGGCCGGCATCCTCGAGGCACGGGTCGAGGCGGCCGAGTGGGTGCGGCGCGAACCGGCCTTGCGCCCGGCCGACGAAGCGCGGGCGCACGAGCATGATCTCGGCCGCGAGCTCTTCGCGGGCATGCGGCGCAACGTCACCAGCGCCGAGGAGGGCGCGGTCAGCTGGCTTTGAGCCGGCGGCGCGAGCCGCTGCGGGTGATGAAGGAGCAACGACAGTGACGACCAACCCAGCCGCGACCGACCTCGCGCCCATCGACCTCGCACGCCACGGCCCGGTGATCCCGGTCATCGTCATCGAGCACCTGGCCCACGCCGTGCCGCTGGCTCAGGCGCTGGTGGCCGGCGGCGTGAAGGTGCTCGAAGTGACTCTGCGCAGCCCCGTGGCGCTGGCCGCCATCGAGGCGATGGCGCGTGCTGTGCCCGAGGCCATCGTCGGTGTCGGCACGCTGCGCAGCGCTGCCGACGTGCACGCGGCGCGCAACGCCGGCGCGCGCTTCGGCGTCAGCCCGGGCTACACCGGCGCCATCGGTGCGGCCTGCCGCGACGCCGGCCTGCCGCTGCTGCCCGGCGTGGCCACCGCCGGCGAAGTGATGGCCGCCAGCGCCGATGGCCACGACTTCCTGAAGTTCTTCCCCGCCAGTGCGGCCGGCGGCGTGCCGATGCTGAAGGCGCTGGCCGGGCCGTTTTCCGACATCGCGTTCTGCCCCACCGGCGGCATCAGCGCCGAGACGGCGCCGCAGTACCTGGCGCTGCCCAACGTGCGCGTGGTCGGCGGCTCGTGGCTGACGCCGGCCGACGCGTTGCGCGCCGGCGACTGGGCGCGCATCACGCGCCTGGCGCGCGAGGCGCAGGCCTTGCGTTAGCGGCAGCGCACCGGGGCCGGCGGCGCGCCGGCCGGCACGTCACAACCAGTGCCGGTGTGCGCCTCCCCATGGCGCGCTACTTGATCGGCTTCAGCTCGCCGCACTCCTTGCCGAGCCAGCGGCTTTGGCTTTGCATCTCCATGCGCATCGTCTGCCCCTGGCGCGTGGCGTTGACGAACATCTTGCCGCGCGTCTCGGTTTCGCTGACCAGGGTGAACTCGCCCTCGCCATCGGCGGTGCTGCCGTCGCGCTGGCAGCTGAACTTGAAGCGCACGGTGTTGCCGCTGCGCGAGTGGCCGGTGGCCTTGCAGTTGCTGTCGCCGGGGTTGAACTCGTCGCGCGCGGCCATCTCGGGCGAGATGCAGCTGCGCACGGTGTTGGGCTTGCCGGCCGCCATGCCCACGCCCTGGCGCGCCATCATCGCCTCGATCTGCGCGCGCTGCTCGGGCGGCATGGCCGCCAGTTGCGCCTGCATCTGCGCCATCGCGGCTTCGACCTGGCCGCCGCTGGACTTCATCGACACCGAGTTCTCCCACAGGCCGGGGCGAACCTTCTGGGCGTGCGCGCCGCCGCTGAATGCCAGCGCGAGCAGGGCCCCGGCCAGCAGCTGAGGAAAGGCGGGCAGGGTGATGCGGATCATGGCGGATCTCCTTGGCAGCACCGTCGGCGGCCGGCGTGGATGGCCGCCTAGCGGGGTGGATCGATGACCAGCGCGGCCATCGGATGCGGGCCCAGGGCGCGGGCCACGCCTTCGCGATCGTCGGCCGAACGATTCTGGCTCGCCTTGACCTTGGTCACCAGCCGCTGGACCGCGATCTCGATGCCAACGATGGCACGCATCATCTGTTCGAGGTAGTCGGCAGGCGCGTCGGCCAGCGACCACGGGCGCGGCTGGCTCGCCTCGTGGCGCGCGGTGAGCTGCGGCAGGAACTCGCGCAGCCAGTCGGGGTCGTCGTGCGCCTGCAGCGTGCCGTGCGCGTGCACGACCACGTAGTTCCAGGTCGGTACGGCCTTGTGCGTGGCGGCCTTGCTCGGGTACCAGTTGGGGCTGACGTAGGCCTGCGCACCGCCGAACACGGCCAGCACCGGGCGGCCCGCCGCGGTGCGCCACAGCGGATTCGCGCGCGCGACGTGGCCGCGCAGGCAGCGGCGCGCAGCATCCCACAGCAGCGGCAGCGGGTCGGCGTCGAGGCCGCCGTCGCTGCCGTGGTAGACGATGTGCGCCAGCGGGTGCTCGTGCAGCAAGCCGGCGAGCGCGGCCTCGTCGTGGCTTTCGAAGTGGCGGGGCAGGTACATGCGCAGCGCCGGGCCAGCTCAGCTGTCGCGCTGGATCAGCTCGATCTTGTAGCCGTCGGGGTCGGTGATGAAGGCGATGACCGTGGTGCCGCCCTTCACCGGGCCGGGCTCGCGCGTGATGGCGCCGCCCAGCTGCGCGGCCTTCCCGCGCACCGCCGCACAGGTGGCGGCGACATCGGCCACGCCGATGGCGATGTGGCCGAAGGCGGTGCCGAGCTCGTAGGCGTCGACGCCGTAGTTGTAGGTCAGCTCGATCTCGGCGTGCTCGGGGTTGCGGCCGTAGCCGACGAACGCGAGGTCGTACTTCTGCTCCGGGCGCTGGGTGGTGCGCAGCAACTGCATGCCCAGCACCTGGGTGTAGAAGTCGATCGAGCGCTGCAGGTGGCCGACGCGCAGCATGGTGTGGAGGACTCTCATGGCGCGCATTCTCGCGCGGATCGTCCTCTCTCCCGTTCTCTGTCTCAGGGCCGGGCCGGCGGCAGGTCGAAGACCAGGCAGGTGGTGGTGCCGTGGGCGTACAGCGTGCCGTCCGGGCCCACCAGCCGTGCCTCGGCGGTGGCCATCTGCCGGCCGCAGTGGATGACCTGCCCCTCGGCGCGCACACGCTGCACCTGCGGGCCGATGCCGCGCACGAGATGGATGTTGATCTGCGAGGTGGTGTAGGCGCGCCCGGCCGGCATCAGCGTGTGCACCGCGCAGCCCAGCGCGGAGTCGAGCAGGGTGGCGTACCAGCCGCCGTGGATGCCGCCCATCGGATTGAAGTACGCCGGCGCCGGCGTGCCCTGGAAGACCGCGCGGCCTTCGCCCACTTCGACGAGCAGGAAACCCAGCGTGTGGCCGATGGGCGCGGTAGGGCCGCGGCCTTCCTGCATCGCGCGCAGCATGCTCAGGCCGTCCATGCGCGCCACCTGCTCGCGCGCCGCCACGCCCGGCCCCACGCCGCGGGCATGGCGCTCGCGCAGCGCAGCCTCTGCGGCGAGCCAGTCGTTCAGCAGCGCGCCGGCGGCGGCTTCGGCGCTTGCGGCCACGGGTGGGATGGGGGTGGGCATGGGCCAGTGTGGGGGCGGGGCGTGGCCTCACCCGCCAGTGATTGCATATGCAAGTATCATACGCCATGCCTCACGCTCCGCACGCCCCGCCGGCCCCGCTCGCCGCGCCGCAGGCCGCCACGGCTGCTGCATCCGCCATGGCTGCCACGGCCCCCGCCGCGGCAGGCAGGCCGCAGGGCTGCACGCACCTCAAGCTGCGCCAGTTGGGCCGGCTGGTGGCGCGCCACTACGAGGCGCATGTCGCGCCCACGGGCCTGAAGAACATGCAGTACTCGCTGCTGTCGCACGTGGTCAAGCTCGGGCCGCTTCACATGGGCGCGCTGGCAGCGGCGATGAAGGTGGACGCCTCGACGCTTTCGCGCAATCTGGCGCCGCTGGTCGCGCGCCGTCTGGTCGAAGTTGGCGCCGGCAGCGATCAGCGCAGCCGCCTGGTCGGTGCCACGCTGGCCGGCCAGGCGCTGCGCGAAGAGGCGCAGCAGGCGTGGAAGCGCGCGCAGTTGGCGCTCAACCGCCGCCTGGGCGAAGCCCGAGTGGCGGCGCTGCACGCCGCGCTCGAAGAAGCGATGGCCTTGCTCGAAGCCCCAGTGGAAACGGAAACGGCGCTGTGCACTCCGTCGCTCGGGGCGCCCGCCAGGCCTGCCGAGCGCACCGCGCGTGCGGTGCCGATGGCACCTGCAGCCCGCCCGGCCCGGCCAACGAATGGTGCCTCGACGTGAACCCACCCGCCGCTCGCGGCCACGCCGACCACAGCGATCGCCCCCATCGCGCCTATCGCCCCTGGCTGCTGGTGCTGCTGGCCGCCGCCGGCACCTTCGCGCTGACGATGGGCGCGCGGCAGTCGATGGGGCTGTTCGTCGGCTCGATCAACACCCACACCGCGCTCGGCCTGGCCAGCGTCAGCCTGGCCTTCGCTTTCGGGCAGTTGTGGTGGGGGCTGACGCAGCCGTTGGCCGGCATCGTGGCCGACCGCGCCGGCCCCGGGCGCGTGCTGATGGTGGGCGTGCTGCTGGTGGCGCTGGGCACCTGGCTGATTCCGCAGATGCAAAGCACCGCTGGGCTCATCTTCGCCATCGGCGTGCTCTCGGCGGGAGGCGCGGGCATGGCCGGCCCGTCGGTGCTGATGGCCGCCACCATTCGCCTGGTGGAGCCGGCCCGGCGCGGCCTGGCCACTGGCGTGGTCAACGCCGGCGGCTCGTTCGGGCAGTTCGTGTTCGCGCCGGCGGCGCAGGCCATCACGTCGGCCTCAGGCTGGGTGGCGGCGGTGCAGGCGCTGGCGCTCGTGACGCTGCTGGCGCTGCCGGCGGCCTGGGTGCTGCGCGGGCTCTCGGCGGCCGAGCGCGCGGCGATGCCCCCCACGGAAGCCGCCGCACCACCCGAAACCACGCGCCAGGCCATCACACGCGCCTTTGCCGACCCGAGCTACCGGCTGCTGGCCACGGGCTTCTTCGTCTGCGGCTTCCACGTCGCCTTTCTGGCCACCCACCTGCCGGGGGTGGTGGAGTCGTGCGGTCTGCCGCCGCGGGTGGGTGCGTGGTCGCTGGCCATGCTGGGCCTGTTCAACATCGTCGGCAGCATCGGCATCGGCTGGGCCATCGGCCGCGCCCGCTGGCGCTTGAAGTCGATGCTGTCGCTGATCTATGCCATTCGCGGCGTGGCCGTGCTTGCCTTTGTGCTGGCGCCCAAGACGCCGGCGGTGATGCTGACCTTCGCCGCGGTGATGGGTCTGACCTTCCTCTCCACGGTGCCGCCCACGGCAACCTTGGTGGCGCGCTTCTTCGGCCCGGCGCACCTGGCCACGCTGTTCGGCCTGGTGATGGTCACGCACCAGGTCGGCGGCTTTCTCGGCGCCTGGCTGGGCGGCAAGGCGTTCGAGGCCCACGGCAGCTACGACTGGATCTGGGTCGCCGACATCCTGCTGGCCGCCGCGGCGGCGCTGATCCACCTGCCGATCAAGGAAGCGCGGGGCCCAGCCCCAGCAGCACGGCCCCGCCCAGCGTGAGGAAGATCACCGCCGCGATGCGGTGCACCCAGCGGATGGGCACGAGGCGCGTCACCTTGTCGCCCAGCAGCACCGCGGGCACGTTGGCGATCATCATGCCCAGCGTCGTGCCCATCGTCACCGCCACCAGCGCGTCGTAGCGCGCGGCCAGCATCACGGTGGCGATCTGCGTCTTGTCGCCCATCTCGACCAGGAAGAAGGCCACCGTCGTGATGCCGAAGACGCCGAAGCGGCTGCCGCGCTCGCTGTGCTGCTCGTCGGCCCGGTCGGGCACCAGCATCCACAGCGCCACGGCGATGAAGCTGCCGCCCAGCGCCCAGCGCATCCACGCCGGATCGATCACGCGCGTGAGCCACGTGCCCAGCGCGCCGGCACCGAAGTGGTTGGCCAATGTGGCCACCAGGATGCCCGCGCAGATGGGCAGCGGCCGCCGGTAGCGCGCGGCCAGCAGCAGTGCCAGCAGCTGCGTCTTGTCACCCATCTCGGCCAGCGCCACCACGCCGGCCGAGACTGCGAGTGCTTCCAGGCTCAAGCCGAGACGCTGCCCGAAGTGCTGCCCGAAACGCTGCCAGAAACGCGGCCAGAAACGCTGCCGCGCGTCGGTGCAGCCAAGCGTGGCTGCCTCGCCCGCCCGGCCCTCACACCGGCACCGTGTAGTTCAGCGTCATGCGCCCGCCGTCGACGACGACGATCTCGCCGGTGACGTAGCTGGCCGCGTCGCTGAGCAGGAAGGCCACCACGTCGGCGATCTCCGCGGGTTCACCCAGCCGCTTCATCGGCGTGCGGCCCAGGATGCGCATCTTGGCCTCTTCGCTGGTCAGCACCGCGCTCTTGGCCAGCTCGGTGGCGATGGTGCCCGGCGCCACCGCGTTGACACGCACGCCCTGGTCGGCCAGCGACAGCGCCATCACGCGCGTGAGCTGGTTGACGGCGCCCTTGCTGGCGTTGTAGCTGGCGATGGTGGGAATGGTCAGCGTGCCGTTGACGCTGCTCATGTTGACGATGGCGCCGCGGTTCGGGCCGGGGTTCTTCAGCAGCTCGCGCGCCACCGCCTGGCCGACGAGGAAGCTGCCCTTGAGGTTGACGGCGATGACGGCGTCCCAGTCGGCCTCGGTGATGTCGACGAAGGGCGCGGCCTTGAAGATGCCGGCGTTGTTGACCAGGCCGTCCACCCGCCCGAACGCCGCCAGCGTGGCGGCCAGCGCCGCATCGACCTCGGCCTTGCTCGCCACGTTGCAGTGGCAGTAGGTGGCCGCGCTGCCGAGTTCGGCGGCCAGCTGGCCGCCTGGTCCGTCAGCCACGTCCCACAGTGCGACGCGCGCGCCGTCGGCGGCGAGCCGGCGCGCGCACGCTTCGCCGATGCCTTGCGCGGCGCCGGTGACGATGTAGGTGCGGCCGGCCAGGCCGAAGCGGATGGTGGTGTCGGTCATGCGGCGCGCCTGCCTCGATGAGCGGCGCGCAGTGTAGCCGCGCGCCTGGTTCGGACCTTGGCTTCGCGCTGCCGCTGCGTGGGCCGATGCGTCTGTCATCGGCAGTTCCCCGTTGTTGACTCCGGGCTGCCATCGCCCTACAAGCCACGCCAGACCGAAGCCAACGGGAGGGAACGGCAATGACTCAACGGCGGGTGACCCGGCCTCGTCGGTCAGGGCGGCCTGCCCTCATGGGGCTGGTGGCGGCGTTGAGCTTGTTGTGCGCGGCTGAACTCGGCACTGCATGGGCCCAGGCCGTTGCGGCCTTGCCGCAAGCCACGGTCACCACGGCCGAAGCGCGTGCCGCCGTATCGCAAGCCGTGTTCGCGGCGCAGGCCACCGCCACTGCCCAGCAGCGGGTGGCCAACGCCCAGCTGACTGCCCAGCGCCGCGACATCGAAGCCCTGCAGGCCCGGCTGAAGGCGGCCGCAGGCCAGGCCGCCAGCCGCGAGGCCGAGCAGCTGCGCGCTGCGCTGGCGGCTGCCCAGGAACGCTATGTGAAAGACCTGGCCGCCAGGGACCGCGCCTACGCGCAGGAGATCGCCGTCTTCCGGCGCGCGGTGCAAGACATTGCGGCCACCCCTGAAGGGCTGGCCGCCTTGCAGCAGTTCAATGCCGGCGACGTGGTGGGCTACCGCGCGGCCTGGCGCGCCATCGTCGACGCGCGCGAGCGCGCCCGACAGCAAGGCGCCCGCATCGAGAAGGCCGCCGATCTGCGGCGCGGCGCCTATCCGTTGCTGGACGCCGTCGGCCGAGCGAAGTTGCAGATCGCCGTCGCGATCGCAGACTTCGAGGAGTTCATGGCACTGGACCCGGGCGTGCACCGCGACTGGATCGAGCTGGGGCGCCTGTACGTTCAGAACGGGCAGCTTCCGAAGGCGAAGGCGGCTGCCACCAAGGCCTTGGAGACCAGCGAGAGCGACGGCGACCGCTCGGTGGCGCTTCATGACCTCGGTGATGTGCTCGTCGCCCAAGGCGACCTGCCCGGTGCCCGGTTGCAGTTTCAGGCGGGCCATGACACCTTCAGGCGCCTGTCGGGCGCGGACCCCACTTCGACAAGCCTGCTGCGCGACCTGGCCGTCAGCGCCGAACGTCTCGGGGACGTGCACGTCGCCCAAGGCGACCTGCCCGCCGCCCGCGCCCTGTATCTGGAGCGCCTGGAGATCATCAACCGCGTGGCCGCAGCAGACCCGTCTTCAGCGGCCTACCAGCGGGAACTGACAGTCAGCCTGTACAAGCTGGGCGATGTCCTCATCGCTCAGGGTGACCTTCGCGGCGCACGGGCGCGTTTCGAGGCAAGTCTGGCGATCGCCCGGCGACTGGCGGGCGCCGACCCTTCCTCGGCGATCTTTCAGCGCGATGTGGCCATCAACGGTGGTCGCCTCGGCGATGTACTCGTTGCCCAAGGCGACCTGCCTGCGGCCCGCGCTCGGCACCAGGAGCGCTTCGAGATCATCGGCCGCCTGGCTTCGGCCGACCCCTCTTCGGCCAGTCTCCAGGGCGACCTGGCCATGGGCGCCGAACGGCTCGGTGATGTGCATCTCGCCCAGGGCGATCTGCCTGCCGCACGCACGCGGTACCAGCAAAGCCTCGAGATCATCGATCGCCTGGCCCTGGCCGATCCTTCTTCGGCCCGCATGCAGCGCGGGCTCGCGGTCGCCCACATCAAGCTGGGCGAAGTCCTGGTCGCTCGGGGTGACCTTCCGGCCGCTCGCTTGCGTTTCGAGCAGGGCTACGAGATCGCCCGGCGCTTGGCGTTGGCCGACCCCTCTTCGGCCAGCCTGCAACGCGATGTGGCCGTCGCCGCCGAACGCCTCGGCGGCGTGCTCGCCGCTCAAGGCGACCTGCCCGCCGCTCAGGCCCGGTACGAGCAACGCTTCGAGATCGTCAACCGCCTGGCCGCCGCCGACCCGTCATCGGCCAGTCTCCAGCACGATCTGGGCCTCAGCTACGCAAAGCTCGGCGAAGTGTCCATCGCCCTGAGCGACTATCGCGGCGCCAAGAGTCGCTTTCAGCGCAGCCTCGAAATCCACCGGCGTCTGGCTGCCGCCGACCCCACCTCGGCCAGCTTGCAGCGCGACCTGGCCATCGGCGCCGAACGCCTGGGTGACGTGCTTCTCGCTCAGCTCGACCTGCCTGCCGCCCGCGCGCTGTACCAGGAGCGCTACGCGATCATCGACCGCCTGGCTCTGGCCGACCCGTCGTCGGCCAGCCACCAGCGCGATCTGAGCGTCAGTTTCAACAAGCTCGGCGACGTGCACATGGCCCAAGGCGATCTCCCCGCGGCGCGCGCCGACTATCAGCGCAGCCTCGAGATCGCCCGGCGCCTGGCGGTCGCTGATCCCACGTCGGCCGACTTGCAGCGCGACGTGGCCATCAGCGTGGAACGGCTGGGCGGCGTGCTTCTCGCCGAGGGCAACCTGCCAGCGGCCCGCGCCGGCTTTCAGGAACGCTCGGAAATCATCAACCGCCTGGCCTCGGCGGATCCTTCGTCGGTCAGTCTTCAGCGCGATCGGTGGGTCAGCGCCATCAAGCTCGGAGACGTGCACATTGCCCAGAGAGACTTCGCGGCCGCCGGTGCCCACTTCGAGGAAGGCCTGCGGATCGCCCAGCGCCTGGCCGCGGCAGCGCCGACCACGGCCCACCATCAGCGCGATCTGGGCGCCAGCTTCGACAAGCTCGGGATCGCGCTCGTCGGCCGAGGCGATCTCGCCGGCGCCCGTGCCCGCTTCCAGCAAAGCCTCGAGATCGCCCAGCGGATGGCCACTGCCGCCCCCGCATCGGCGAGCTCGCAGCGCGACGTGGTGGTCGCGCTGTGGAAACTCGCCGCCTTGCAGGACTCCGCGCTCGCGTGGCAGCGCGTGGCCGATGCGCTCGCTTCGATGCAGGCGCGCGGCATGCTGCGCCCGGCCGACGAAGCCGCATTGGCCGAAGCCCGCCGCCGTGCGGCCGGCGGCGCCGCAGCCCAATGACCGACGTCTTCATCTCCTACAAGCGCGAGGACGAAGGCCGCGTCGCGCCGCTGGTGCAGGGCCTGCAAGCCGAGGGGCTGAGCGTGTGGTGGGACCGGGCGCTGCCCGGCGGCGAGTCGTGGCGAGCGCAGATCACGCAGGCGCTGCACACGGCGCGCTGCGTCGTGGTGGTGTGGAGCCACGGCTCCACCGGGCCCGAGGGCGGCTTCGTGCGCGACGAGGCGGGCCGCGCGGCGCAGGCAGCGCGCCTGGTGCCGGTGCTCGTCGATCATGGGCTGAGGCTGCCGCTGGGCTTTGGCGAGCTGCAGGCGATCGACCTGACGCGCTGGCGCGGCCGGCGCAGTGACCCGTTCTTTCAGGACCTGGTCGCAGCCCTGCGGGCCAAGCTCGCCGGGCAACCGCCACCCGCCCCCAAGGGCCCGGCCTGGCGGCTGCGCCGCCGGCTCACGTGGGGCAGCGCGGGCAGCTTGCTGTTGGGCCTGCTGGGCGCCTTTGCCACCAACACGCTGCAATTTCAGAACCGCCTGTGCGCCGCACCGATCGGCCAGCCCGCGCTGGCCGACGCCTGCGCGGCCCTGGCGCTGGGCGGCGCGCCGACGCGCGCCGAGCGCATCGCGTGGAGCGAGCGCCGGCCGGGCAGCTGCGACGACATCGCCAGGCACCTTGCGCGCTTCCCCACCGGCGCCAAACGCGACGAGGCCAACGCGCTGCTGGCGGCGGCAAGAACGCAGGTCACCGAAAGCTGGGGCCCCGCGCCCAAGCCGCAGCCCCTTTCCATGGCCGAGGGCAGCCAGGGCCGGTTGTTTCCCACCCGCGCGGCGGCGCAGGCCGCTGCGCTGGAACGTGGCGCGCGGCAGGCCCGCACGCTTTGTGCCGGTTTCGATGCCTCGGGCCTGACCCGCCTGCGCACGGCCACGGTGGCACCGGTGGCCGAAGAGGACTGGCAGTGCCAGCGCCTGAGCGGCGGCTTCGAGTGCGGGTTCACGGGCCAGGCGCTGTGCCAGCAGGACGTGCTGGAGCGTGTGGTCCTGAAGACCTGTGGCGAGCCGGGGCAGTAGCCAAAGCGGCCTGTGCGCGCCAGTCGTCGGCGCATGCCGGCTGGCGCCTCATACGGCTTCGCATTCAATGCGATGACAAGGCGCCAAGCCGAAGACAGTGCTGACGCACGGCAAGGCGAAGCGCAGCGCGGTCAGCGGGTTGAATGCGAAGCCGTATCAGCGGCCGTCGAGCCAGATCGCCATGCCCTGCGCGTTGAGTTCGAGGTCGATGGCCATCAGCTCGGCCAGCCGTGCGCGGCCGAGCGTGCAGCCATGGGCGGTGAGGCTCGCATCGAACAGGTCGAGCTGGCCGCGCTTGAGCGCTTGGTGCCGCGGCGCCGCGCCTTCGGGGTGATGCTGCTCGCGGCGGCCGAGCGCAACCAGCCGGGCCAGCAGATCGAGCAGCTGCGCACCCAGGCGCGGCACGCTGCCCACGCGGCCATAGTGCGTGAGGTACATGCACTCGGGCCCGCGGGCCAGCAGCCGCCGGATCGACGCGGCCAGCACGTCGGGCTGGAATTGCGAAGGCACGGCGGTCGGCGCGATCCACGGGCCCCTGGCGGTGTCGAACTCGCGGTAGCTCAGGCCGAAGGTGTCGCCGGTGAACCAGCCGCGCGAGGCCTCGTCCCACACGCAGTGGTGATGCTTGGCGTGGCCGGGCGTGTCGGCGAACTCGAGGGCGCGGCCGGCCAGCCGCACCACCATGCCGTCGGCGGTGGCCTGCACACGCTCGGCCGGCACCGGCAGCAGTTCGCCGTAGGAGCGCGCCACCACGTCGGCGCCATACACGGCCGAGGCGGCCTCCCAGATCATCTGCGGATTGACGATGTGGCGCACGCCGCGCGGATGCACCAGCGCCAGGGCCCGCGGCAGTTCGCGCATCAGCTGGCCCACGCCGCCGGCGTGGTCGAGGTGCACGTGGGTCGGGATCACCCAGTCGACCGCGTCGCGCGCCAGGCCGAGTGCGGCCAGCGCACCCAGCAGCCGCGGCAGCGCAAAGGCCGTGCCGGCGTCGACGAACGCCGCGCGCCCCTGCTGCACGATGAGGTAGGCGGCGTCGAAGCGCGGCCGCTCGAAGCCGGTGTCGATGGCGTAGATGCCGTGAGGCAGCGGCTCCAACCATTCGGGCAGGCCATGATCGGGCAGGTCGTGGGCGGGCGCTGCCGGGGCCGGTATTGTGTTCATGCGGGCTGGCATTCGGGGCTTCAGAAGCTGCGCGGCAAACCGAGCACATGCTCGGCCACGTACGAGAAGATGAGGTTGGTGGAGATCGGCGCCACCTGATACAGGCGCGTCTCGCGGAACTTGCGCTCGATGTCGTACTCGCACGCGAAGCCGAAGCCGCCGTGCGTCTGCAGGCACACGTTGGCTGCTTCCCAGCTGGCCTTGGCCGCCAGGTACTTGGCCATGTTGGCCTCGGCGCCGCACGGTTGGTGGGCATCGAACAGCCGGCACGCCTGCCAGCGCATCAGGTCGGCGGCCTCCACTTCGATGGCCGCTTCGGCAATCGGGAACTGCACACCCTGGTTCTGGCCGATCGGCCGACCGAAGACGATGCGCTCCTTCGCATACGCGGCGGCGCGCCGCACGAACCACCGGCCGTCGCCGATGCACTCGGCGGCGATCAGCGTGCGCTCGGCATTCAGCCCGTCGAGGATGTACTTGAACCCTTGGCCTTCTTCGCCGATCAGGTTCTCGGCCGGCACCTCGAGGTTCTCGAAGAACAATTCGTTCGTCTCGTGGTTCACCATGTTGGCGATCGGTCGCACGGCAAGCCCATGGCCGATGGCCTCGCGCAGGTCGACGATGAAGATCGACAGGCCTTGGCTGCGCTTTTTCACCTCGGCCGCGGGCGTGGTGCGCGCCAGCAGGATCATGAACTCGCTGTGCTGGATGCGCGAGATCCACACCTTCTGGCCGTTGACCACATAGCGGTCGCCACTCGCACCGCGCTTCAAGACGGCCGTGGTCTTGAGCTGCGTGGTGTCGGTGCCGGTGGTGGGCTCGGTGACGCCCATGCTCTGCAGCCGCCATTCGCCGCTGGCGATCTTGGGCAGGTACTTCGCCTTCTGCGCCGCCGAACCGTGGCGCACGAGCGTGCCCATGTTGTACATCTGGCCGTGGCAGGCGCCGGCATTGCCGCCCGAGGCATTGATCTCTTCCATGATCACGCTGGCTTCGGCCAGCCCGAGGCCCGAGCCACCGTACTCCTGCGGAACGAGCGCCGCCAGCCAGCCGGCCTTCGTCAGCGCCTGCACGAACTCGTCGGGGTAGCCGCGCGCCGCGTCGATGCGGCGAAAGTACTCGTCGGGGAACTGCGCGCACAGCGCACGGATGGCGTCGCGCAGCTCGGCGCAGGTGGTGGCGGGGCCGGTCACGGGCGGGAGTGTGCCAGTGGCGCGGCAAGGCCCCGGTCGGGTCTGCGGCTCAGTAATCCAACCCCATCGCCCCCCGCACATCCCTCATCGTCTGCCGCGCCACCGCCCGCGCCCGTTCGGTGCCGTTCTCGACGATCCAGTGCACCTTCTTCGGCTCGGCCGTCAGCGCCGCGGCGCGTTCGCGCCACGGCTTCTGCTGCGCCACCACCGCGTCGATCACCGGCTGCTTGCACTCCAGGCAGCCGATGCCGGCGCTCTTGCAGCCCTTGACCACCCAGTCCTTCGTCGGCTCGTCGCTGTAGGAGACGTGGAACTGCCACACCGGGCACTTGGCGGGGTCGCCGGGGTCGGTGCGGCGCACGCGGGCGGGGTCGGTGGCCATGCCGCGGATCTTCTTGGCCACGGTGTCGGTGTCGTCGCGCATGAGGATGGCGTTTCCATAACTCTTGCTCATCTTCGCGCCATCGAGGCCCGGGAGTTTCAGCACTTCGGTGTGCAGGGCCTGGGGTTCCACCAGCACGCTGCGGCCGCTGCCTTTGAGGTGGCCCAGCAGCAGTTCGGTTTCGGTGTCGGTCCAGCCGGCGGTGGCCGCGGCGTTGCGGCGCACGAGCGCTTCGCCTTTGGCCCAGGCTTCGTGCGAGCCGGTTTCGCCGAAGGCCTTGCGCTGGCGTTCGTAGTAGCGCTGGTCGTCCTTGGGCAGCTTGGCCAGCGCGGCGGCCACTTGTTCTTCGAAGCCGCGGCTGCGGCCGTAGAGGTGGTTGAAGCGGCGCGCCACTTCGCGCGTCAGCTCCACATGGCTGCTCTGGTCTTCACCCACCGGCACGTAGGTGGCCTTGTAGATGAGGATGTCGGCGGCCTGCAGCAGCGGGTAGCCGAGGAAGCCGTAGGTCGCGAGGTCGCGGTCCTTGAGCTTTTCCATCTGGTCTTTGTAGGTCGGCACACGTTCCAGCCA
>JAEUPC010000208.1 GCA_016789865.1 Rubrivivax sp.
GGTCGTGCGCGAGCATGACGCCGAGCCGGCCACCATCGCCGTCATCGACGGCCGCATCCGCATCGGCCTCGAAGAACCCGACCTCGAGCGGCTGGCCCGCGCCGGCCCCGCGGCCCTGAAGGTGAGCCGGCGCGACCTGCCAGCCGTGCTCGCCGGCGGCGCGGCCTCGCCGATGGGGGCCACCACCGTGGCGGGCACGATGATCTGCGCGGCGCTGGCCGGCATCGAGGTCTTCGTCACCGGCGGCATCGGCGGCGTGCATCGTGGCGCCGCGCAGACCTTCGACATCTCGGCCGACCTGCTGGAACTGGCCCGCACCTCGGTGGTGGTGGTGTGCGCCGGGGCCAAGAGCATCCTGGACATCGGCCTGACGCTGGAAGTGCTGGAGACCCACGGCGTGCCCGTGCTCAGCAGCGGCCAGGACGAGTTCGCCGCGTTCTACGAGCGCGCAAGCGGCTTTCGCGCCGACCTGCGCCTGGACGACCCCGCCGCGCAGGCAAGGTTCGTGCGCACGAAGTGGGGCCTCGGCCTGGCCGGCGGTGTGCTGCTGAGCACCCCCGTGCCGCAGGCCGACGCGCTGGCGCGCGACGTGGTGGAGGGCTGGATCGACGCCGCGCTGGCCGACGCTGCGCGCCAGGGCATCGGCGGCAAGGCCCTCACGCCGTTCCTGCTGGCGCGCATCGAGCAGCTCAGTGGCGGGCGCAGCCTGGTGGCCAACATCGCGCTGGTGAAGCACAACGCCGCGGTCGGCGCGCGCCTGGCCCTCGCGCTGGCCACCACGCCCCCGGGCCCGCCGGGGGCTTGACGTCGGCTTGACGCGCTGCCTCGGTGCGCGCCGCGGCCGGCGACCTCACCGCGAGCCTTGCCGCATGAGGGTCAGCCCAGTGGCCAGCACGAGCGCGATGCCGGCCCAGGCCAGACCGTTGGGCACGTCGCCCCACACCACGTAGCCCAGCATCACCGCCATCACCAGGCCCGAGTAGCGAAACGGCGCCACCACCGACAGCTCGCCGGCGCGCGTGGCCGCGATCACCAGCTGGTAACCGCCGGCGAGGAAAACCGCCGCCGCGGCCAGCAGTGCGAGCTGCGGCGCGCGCATCGGCACCCAGCCCTGCCCCAGTGACAGCGCCAGCGACCACAGCGTCACTGCCACCGCGGTGGCCAGCGTCACGGTCAGCGAGGGCACCTCGCCGCGGATGCGCAGCGTGGCCAGGTCGCGCAGCGCGTGCAGCACCGTGGCCAGCAGGCACAGCCAGGCGAACGCGTTGAAGCCCTCGCCGCGCGGCTGGATGACCAGCAGCACGCCCGCGAAACCCGCCGCGATGGCCAGCCAGCGCTGCGGCCCGACACGCTCGCGCAGCCACCACACCGACAGCGCGGTGATGACCAGCGGCGTGGCCATGTTGATCGCCGTCGCGTTGGCCAGCGGCAGGTGGAACAACGAGACCAGATAACACAGCGTGGCCATCGCATCGAGCGTGGCGCGCACCGGCACCCAGCCGGTGGCCAGTTGCCGCGGCACGAGCGGCACACGGGTCAGGCGCATCACCGCCAGCACCAGCACGGTGGCCATCAGCCCCCGCACGAAGATCAACTGCCCGGCCGGCAGCGAACTGCTGGCCACCTTGACCAGCGTGTCGTTGACGATGAAGCAGGCCATGCCCGCCACCATCAGGCGCACGCCCCGGGCGTTGCCGCGGCGGCGCGCCAGCGTGTCGAAGTGGGCCGCCGCACCTGCCAGCGCACGGCCGGCGCCGGCGCTCACGCGGCGGTGCTCTCGAAGGCCCGCGTGCGCCCGAGCACCTGCCCCGGCCGGGCCCCGGTCTCGCGCCCGGCCTGCCATACCGGCACGCCGTTGACCACCACCTGCTCGATGCCGCGGGCCGCGCGCTGCGGTTCCTCGTAGGTGGCGGTGTCGATCACCGTGGCGGCATCGAACACCACCAGGTCCGCGGCGCAACCCGTCGCCACGCGTCCGCGGCCGGCCAGGCCGAAGTTGCCCGCCGTCAGGCCGCTCATCTTCCACACCGCGGTCTCCAAAGGGAACAGGTTCAGCGCGCGGCTGTAGTGGCCCAGCACGCGCGGGAAAGTGCCCCACAGCCGCGGGTGCGGCCGCTCGCCCAGCGGGATGCCGTCGCTGCCGACCATCGTGTGCTCGAAGGCCAGGATGCGCTGCACGTCACCCTCGTCCATCAAGAAGTAGATGGCCGAGGCGGGCTGCAGCCGGCGCACCGCCTCCAGCTTGTCGCAGCCCCACTCGCGCGCGATGTCGGCCAGCTCGCGGCCGGCCATCGCCGGGTGCGGCTCGCTGTGCGCGATGAGCACGCGGCCCTGCAG
>JAEUPC010000219.1 GCA_016789865.1 Rubrivivax sp.
GCCGATGAGCGTGCGCATCTCGGCCAACGACTGGGTCGAAGGCGGCATCACCCCGAGCGACGCGGTGGCCATCGGCCGCGCCTTCAAGGCCGCCGGCGCCGACCTCATCGACTGCTCCTCGGGCCAGGTCAGCAAGCAGGAGAAGATCACCTTCGGCCGCATGTTCCAGACGCCCTTCGCCGACCGCGTGCGGCAGGAGGCGGGCATCGCGACGATGGCGGTGGGCGCCATCAGCGAGGCCGACCATGTCAACTCCATCATCGCTGCCGGCCGTGCCGACCTGTGCGCGGTGGCGCGCCCGCACCTGGCCAACCCCGCCTGGACGCTCACCGAAGCGGCCAGGATCGGCTTCACCGAGGTGAACTGGCCCCGGCAGTACCGCAGCGCCAAGGCGCAGATGGAGAGCAGTTTCGCGCGCGACAAGGCTGCCCAGGCCGCCACCGTGCAGGCCGCGGCGCTGAAGGCCGCCGGCCCGGTGCTCGCAGCGTGAGCGCCAAGGCCATGCGGCTGGCCGCGTGCCGTGCCTTCTCCGCCGGTTTCCGGCACGGCATCGGCGCGGCCGCCGCGCGGCGCACCAGAGGGGGGCTGGCCCGGTGAGCAGGAGCCGCGACTTCAAGCTCGTGCACGTGCTCGGAGAATCCGGCATCGGCCGAGAGGCCCGCGCGCAGGCCAGCGACCACGGCGCCGTGCGGCTGTGGCTGCGCCTGCTGGCCTGCAGCACGCAGATCGAGCAGGAGGTGCGAAGCCGGCTGCGCCGGAACTTCGCCACCACGCTGCCGCGCTTCGACTACCTGGCCCAGCTCGAGCGCCACCCGGATGGACTGCGCATGAATGCGCTGTCGCGCTACCTGATGGTGACTGGCGGCAACGTCACCGGCCTCACCGACCAGCTGGTGGCCGAGGGCCATGTCGAGCGCGGCCCCGACCTGCTGGACCGGCGTTCGTCGATCGTGCGGCTCACCGCCAGCGGGCGGCGGCACTTCCTGCGCATGGCCGAAGAGCACGAGCGCTGGCTGATCGAGCTGCTCGAAGGCTTCGACCCGGCGTACAAGGACACGCTGTACGAACTGCTCGGCCGCCTGCGGGTGCACCTGGCCCGCGAGGAGGTCGACCGGCGCGACCATCCCGCCGCGGCGGGCCCGCGCAGCCGCAAGCCCCGCACTCCACAGAAGGAAGACGCATGAGCGACACCCTCGACCCCGCCCTGGTGGCCGGCAACCGCCGCCAGCTTGCCGCCTACCCGGCGCGCCACTTCCTGTGGCAGGTGCATGGCAAGGTGGCCACCATCACGCTGAACCGCGCCGAGCGCAAGAACCCCATCACCTTCGACAGCTATGCCGAGCTGCGCGACCTGTTCCGCCAGCTCCGGTACGCCACCGACGTGCATGCGGTGGTCGTCACCGGCGCGGGCGGCAACTTCTGCTCCGGCGGCGACGTGCACGAGATCATCGGCCCGCTGGTGCGCCTGGCCGCGCCCGAGCTGCTGATGTTCACGCGCATGACCGGCGACCTCGTCAACGCCATGCGCGGCTGCCCGCAGCCCATCGTCGCTGCGGTCGACGGCGTGTGCGCCGGCGCCGGCGCCATCATCGCGGTGGCCTCCGACCTGCGCCTGGGTACCGCGCGCAGCAAGACGGCGTTCCTGTTCAACCGCGTGGGCCTGGCCGGCTGCGACATGGGGGCCTGCGCCATCCTGCCGCGCATCATCGGCCAGGGGCGCGCCGGCGAGCTGCTGTACACCGGCCGCGCGATGAGCGGCGAGGAGGGCGAGCGCTGGGGCTTCTTCAACCGCCTGGCCGCGCCCGAGGCCGTGCTGGCCGAGGCGCAGGCGCTGGCCGCGCAGATCACCGAGGGCCCCACCTTCGCCAACGGCATCACCAAGACCATGCTGCACCAGGAGTGGGCGATGACGCTGGAGCAGGCCATCGAAGCCGAAGCGCAGGCGCAGGCCCTGTGCATGCTCACCGGCGACTTCAAGCGTGCCTACCACGCCTTCGTGGCCAAGAGCAAGCCGGTGTTCGAGGGCAACTGACGTGGCCGACCGCAACTTCCTCGACTGGCCCTTCTTCGAGCCGCGCCACGGCGAGCTGGCGCGCCGCCTGGACGCCTGGGCCGCGAATAGTGTGCCGCACGCGCATGGCGCGGACGTCGACGCCGAGTGCCGCGCGCTCGTGCGTGCGCTCGGCGCGGGGGGCTGGCTGGCGCATGCGGTGGGCGGGCGCGAGCATGGCGGCGCCGGCGAAGCCATCGACACGCGCGCCATCTGCCTCATCCGCGAGACGCTGGCGCGCCACTCGGGCCTGGCCGACTTCGCCTTCGCCATGCAGGGGCTGGGTTCGGGCGCCATCAGCCTGGCCGGCACGCCCGAGCACAAGGCGCGCTACCTGCCACGCGTGGCACGCGGCGAGGCGATCGCGGCCTTTGCGCTTTCCGAGCCCGACGCCGGCTCCGACGTGGCGGCCATGCGCTGCGCCGCGCGCGTCGAAGGGGGTCACGCCGTGCTCGACGGCGAGAAGACCTGGATCTCCAACGGCGGCATCGCCGACTTCTACGTCGTCTTCGCGCGCACCGGCGAGGCTGCCGGCGGGCATCCGCAGGGCGCCCCGGTCCGGGGCGCCAAGGGACTGTCCGCCTTCATCGTCGATGTCGGCACGCCGGGATTCGAGATCGCCGAGCGCATCGAGGTCATCGCCCCGCACCCGCTGGCGCGGCTGCGCTTCACGAACTGCCGCGTGCCGCTGGCGCAGCGCGTGGGCGAGGCGGGGGAGGGCTTCAAGGTGGCGATGCGCACGCTGGACGTGTTCCGCACTTCCGTGGCGGCAGCGGCGCTGGGTTTTGCGCGCCGTGCGCTCGACGAGGCCTTGCAGCGCGCCACCACGCGCAAGATGTTCGGCGGCGTGCTCGCCGACTTCCAGCTCACGCAAGCCAAGCTGGCGCAGATGGCCACCACCATCGACAGCGCCGCGCTGCTGACCTACCGTGCCGCCTGGCAACGCGACCAGGGCAGGAACGTGACGCGCGAAGCGGCGATGGCCAAGATGGTGGCCACCGAGGGCGCGCAGCAGGTCATCGACGCCGCGGTGCAGCTGTTCGGCGGCCTGGGCGTGACCAGCGAGCAGCCGGTGGAACGGCTGTACCGCGAGATCCGCGCGCTGCGCATCTACGAGGGCGCCACCGAGGTGCAGCAGCTGATCATCGCCCGCGAGCTGCTCAAGGACCTGAGCGCGACTGCCGTGTGAACACAGAAGGAGCGTGCCGCCATGCCCAGTGCCCACATCGACACCTTTTCCCGCGACCACCTGCCGCCCGCGGCGCTGCAGCCCGAGTTCCTGTTCGAGCTGCCCGAGCTGAAGTTCCCGGCGCAGCTGAACTGCGCCACCGAGCTGCTCGACCGGCAGGTCGCCGCGGGCCGCGGTGCACGCCTGTGCATCCGCGCACCGGGTGGTCTCGTCTGGACCTACCGCGACCTGCAGGACAAGGCCGACCGCATCGCCCACGTGCTGGTCAACGAGATGGGGCTGGTGCCCGGCAACCGCGTGCTGCTGCGCGCCCCGAACAATCCGATGCTGGCGGCCTGCTGGTTCGCGGTGATGAAGGCCGGTGCGGTGGCGGTGGCCACGATGCCGCTGCTGCGCGCCAAGGAGCTCAAGGCGATCATCGAGATCGGCCGCGTCACGCATGCGCTGTGCGACGCCAGTCTGGCCGACGAGTTGCAGGAAGCCGTGCTCGCCAGCCCCGGTCTCAGGCAGGTGCGCCACTTCAACTACGCGGGTCCCGACAGCCTGGAGCGCGCGATGCAGCGCCACGGTGAGCCGTTCACCAACGCCGACACGGCGGCCGACGACTGCTGCATCTTCGGCTTCACCTCCGGCACCACCGGCGTGCCGAAGGCGACCATGCACTTCCACCGCGACGTGATGGCCTCGTGCCTGTGCTGGCCGCCGCATGTGCTGCGCGCCACCGCCGACGACGTGTTCATCGGCAGCCCGCCACTGGCCTTCACGTTCGGGCTCGGTGGGCTGGTGCTGTTTCCGATGTCGATCGGCGCTTCCACCGTGCTGCTGGACAAGGCCGGCCCGCCGCAGCTGCTGGAGGGCATCAAGGAATTCGGCGCCACGGTGCTGTTCACCGCGCCCACCTCGTACCGCACGCTGGCCGCGCGCGGCGTGGAGCTGCGCCGCACGCCGCTGCGCAAGTGCGTCTCGGCCGGCGAGGCGCTGCCGGCGTCCACGCGCGCGCTGTGGAAGGAGGCCACCGGCATCGAGATCATCGACGGCATCGGCGCCACCGAGTTGCTGCACATCTTCATCTCGCACGACGAGGCGCACGCGCGCCCCGGCGCCACCGGCACCGTGGTGCCTGGCTACCATGCCGAGGTGGTGGGCGATGACGGCCAACCCTGCGCGCCGGGTGTGGTGGGCCGGCTGCGCGTCAAGGGCCCCACCGGCTGCCGCTACCTGGCCGACGAGCGCCAGAAGAACTACGTCAAGGACGGCTGGAACTACACCGGCGATGCTTACCAGCGCGACGCCGACGGCTACTTCCACTACCACGCGCGCACCGACGACATGATCATCTCGGCCGGCTACAACATCGCCAGCCCCGAGGTGGAAGAAGCGCTGATGCAGCACGCCGCGGTGGCCGAGTGCGGCGTGATCGGCTGGCCCGACGCCGAGCGCGGCCAGATCGTCAAGGCCTATGTCGTGCTGCGCACCGGCCATGCGCCGGGCGAGGCGATGGTGAAGACCTTGCAGGACTTCGTGAAGTCCGTGGTCGCGCCGTACAAGTACCCGCGCGCCATCCAGTTCATCGACAAGCTGCCGCGCACCCAGACCGGGAAGCTGCAGCGCTTCAAGCTCAAGGACATCTGACACCATGCACCAAGCCCTGCTGCCCGAAGGATGGAAACGCCCCAAGGGCTACGCCAACGGCGTGCTCAGCGCCCGCGGACGCCAGGTTCACGTGGCCGGCATGGTCGGCTGGGACGCCAGCGAGCAGTTCACCAGCGACGACTTCGCCGAGCAGGCACGCCAGACGCTGCGCAACACGGTGCAGGTGCTGGCCGCCGGCGGCGCGCGGCCCGAGCACATCGTGCGCATGACCTGGTACGTCACCGACAAGCGCGAGTACCTGCGCGCGCTGCCCGAGGTGGGCCGCGCCTTCCGCGAGATCATCGGCAGCTACACCATCGCGATGGCCGCGGTGCAGGTGGCCGCGCTGATGGAGGACCGCGCCAAGATCGAGATCGAAACCACCGCCGTCATCCCGGACTGAGGAGAGAGCCCCATGGCATCGAGCCGCGCCAGCTTCGACTGGCAAGACCCCCTGCACCTGAACGACCAGCTCACCGACGACGAACGCGCGGTGCGCGACGCCGCGCAGGCCTACTGCCAGGACAAGCTGCTGCCGCGCGTGCAGCAGGCCTTCCGCAACGAGACCACCGACCCGGCCATCTTCGGCGAGATGGGCGAGCTCGGGCTGCTGGGCCCGACGATTCCCGAAGCCTACGGCGGCGCCGGGCTGAACTACGTGTGCTACGGCCTCATCGCGCGCGAGGTCGAGCGCGTGGACTCGGGCTACCGCTCGATGATGAGCGTGCAGAGCTCGCTGGTGATGCTGCCGATCTTCGAATTCGGCACCGAGGCCACCAAGCGAAAGTACCTGCCCAAGCTGGCCACGGGTGAATGGATCGGCTGCTTCGGCCTCACCGAGCCCAACCACGGCAGTGACCCCGGCAGCATGGTCACGCGCGCGAAGAAGGTGGACGGCGGCTATGCGCTCACGGGCAGCAAGATGTGGATCAGCAACAGCCCGATCGCCGACGTGTTCGTGGTGTGGGCCAAGGACGAAGGCGGGCAGATTCGCGGCTTTGTGCTCGACAAGGGCGCCAAGGGCCTTTCCGCACCGCCCATCCACGGCAAGGTCGGCCTGCGCGCCAGCATCACCGGCGAGGTGGTGATGGACAACGTCTTCTGCCCCGAGGAGAACGCGTTCCCCGAGGTGCGCGGTCTGAAGGGCCCGTTCACCTGCCTGAACAGCGCCCGCTATGGCATCGCCTGGGGTGCCATCGGCGCGGCCGAGGACTGCTACCTGCGCGCCCGCCAGTACGTGCTCGACCGCAAGCAGTTCGGCAAGCCGTTGGCGGCCAACCAGCTGGTGCAGAAGAAGCTGGCCGACATGCTCAGCGAAATCACGCTCGGCCTGCAAGGCTGCCTGCGCCTGGGCCGCATGAAGGACGAGGGCACCGCGGCGGTGGAGATCACCAGCATCCTGAAGCGCAACAACTGCGGCAAGTCACTGGACATCGCCCGCACCGCGCGCGACATGCTCGGCGGCAACGGCATCTCCGACGAGTTCGGCATCGCGCGGCACCTGGTGAATCTGGAGGTGGTGAACACCTACGAAGGCACGCACGACGTTCACGCGCTGATTCTCGGGCGGGCCATCACGGGGATCGCGGCGTTCTGAAGCCCCCCGGCTTCGAAGCCGAGGGCTCGGTGGCAAGGTGCACCGGCGCCGGGCACCGCCGAGTTCTCTCGATGGCACCAGGAGCGCACCCGCATGAGCCAGCCAAGCCCCCACCCCCGCCACCCCCCCACCGCTGCATTGCGAGACCTCGAGTCATCGCTCATCGACGGCCGGCAAAAGAGCATCCCCGGCCACTTGCCGCCGCTGGCGCTGGGCGAGGTGGCCGCCCAGGGCTGGAACATCCTCGCCGAGGACCTCACGCTGCCGGTGGCGCTGTTGCGTGAAAGCGCCTTGGCCCACAACGCCGCGTGGATGAAGGCCTTCCAGGCCCACACCGGTGCCGTCATGGCCCCGCACGGCAAGACGACGATGAGCCCGCAGCTCTTCGCGCGCCAGCTCGACGACGGCGCCTGGGCCATGACGGTGGGCACGATCCAGCAGTTGCAGGTGGCGCGCCACTACGGCTTTGCGCGCCTCGTGCTGGCCAACCAGCTGATCGGCAAGCAGGCCATCGCCTACGTGATGGAAGAGCTGGCGCGTGATCCGGGCTTCGAGTTCCACACGCTGGTCGACAGCGTGGCCCATGCGCAGATGCTGGCCACGGCGGCGGCGGCGCATGGCCTGGAGCAACTGACTCGCCCGCTGCGCCTGCTGCTGGAGTGCGGCTTCATGGGTGGCCGCACCGGTGTGCGCGATCTGCCCACGGCGCTGGCGGTGGCGCGTGCCGTGAAGGCCTCGCCGCACCTGGCGCTGGTGGGGGTCGAGGGCTTCGAGGGCTTGCTGTCGGGGCCGGATGCCGCCGCCAAGGTCGCCGAGTTCCTCGACTCCATGGTGCAGACCGCACGCGCCGTCGAGGCCGAGGGCCTGTTCGCTCCGGGCCGCGTGCTGCTCAGCGCCGGCGGCTCGGCCTTCTACGACCTCGCCGCGGCCAAGCTGGGCGGCGCCGGCCTGCGCGCCGAGACGACCGTGCTCACCCGCAGCGGTTGTTATCTGACGCACGACAGCGGCTCCTATGCCGAGCACTTCGGCCGCGTGCTCGAGCGCACGCCGCAACTGAAGGGCCTGGGCGACGGCATGCGCCCGGCCATCGAGGTCTGGGCCTATGTGCAGTCGCGCCCGGAGCCCACGCGCGCGCTGGTCACCATCGGCAAGCGCGACGTGGGTTACGACCAGCACCTGCCGCTGCCGCATTCCTGGTATCGGCCCGGCACCCAGCCGCGCCGGCCGCAGCCGCTGGCCGGCCACCGCTGCACGGGGCTCAACGACCAGCACGCCTATCTCGAGCTGCCGGCCGATTCGCCGCTGGCGGTGGGCGACATGGTGGGCCTGGGCATCTCGCACCCTTGTCTGACCTTCGACAAGTGGCCGCTGGTGATGCGCGTGAACGACGACTACGACGTCATCGGCGCGATCCGCACCTTTTTCTGACCCCGGGTCTGACCCAGGGATAGTCCCGTCGCAAGCGGGTTGCCGCCGGTGTCACATTTGCCGCGGCAGCAAATGGTCCTCTCCTGGGTCCATTCCTGGGTCCGTTCCCGGGCTCGTTCATGCTGTCAGCATTTGCCCGAGTCTGCCCGAGGAGCCACCATGCGCACGAGTGCGAACTGCCGACGTTCCTGGATGGGTACCGTCTTCGCGGCCTTGGCCTCCCTCGGGGTTGCGCTGGGCGCGGCGCTGCCCGGCCCGGCCCAGGCGCAGGAGAAGGTGCTGCGCGCGGCGATGCACGCCGACGTGCGCACGCTCGATCCGTTCTGGACCACGCAGACCATCGCCGCCATCCACGGCCTGATGGTCTACGACACGCTGTTCTCCAGCGACATGGCGCTGAACCCGCAGCCGCAGATGGTCGACACCTGGACCGTCAGCGCCGACCGCAAGGTCTACACCTTCAAGCTGCGCGACGGGCTGAAGTTCCACGACGGCTCGCCGGTCACCTCCAAGGACGTGGTGGCCTCGATGAACCGCTGGGGCAAGCGCGACGGCGCGGGCAAGCAGTTGATGGGCTACACCAAGTCGCTCACGGCCAAGGACGCCAAGACCTTCGAGTGGGCGCTGAACGAACCCTATGGCCTGCTGATCGACATCCTGGCCAAGACCGGCACCAGCATCCCCTTCGTGATGCGCGAGAAGGAAGCGCTGGTCGACCCCTTCCAGCAGATCCAGGAGGTGGTCGGCTCCGGCCCCTTCATGTTCAAGCGCGACGAGTGGGTGCCCGGCAGCAAGACCGTGTACGTGAAGTTCAAGGATTACGTGCCGCGCAAGGAGCCGGCCTCGGGCCATGCCGGCGGCAAGGTGGCCAAGGTCGACCGGGTCGAGTTCATCTGGATGGCCGACCCGCAGACCGCGCAGGCCGCACTCGTCGCCGGTGAGATCGACTACCTCGAGAACCCGGCCACCGACTTCCTGCCCATCCTCCGCTCGGCGCCCGGCGTGAAGCTGGAAACGCACCCGGCGATGGGCACGATGGGGATCCTGCAGCTCAACCACCTGCACCCGCCCTTCAACAACGTGAAGGCGCGCCAGGCGATGCTCTACCTCATCAACAACGCCGACTACCTGAACACCATCTCGGCCGACAAGAGCCTGCAGACGCTGTGTTATTCATTCTGGGGCTGCGGCGTGACCATGGAAACCGACGCCGGCAGCGAACCCTACAAGGGCGCCAAGGACGTGGCCAAGGCTGAGGCCTTGTTCAAGGAGGCGGGCTACAAGGGCGAGCCGATCACCATCCTGCACGCCACCGACCACGCCTACATCAACCCGGCCAACCTGGTGATGATCCAGCAGCTGCGCCGTGCCGGCTTCCTGAAGCTGGACGTGCAGGCCATGGACTGGGGCACAGTCGTTTCACGACGCGCCAAGAAGGAGCCCCCGGCCCAAGGCGGCTGGAACATCTTCATCACCGGCACGACAGTTCTCACCTCTTCGAGCCCGGTGACGCACACCTCCATTGGCATGGGTTGCGACAAGGCCTGGTTCGGCTGGCCGTGCGACCAGCGCTTCGAAGACCTGCGCCGCGAGTGGGCTTTCGCCACCGACACGGCCACGCGCAAGCGGCTGGCCGTGGAGCTTTCCAAGCGCGCCTACGAGCAGGTGCCCTACATCTCGTTCGCGCAGTGGCGCACGCCGGTGGCCTACCGCGCCGACCGGCTCTCCGGCGTGCAGACCATGCCCTCGGTGCCGCCGATGTGGAACATCGAGAAGAAGTAAACCGCGAAGGCGGCCCCGGGACCTCCCGCTCGTGACCGCCTACATCATCCGCCGCCTGCTGGCGACCATCCCGGTGATGGTCGTGGTGGCGCTGTTCGTCTTCATCCTGCTGCACCTGACGCCGGGCGACCCGGCGGCCATCATCGCCGGTGACGACGCCAGCCCTTTGGAGATCGACGGCATCCGCCGCAAGCTCGGGCTGGACCGCCCGATCTGGGAGCAGTTCGGCATCTACGTGATGAACCTGCTGCGCGGCGACCTGGGCACCTCGATCTTCTCCAACCTGCCCGTGCTCTCGCTGGTCAAGCAGCGCCTCGAGCCCACGCTGGTGCTGGCGGTGTCCACGCTCGTGCTGGCGGTTGCCTTCGCGGTGCCGCTGGGCGTGCTGGCGGCATGGAAGGCACGCACCGCGATCGACCGCATCGTGATGGGCTTGTCGGTGCTCGGCTTCGCGGTGCCCGTCTTCCTCGTCGGCTACCTGCTGATCTACCTCTTTGCCATCGAACTGCGCTGGCTGCCGGTGCAAGGCTACAAGCCGCTGGCGCAAGGCATCGGCGAGACCGCGCGCTCCATCGTGCTGCCGGCCTTCGCGCTGAGCATGGTCTACACGGCCCTGATCGCGCGCATCACGCGCGCCAGCCTGCTGGAGGTGCTGTCGGAAGACTACATCCGCACCGCCCACGCCAAGGGCGCAAGCGCCGTGAGCGTGCTGCTGCACCACGCGCTGAAAAACGCCGCGGTGCCCATCGTCACCGTCATCGGCATCGGGCTCACGCTGCTGATCTCCGGCGTGGTCATCACCGAGACCGTGTTCAACATCCCCGGGCTCGGGCGGCTCACGGTGGATGCGATCTTGAAGCGCGACTACCCGATCATCCAGGGGCTGATCATCCTCTTCGCCGGCGCCAAGGTGCTGGTGAACCTGCTGATCGACATCAGCTACGTTTTCTTCGACCCGCGCATCCGCTACTGAGCCGCTGCTGAGCGCTTGCCTTCAGAGCCCGCGAACCCATGGCCGCCGTCGCCGCCCTCGAAGTTGCCGCCGCCGCGCCCGCCGCGCGGCGCCTGGACTGGGCGCGCCGCAACCCGACCATCGTCATCGGCAGCGCGATCCTCGCCGTCTTCGTCGTGCTGGCGCTGATCGCGCCGTGGATCGCCAACGATCCGCTGGGCTTCGACCCGTTGAACCGCCTGAAGCGCCCGTCGGCCGAATTCTGGTTCGGCACCGACCAGTTCGGCCGCGATGTCTACAGCCGCGTGGTCTACGGCACGCGCATCTCGCTCATCGTGGGCGTGAGCGTGGCGTTGATCGCCACCGCCATCGGGCTGGTGATCGGCGTGTTGTGCGGCTACTACCGCAGGGTCGACGACACGGTGATGCGCGTGATGGACGGGCTGATGGCCATCCCGGCCATCCTGCTGGCGATTGCGCTGATCACGCTGATGAAGGCGAGCCTGGTCATCGTCATCATCGCCATCTCGATCCCGGAAATCCCCCGCGTCGTGCGCCTGGTGCGCAGCGTGGTGCTCACCGTGCGCGGCCTGCCCTACATCGAAGCGGCGGTGGCCAGTGGCACCCCCGCGCGCCTGATCATGGTGCGCCACATCCTGCCTTCCACCTGGGCGCCGCTGATCGTGCAGGCCACTTATGTGTGCGCCTCGGCCGTGCTGATCGAGGCGGGGCTTTCGTTCCTCGGTGCCGGCACGCCGCCGGAGATTCCGAGCTGGGGCAACATCATGTCGCTGGGGCGCATCTACTTCCAGATCTCGCCCTGGATCATCTTCTTCCCCGGCCTGTTCCTGGCGGTGGCGGTGCTGGCCATCAACCTGGTGGGCGACGGGCTGCGCGACACGCTGGACCCGCGCATCGCGCGGCGCATGTGATGGACGCGCCCCAAGTGGCGAAGGCGCACGAGGCGCCGAGCCTGCCAGACACGCCCAGCGTGCTCAGCGTGCGCGATCTGCGCACCCAGTTCTTCACGCGCGAAGGCATCGTGCGCGCGGTCGACGGGCTTTCCTTCGACGTGCAGCGCGGCGAGACGCTGGGCATCGTCGGTGAGTCGGGCTGCGGCAAGAGCGTGACGGCGCTGTCGGTGATGCGGCTGGTGCCGGCGCAGGCCGGGCGCATCGTCGGCGGCTCGGTGCGCTTCGAGGGCACCGAGCTCACCACCCTGGTCGAAAGCCAGATGCGGCGCATCCGTGGCAACCGCATCTCGATGATCTTCCAGGAGCCGATGACATCGCTGAACCCGGTGCTCACCGTGGGCGAGCAGATCGCCGAGTCGCTGCGCATTCACCAGTCGCAGCCGCGGCGCCAGGCGCGCGAACACGCGGTGGAGATGCTCGCGCTGGTGCGCATCGCCGACCCCCGGCGGCGCGCCGGCGAGTACCCGCACCAGCTCTCGGGCGGCATGCGCCAGCGCGTGATGATCGCCATCGCGCTGGCCTGCAACCCGCAGCTGCTGATTGCCGACGAGCCGACCACGGCGCTGGACGTCACGATCCAGGCGCAGATCCTGCACCTGATGGCCGAGCTGAAGGAGCGGCTGGGCACGGCCATCGTCCTGATCACGCACGACCTCGGGGTGATCGCCGAGACGGCGCGCCGCGCCATCGTCATGTACGCCGGCCGCAAGGTCGAAGAGGCGCCGGTCGAGCAACTCTTCGGCAACCCCTTGCACCCCTACACGCGCGGGCTGCTGAGCTCGATTCCGCGGCGCAACGCGGCGTTGCGGCGCAGCCCGGTGCGCGGGCGGCTGCAGGAGATCCCGGGCATCGTGCCCTCGCTGCGCGAGCCCATCGCCGGCTGCGCCTTTGCGCCGCGCTGCAGCTTCGCCACCGAACGATGCGCGCGCGAACGCCCGCCGCTCGAAACCCACGCGCCGGCCCATCTGGCCGCCTGCTGGGAGGCCGGGCGCATCGCGCCCGTCATGCCCGTCACGCCCGTCACGCCATGACCGTGCCAGGCCGCTCCCAAACGCTCATGCCGAAGCGCGCAGCGAGAAGGGCCCTCCAGTGACCAGCCGCGCCGCCTCACCCGGCGACGGCGGGCCCATCCTGCGCGTGCGCGATCTGAAGAAGCACTTCCCCGTGCAGCGCGGCGTGCTCGCCCGCACCGTGGGCCAGGTGCGCGCGGTCGACGGTGTGTCGTTCGAAATCGAGCGCGGGCAGACGCTGTGCCTGGTGGGCGAGTCGGGCTGCGGCAAGACCACCGTGGCCAAGACGGTGATGCGCCTGCTCGAGCCCACCTCGGGCACGGTGGAACTGGCCGGCGCGGACATCACCAAACTCCCGGAAGCGGAAATGCGGGCGCACCGGCGGCGCATGCAGATGGTGTTCCAGGACCCGTACTCGTCGCTCAACCCGCACCTGCCGGCAGCCGCCATCGTCGGCGAGCCGCTGACCAATTTCGGCCTCGCCAAGGGCCAAGCCCTGGCCGAGCGCACCGCAGCGCTTCTTGAACGCGTGGGCCTGCGTGCCGACGTGGCGAAGAAGTTCCCGCACGAGTTCTCCGGCGGCCAGCGCCAGCGCCTGGGCATCGCGCGCGCGCTGGCACTCGAGCCCAACCTCATCGTGGCCGACGAGCCGGTCTCGGCGCTGGACGTCTCGGTGCAGGCGCAGGTGCTGAACCTGCTGGTGGACCTGCAGGAGGAGCGCGGGCTCGCCTACCTCTTCGTCTCGCACGACCTCGGTGTGGTCGAGCACATCGGGCACCGCATCGCCGTGATGTACCTGGGCCGCATCGTCGAACTGGCCGGCAAGGCCGAGCTGTTCGACACCCCGCTGCACCCGTACACCGAGGCGCTGCTGGCTGCCGCGCCGCTACCCGAGCCGGGCCTGCGCCGCGAACGCCTCATCGTGCAAGGCGATGTGCCCAGCCCCATGACGCCGCCGCCCGGTTGCCACTTCCACACCCGCTGCCCGCACGCGCAGGAGCGCTGCCGCGTCGAGGCGCCGCCGTTGATGCAAGTCAAGCCCACGCATTGGGTGGCCTGCCACCTGCGGCCGCCAGGCGGGCCCCTCGATGCGCTGCCGGCCGCAGCGCCGACCCCAGCACTGATTGCCTCGCAGGTCTGACATGCCGTCTCACCACCCCCGCATCGCCATTCTCGGTTTCGCCATCGAGTGCAATCGCTTCTCGCCGGTGACCACCGCGCAGCACTTTGCCGCCAAGGTCGACATCCGCGGCGAAGAGATCATGCGCCAGGCCCGCGGTGGTGCCTGCAGCACGACGCAGGACCTGCCGGGCTTCGTCGAAACCATGGACGGCAGCGGCGCGTGGAGCGCGGTGCCGCTGCGCATCGCGCTGGCCCACCCGGGCGGGCCGGTCGATCAAGCCTTCTTCGACGCCTTCCTGGCCGAGATCGACGCCGGCTTGCAGGAAGCAGGCAAGGCGGGCGCGCTCGACGGCGTCTTCGTCGTCGGGCATGGCGCGGCGCTGGCCACCGGCTCGGACGACCCCGATGGCGACCTGCTGGAGTTGATTCGCCGGCGCGTCGGGCCGGCGGTGCCGGTGATCGGCGTGTTCGACCTGCACGCCAACGTGTCGCGCAAGATGGTGGACCACCTCGACGTCTTCGTCGGCTACCTCGAGAACCCGCACACCGATATCCGCCAGCGCGGCATCGAGGCGGCGCGGCACATGCGCGAGCTGCTCGCCGGCACGAAGACGGCGGTGGCCATGGTCAAGCTGCCGCTGACGCCGCCTTCGATCACGCTGCTCACCGCGCCAGGCCCCGACAGCCCCTATGGCGACATGATCCGCTACGGCCAGACGCGCGTCGGCGGCGACATCATGAACGTCTCCATCATGGCCGGCTTCATCTTCAGCGACTGCGCGAAGAACGGCTACAGCGCCATCGTCACCGCGCGCCACGGCAACCGGCGCGCCGCGCACGCGCTGGCCAGCGAGCTGTGCGAGCGCACCTGGGCCATGCGCCAGCGCTTCAAGCGGGCGATGACGCCGCTGCCCGCGGCGGTGAAGCTGGCGCTCGAAGCCGGCGCCGATGCAAGCCGGCCCGCGGTGCTGCTGGCTGATGTGGCCGACAACCCCGGCGGCGGCGGCCGCGGCAACACCACCTACTTGCTGCGCGCGCTGGTCGAAGCCGGCGCCCGCGGCGTGGTGCTCGGTGTCTTCAACGATGCGGCGCTGGCGGCCCAGGCGCACCAGCGCGGCGCGGGCGCGCGTTTCACCGCGCGCTTCAACAGCGCCGAAGACAACACCTTTTCGCTGCCCTTCGAAGCCGAGGCCAAGGTGGTGGCGCTGAGCGACGGCGCCATCATCGGCCGCCGCGGGGTGATGAAAGGCGGGGCCAGCAGGATGGGCCCCAGCGCCTTGCTGCATCTGGGCGCGGATGCGGGTGGCGTCGATGTGGCCGTCATCTCCAACCGCCAGCAGTGCCTGGACCCGGCGCAGCTCGAATGCCTCGGCGTGGACCTCGCCACCGTGCGCACGCTGGTGCTGAAGAGCCGCGGGCATTTCCGCGCCGGCTTCGACGAACATTTCCCGCCCGAGCGCATCTTCGAGGTCGACTGCCCGGGTCTCACCTCGCCGGCGCTGCACACCTTCGACTGGAAGCGGCTGCCGCGGCCGACCTACCCGCTGGACGAAGCCGCCGCCTGGGTGCCGCCACCCTTTGCCGAATCCGGCGCCTGAAGGTCTCATCCGGTAGCTTGGCCGTCAGTTCGAATAACTCGGCCGTTAGCTCTCCCGTCAGCTCTCCCGTCAGCTCTCCCGTCAACTCGCCCGTCAAGTCGTCAATCAGGTCGTCCGTCAGGAGCCCAAGGCATGCGCATCTTCTCGGCCACCATCGCCACCGAAACCAACACCTTCTCGCCGCTGCCTACCAGCATCGAGGCCTTCAAGGAGAGCGTGTTCCTGCGCCCGGGCGAGCACCCGAGCGACGCGCCGCGCATGTGCACGGCGCCGCTCTTCGTCGCGCGCCAGCGCGCCGCGCGGGAGGCCTTCACGCTCGTCGAGGGCAGCTGCTTCGCCGCCAGCCCGGCGGGCACGGTGAACCGCGCCGACTACGAGTTCATGCGCGACGAGGTGCTGGGCCAGCTGCGCGCCGCGCTGCCGCTGGACGCGGTGCTGTTCGGCCTGCACGGCGCGATGGTGGCGCATGGCTACGACGATGTCGAAGGCGACCTGCTAGAGCGCGCGCGCGCCATCGTCGGCCCGCGCTGCGTGATCGGCGTCGAGCACGACCCGCACTGCCACATGACGCTGAAACGCATGCGTCATTGCGACATCATGATCTGCTACAAGGAGTTCCCGCACACCGACGTGGCCGATCGCGCCGAAGACCTGCTGACGCTCGTGCTGCGCACGCTGCGCGGCGAGATCAAACCGGTGATGTCGCTGTACGACTGCCGGCAGATCGGCAGCTACCCCACCACCTTGCCGCTGATGCGTGGCTTTGTCGACCGCATGATGGCGCTCGAAGGCAAGGACGGCATTCTCTCGGTCTCCGCGGTGCACTGCTTTCCGTACGCCGATGTGGAAGAGCTGGGCGGGCGCATTCTCGTCGTGGCCGATGGCGACAAGGCCCGTGCCGACGCGCTGGCCATCCGGCTGGGCGAGGAGTTCGTCTCCATGCGCGGGCGCACGATGCCCGAGTTCCTGAGCGTGGCCGATGGCGTGAAGGCGGCGATGGCTTTCGATGGCGCGCCGGTGGTCATCGCCGACCCGGCGGACAACGCCGGCGGCGGTGCGCCTTCCGACAACACGACCGTGCTCAGGCAGCTGATCGCCAGCGACGCCACCGGCGCTGCACTCGGCCCGCTGTGGGATCCGATCGCTGTGCGCCTGTGTTTCGATGCCGGCCTGGGCGCCCGCTTTCCCCTGCGCATGGGCGGCAAGACCAGCGTCACTTCCGGCGCGCCGGTGGATGCGCTGGTGGAGGTGAGTGCGCTGGCGCGTGACTGCTGGCAAAGCTTCGGGCCCACCCGCGTGCCGCTGGGCGACTGTGCGGCGGTGCGCATCGGCGGTGTGGAGGTGGTGCTGATCACCAAGCGCACGCAGGCGCTGGGGCTCGAGCTCTTCGCCAACCTCGGCATCGATCCGCTGGCGCGCAAGATCCTCGCCGTCAAGTCGACCAATCACTTCATGGCCGCCTTCGGGCCGATCGCCAAGAAGGTGATCTACGTCGAATCGGACGGGCCGCTGGCGCGCAACTACCTGAAGCTTCCGTACACGAAGATCCGGCGGCCGATCTGGCCGCTGGATGAGCAAACGCGCCCCGGGCTGATCTTCTGATCTCTGAAGGCTTCTGACGAGAAGGCACCGCCCATGCCAGCCACTCCATCGAGCGCGCCCAACGCGCCCACCGCGCTGACTGCGCTGCCGGCCACCACCTTGCGCCGCATGATCGGCGCCAAGGAGATCTCGCCGGTGGAGCTGCTGGAGGCCTGCATCGCGCGCATCGAGGCGCTGAACCCGGCCGTCAACGCCATCGCCGCCAAGGCCTACGAACGCGCGCGCAGCGAGGCGCGGGCTGCTGAGCAGGCGGTGCTGCGTGGTGAGCGGCTGCCGCGTCTGCACGGGCTGCCGGTGGGCATCAAGGACTTGCAGGACACCGAGGGCCTGCTCACCACCTACGGCTCACCGCTGTACCGCAACCATGTGCCGGCGCGCGACTCGGCGCAGGTGGCGCTGGTGCGCGCCGCCGGCGCCATCGTCGTGGCCAAGACCAACGTGCCGGAGTTCGGCGCCGGCGCCAATTCGCGCAACCCGGTGTGGGGCGCCACCGGCAACCCCTTCGATCCCACGCTCACGGCCGGCGGCTCCTCGGGCGGCTCGGCCGCGGCGCTGGCCATCGACATGCTGCCGATCTGCACCGGCTCGGACACTGGCGGCTCGCTGCGCATCCCGGCGGCCATGTGCGGCGTGGTCGGCCTGCGGCCTTCGCCTGGTTTGATCCCGATGGATGGGCGCCCGCTCGGCTGGACGCCGATCTCGGTGCTCGGCCCGATGGGGCGCACGGTGGCCGATGCGCGGCTGCTGTTTGCCGCGCAGGTGGGCGTGGACAGCCGCGATCCGCTGTCGCGCCCGCTGGAGCCGCGGGCGGCGGCCGGTGGCCACCTCGCCGACCTCGCCGACCTCGCCGGTCTCGCCGACCTCGGCAGCCTGCGCGTCGCCTGGTCCACCGACCTCGGCCAATGCCCGGTGAGCAGCGAGATGCGCGCCGTGATGCGCGCGCGCATGGCGGCCATGCGGCACCTCTTTCGCAGCGCGGACGAAGTCGAATTCGACTTCGGCGAGGCCGACCGCTGCTTCGACATCGTGCGGGCGCAGAACTTTCTCGCCAGCCACCAGGAGCGCTACGACAAGCAGCGCGATCAACTCGGGCCCAACATCCGCGCCAACATCGAACTGGCCAGCGCCATGACGCTCGCCGATGCCACCTGGGCACATGCCGAGCAGACGCGCATGTTCCGCCGCTTTCAGGCGACCTTTCGCGACTTCGACCTCGTGCTGGCGCCGACCACCGCGGTCTCGCCCTTCCCATGGACGCAGCTGTACCTCGAAGAGCTCGAGGGCCGCAAACTGCGCAACTACTACCACTGGCTGGCGCTGACCTACGTGCCCACGCTCGTGACCAACCCCGCGATCTCGCTGCCCTGCGGGGTCGATGCCCGCGGCTTGCCGTTTGGCTTGCAGATCATCGGCCGCTTCGGCGGCGACATCGAGCTGCTCGACGCGGCGCAGGCCATGGAGCAGGCCTTTGCAGGCATCGAGGGGCTGGCGCGGCCGCTGCCCGATGCGGCTGCGCTCGGCGTGGCGCGGCCTGAGCTGAAGTCGATCGTGACGGCGGCGCCCGCAGCGTGAGCCTCACCAGGCGGGACAGCCGCCCGCGGGGACTAGCCCTTCGTCAGCCGCCTCAGCGCCGGCTGCATCCGCTCCCCCACCTTCAGCCCGAGCGCCAGCGCCGCGGCATTGAGGTGCGAGAGCACGCCGCACTCCCACATGTCCTGCGCGTCGCCGATGCGCGCGCTGGTGTGCGAGACCGTGGCGCCGGCCACGCCGCGCTTTTGCAGCATGGCCAGCGCGGCGACGCCGGCCTCGTCCTTGCCGACGCCGGCGTCGTTGAACACCACCAGCTTCAGCGGCACCTCGAGCGCAAACTCACCCGAACTGGCGCCGCCATGCGAGGCGCTGACGACGATGGTGCCGCTGTCGGACGGCGCCACCTTGGTGATGGAGTCCATCAGCAGCACCGCGCCGCCTGGACCCCGCTCGACTTCCATCTTCAGCATGGGGCGATGTTCCTCCGCTCTGTGTCGTTCAGGCCGGGCGGGGGGGGCAATGACGCCATGGGGTTCACCCGCGGGTCAGATGTCGAGCCGTCATCTTAGGTTGAAGAGAATCGGCTTGTCGGCAAGCGAAGCCCCGGCGCCAGCATCATGGCGCCGGCCACTTCGGCCTGGTGCAATCGAGTGAGCGTTCCGAGAGCCAGCCCATGAGCGACCAACGACTTCACTACGCCATCGCGCACTACGCCTCGGCTCGTTGCGGCCGCTCACCCATGCTGCCGATGCGCGGCTGCTCGAGCCACCCAAAACCGCCGCTCAACTTTCGGTACGCGCCGCCTCTCCATGCACCCAGGCGAGGAAGGCCTCGACCGGAGGGCGGCGTGCATGCCTGGCGGGATAAACCACGAAGTGCGCCTTCACACGAACGGCCTTGTCCATGCCGAAGACCGGCCTGAGCTTGCCGGTGGCCAGGTGCGGGCCGGCATTGATCGCACTCTCCAATGCAACGCCGAGGCCCTGCGTGGCCGCATCCAGCGACATCTGCGCGCGGTCGAATCGCAGGGCAAACCGTTCCGGTGAGCGCTTGCCGGCGAACGCGCCCAGCCAGTCCGACCACTGGACCACGCTCACGTTGCTCTGGATCAGCGGCACTTCGAAGAGCTGATCGATGCGCTTGAGCCGATGGTCGCGAATGAACGCCGGGCTGGCCAGCGGCACGATGCGCTCTTCGAACATGGGCTCGACCACCAGGTCACCCCACTGCGGAATGCCGTAGCGGATGTCGACGTCTGCCTGCCCCAGCGCGAAGTCGCTCGGCGTGTGCGCCGCGGACAGGTTCAGGCTGATGTCCGGATAGGCTTGGGCAAATCGGCGCAGGCGCGGCATGAGCCACAGGCTGGCGATGCTCGGCGCGCAGTGCAGGTACAGGCTGTTGCCCACACCCTTGCGGACGTCCTCGGTGGCCGCCGAGATGGCCGACAACGCACCGGCCACGCGCTCGAGGTAGCGCTCACCGGCGTCGCTCAGGCGCACCGCATGCGCGCTGCGCTCGAACAGCCGCACGCCCAGGTCGGCCTCGAGGCGGGCCACCTGGTGGCTGATGGCCGAAGCCGTGACGTGAAGCTCGGTCGCCGCCAGCGCGAAGCTGCGGCGCCTCGCCACGGCTTCGAAGGCCTGAAGGTTCACCAGCGGGGGAAGCGACGACATAGGGTTCACCCTATGGTTGCATGACGATCCGTCATCCTACCCTGACGATTCATCGTTTGCCTTCATCGCCAGGGCCGCCGAACATGACGCTATCAACTGCTCATGGAGATCGGACGAATGTTGCTGAAGGACAAGGTTGCCATCATCACCGGCGGCGCCGGGCCCAACGGACTGGGCTATGCCACCGCCCGCCAGATGGCGGCCCAGGGCGCCAAGATCGTGATCCTGGACCTGGCGCGCGCCGAGCCGGCGGCTGCCGCCGCCCGCCTGGGCGAGGGCCATCTCGGCCTCGTCGCCGACGTGACCGACAAGGCCGCATGCGACGCCGCCATCGCCGAGGTGCTCTCTCGCTTCGGGCGCATCGACATCCTGGTCAACAACGCCGGCATCACGCAGCCGGTGAAGACGCTGGAGATCACCGGCGCCGACTACGACCGCATCCTCGACGTGAGCCTGCGCGGCACGCTGTACATGTCGCAGGCCGCGCTGCCGGCGATGAAGCAGCGCAAGAGCGGCTCGATCGTGTGCATCTCGTCGGTCTCTGCCCAGCGCGGCGGCGGCATCTTCGGTGGCCCGCACTATTCGGCGGCCAAGGCCGGCGTGCTCGGCCTGGCGCGCGCCATGGCGCGTGAGTTCGGCGCCGACGGCATCCGCGTCAACTGCATCACCCCCGGCCTGATCGAGACCGACATCACCGCCGGCAAGCTGTCCAAAGAGAAGAAGGCCGAGATCAACTCGACCATCCCGCTGGCACGCCTGGGCCGCGCCGACGACGTCGCCGGTGCCTGCGTGTTCCTCGCCAGCGAGCTGTCCGCCTACTGCACCGGCATCACGCTGGATGTCAACGGCGGCATGCTGATCCACTGACCCCACCGCTTCCACCCACTACGAAGACACTCACATGAACCGCAATACCTTCTTTCGCACGCTGCTCTCGTTGGCCGCCGGTCTGGCCTGCGTCGCCGGTGCCCAGGCCCAGGCCGTCAAGCTCACGCTGGGTCACGGCGCGGCCGTGGGCAACCCGCGCCACGAGGCGTCGGTCAAGTTCGCCGAAGTGGTCAAGGCCAAGTCAGGCGGCCGCATCGAGGTGCAAGTGGCGCCCTCGGCGCAACTCGGCGACGACGCGGCGATGGTGACCGCGCTGCGCACCGGCGCGCTGGACATGAGCGCCAACTCGCAGGGCGCGGTGGCCAACGCCGTGCCCGAGTACGCCGCCTTCGGCATGCCTTTCATGTTCTCCAGCGCCGCTGCGGCCTTCAAGTTGCTCGACGGCCCGCTGGGCAAGGAACTCGCCGACAAGTCGGCCGAGAAGGGGCTGGTGCTGCTGGGCACCTGGGACAACGGCATCCGCCAGATGACCAACAGCAAGCGCCCGATCACCAAGGTCGAGGACATGAAGGGCCTGAAGATGCGCGTGCCGCCCGACGCGACGCTGGTGGACATCATGAAGTCGCTCGGCGCCGAGTCGCAGCAGATCAAGTTCGCCGAGCTGTACGTGGCGATGCAGCAGGGCGTGGTGGACGGCCAGGAGAACCCGCTGGTGAACATCCACGCCAGCAAGCTCTACGAAGTGCAGAAGTACCTGGCGCTGACCAACCACCAGTTCCAGATGACGCCCTTCCTGATGAGCAAGCGGTCGTGGGACAAGCTTTCCGACGCCGACAAGAAGGCCGTGCAGGAAGCCGCCGCCGAGGCCACCGCGCTGCAGCGGCGGCTGTCGCAGGAGGCCGATGACAAGCTGCTGGCCGAGTTGAAGGCCAAGGGCGTGCAGGTGACGACGCCCGACAAGGCCGCCTTCGCCAAGGCCACGGCCGATGTCGACGACAAGTGGATGGCCGGCCCGATCGGCACCTACGTCAAGAAGGTCGTCACCGCCGCGCGCACGCTGTGACGCTTCGGGGCGCGCCTGCCGCGCCTCTTCCCGCCAGCAACCAGGAGACAAGGATGCAAGCTGCCGCGCCAGGGCTGATCGAACGCGCCGTCGCCGCCGTGTGCCGCGCGGTGCTGTGGCTGTCCACGAGCGTGATCTTCGTCATCCTCGTGGCCAACACGGTGCTGCGCTATGCCACCGGGTCCAGCCTGCAATGGGCCAACGAAGTGCCCGAGCTGCTGTTCCCATGGCTGGTGATGGCCGGCGTGGTGATCGCGGCCCAGCACGGGGCCCACATCGCCACCACGTTCCTGATGGAAGCGCTGCCGGCGGCCGGTCGGCGCCTCGTCGCGACCGGCGCCTGGCTGGTGGTGGCGGCTCTGTACGGCACCCTGGCCGGGGCCACGTTTCGCATGCTCGAGATCGTGCATGACGAGAAGTCACCCATCCTGCAGCTGCCCGGCTCGATCACCTACGCCTGCGTGATGGTGGGCATGGCCCTGCTGGGCCTGCTGGCGCTGCAGTCGGCCTGGCGCGCCTGGGCCGTGCGGCCCGCGGCCGAGCCGGCGGGCGAGCCGGCCATCCCCAGCGCGCACTGGTGAGCCGCCAGCAACCGAGGAAACGTCATGAGTGCATTGATCCTTGCCGTGTTCATGGTTGCCGCGGTGGCCGCCATGCCCATCGCCCATGCGTTGCTGGTGGCCGCGATGGCTGCCGCCGCCACATCCGACAAGGTGCCGCTGGACCTGCTGGTGCAGCAGATGGTGGCGCAGGTGCAGAGCTTCCCGCTCATCGCCATTCCCTTCTTCATGCTCACCGGCACGTTGATGATGGGCGGCAAGCTCGGCGAAGCGCTGGTGGGTGTGCTGTCGGCGCTCATCGGGCGCTACCACGGCGGCCCGGCCCAGGTGGGGGTGCTCTCCTCCACGCTGTTCGGCGGCGTGTCGGGCTCGGCCGTTGCCGACGCCTCGGCCATCGGCTCGCTGTTGATTCCCTGGCACAAGCGCCTGGGCTATCCGGCGGCGTTCTCGGCCGCCACGCTGGCCGCGGCGGCCACGATCGACATCCTGATCCCGCCATCGATCCCGATGATTCTTTTCGCGTTGACCTCCAACGCGTCGATTGCCTCGCTGTTCGTGGCCGGCGTGCTGCCGGGCATGCTGATGTGCGGCGGCTTCATGGCGGCCTGCTGGTGGGTGGGGCGGCGGCGCAACTTCCCGCGTGACACCTCGCGCTTCGATGCGGCGGCATTCCGCCGGCACCTGGCCTACGCCTCGCCCGCCGTGGTGTTGCCGGTGCTGATCATCGTCTTCCTGCGTTTCGGCATCGCCACGCCCACGGAAGTGGCGGTGCTGTCGACGCTGTACGCGGGCCTGGTCTCTGCCATCATCTACCGCGACCTGGGCTGGAAGCGGCTGCACCTGGCCATCGTGCATGCCGGGCTGGCCACGGGCGTGGTGCTGCTCGTGATCATGGCTTCGGCGGCGATCGGCTGGCTGCTCACCTTTGACCAGATGCCCCAGGGTGTTGCCGCCTGGGTGCAGCACAACGTCGAGGCCAAGTGGCTGGTGATCCTGCTGATGAACTTGATGATGCTGTTCCTGGGCATGTTCATCGATCTGCCGGCCGCCGTGCTGCTGCTGACACCGGTGTTCGTGCCGCTGGCCACCTCGATCGGCATGGACATGACCCAGCTGGGCGTGATGATGGTCGTCAACCTCGCCATCGGCTTGTACACGCCGCCGGTCGGCACAACGCTGTTCATCACCAGTGCGCTGGCCAAGGTCAAGGTCGGACACACGGTGCGCGAGCTGGGCCCGTTCTACCTCGTCGCGTTCGGCGTGCTGGCGCTGGTGTCGTACGTGCCCGCAAGCATTCTCAAGTGACAAAACCGAAGGAAAAGACTCCATGAGCCAATCGTTGACGGACCTGGCGCAGGCCGCGTGGCGCATCCGCCGCTACGCGGTGCGCATGGGCGAGGTGCAGGGGCAGGGCTACATCGGCCAGGCCCTGGGCTGGGCCGATGTGCTGGCCGTCGCCTACTGCCACGCGCTGGCGCTGCGGCCCGGCGAACCCGAGTGGGAGGGGCGTGACCGCTTCCTGCTCTCGCACGGCCACTACGCCATCGCGCACTACGCGGCGCTCATCGAGGCCGGCGTCATCCCCGAGAACGAGCTCGAGACCTACGGCAGCGACGACAGCCGCCTGCCGATGTCCGGCATGGCCAGCTACACGCCCGGCATGGAGATTTCGGGCGGCTCGCTGGGCCAGGGTCTGGTCATCGGCGTGGGCATGGCCCTGGGCCTGAAACACAAGAAGAACCCGGCCTTCGTCTACAACAGCATGAGCGACGGTGAACTGGACGAAGGCTCCACCTGGGAAGCGGCGATGGCTGCCGCCCACCACCGGCTGGACAACCTGATCTGCCTGGTCGACATCAACAACCAGCAGGCCGACGGCCCCTCGGGCAAGGTGCTGGGCTTCGAACCGCTGGCCGACAAGTGGGCCGCCTTCGGCTGGCACGTGCAGCGCGTGAACGGCAACGACCTCGCCGCCGTGCTGAACGCCTTCGACGCCGCGCGCAAGCTGAAGGACGCGACGCCGCGCGTCATCCTGTTCGACACGCTGATGGGCAAGGGCGTGCCCTTCCTGGAGCAGCGCGAGAAGAACCACTTCATCCGCGTCGACCCGCCCGAGTGGCAACAGGCGCTTCAGATCCTGGACCAGTCGCAACCCGAAGGAGTGCCGGCATGAACAGCCCTGTTGCCGAGAAGCTCGAGAAGAAGCCGCGTCTGACGACGTCGGCGATGATCGCGTCCATCGCCTCCGAGGGGCAGAAGGTCAAGGCGGCGCCGTTCGGCAAGGCGCTGGTCGACTACGCCCGCGACCACCCCCAGGTCGTGGGCCTGACGGCCGACCTGGCCAAGTACACCGACCTGCACCTGTTCGCGCAGGCCTACCCCGAACGCTTCTACCAGATGGGCATGGCCGAGCAGCTGCTGATGGGCGCGGCCGGCGGCATGGCCAAGGAAGGCCTGGTGCCGTTTGCCACCACCTACGCGGTGTTCGGCACGCGCCGCGCGTACGACTTCATCCACCAGGTGATCGCCGAGGAGAACCTCAACGTCAAGATCTGCTGCGCGCTGCCCGGCCTGACCACAGGCTACGGCCCGAGCCACCAGGCCACCGAAGATCTGGCGATGATGCGCGGCATCCCCGGCCTGACCATCGTCGACCCGTGCGACGCCTTGGACCTCGAGCAGGCGGTGCCGCAGATCGCCGCCCACAAGGGACCCGTCTACATGCGGCTGCTGCGCGGCCAGGTGCCGTTGGTGCTGGACGAGATCGAGGGCTACCGCTTCGAGCTGGGCAAGGCCAAGATGCTGCGTGAAGGCGCCGACGTGCTGGTCATCTCCAGCGGCATCCTGACGATGCGTGCGCTGGAAGTGGCCCGGGATCTGGCCCGCGACGGTGTCGGTGTGGCCGTGCTGCACTGCCCGACCATCAAGCCGCTGGACGAAACCGCCATCGTCCAGGCCGTGCGCTACAAACACCGGCTGGTTGTCGTCGCCGAGAACCACTCGGTCATCGGCGGCCTGGGCGAAGCGGTGGCCAGTGCGCTGTTGCGCCACCGTGTGCAGCCGGCCGGCTTCCAGCTTGCCGGCCTGCCCGATGCGTTCCTCGATGCCGGGGCGCTGCCCACGCTGCACGACCGTTACGGCATCAGCAGCGACGCCCTGGCCGCGCGCATCAAGGGCTGGCTGGGCTGACATGGACAGGCCGCGCACGCCGGCGCCGGCGGTTGATGCGCCGTTGGCCGGCCGGATGGCGCATGCCATCCGCTTCCTCGCCATCGACGCCATCGTGCGTGCCGGCGAAGGCCACCAGGGTGTGCCGCTGGGCATGGCCGAGATCGCCACGGCGCTGTACACCCGGCACCTGAAGTTCGACGCCGCCTGCCCCACCTGGCCCGACCGCGACCGCGTGGTGCTGAGCAACGGCCACGGCTCGATGCTGCTGTATGCGCTGCTGCACCTCACCGGGCATGCGGCGTTTCCGATCGAGGAGATCCGGCGCTTCCGCGAGTTCGGCTCGCCCTGCGAAGGGCACCCCGAGCGCGACGTGCCCGCCGGCATCGAGGTGACCACCGGACCGCTGGGCCAGGGCATCGCCAACGCCTTGGGGCTCGCGGTGGCCGAGGCGTACCTGAACGCGCGTTACGGCGACGACATCGTCCACCACCACACCTATGCCTTCGTGGGCGACGGCTGCCTGCAGGAAGGCGTGGGGCAGGAGATGCTGTCGCTGGCCGGGCACCTGCGCCTGGCGCGGCTGATCCTGCTGTGGGACGACAACCGCATCACCGACGACGGCAGCACCGAGCTTTCCATCAGCGAAGACGTGGCCGAGCGCTGCCGCGTCGCCGGTTGGCACGTGGTGGAAGTGGACGGGCACGATCTGGAGGCCGTCTGCGGCGCCATCACGGCGGCCAAGGCCGACCCGCGGCCCTCGTTCATCGCCTGCCGCACCACCATCGCCAAGGGCCTGCCGCGGCTGCAGGGCCAGCGTGGCGGCCACAGCGCCCGCCTCTTTGCCGAAGATGCCGCGCAGGCCCGCGAAGCGCTGCAGTGGCCGCATGCGCCCTTCGAGGTGCCGCCCGAAGTGCTGGCGCCGTGGCGCGAGGCCGGTCGCCGCGCGCAGCCCGAGCACCAGGCTTGGCAGCGGCGCGTGGCCGCCCTGCCTGCTGCGCAGCGTGCGGAGTTCGAGCGCGTGCTGGCCGGCGAGCTGCCCGCCGGCTGGCGCGAGGCGTTGGCCGCGTACAAGCAGGCCGCACAGGCCGCGGCGCAGGCGGCCAGCGGCATCTTCCTTTCGGCCGAAGTCAACGAGGCCCTGGGCCCTCTGCTGCCCGAACGCATGGTGGCGTGCGCCGATCTGGAGGCGCCTACCAACCACAAGCGCGGCCTGGCCGCCTTCACCGCCACCGATCGGCAGGGCCGCTATGTGCACTGCGGCGTGCGCGAGCATGTGATGGGCGCCATGGCCAACGGCATGGCCGCGCACGGCGGCGTGTTGCCGCTGGCCGTCACCTACCTGGCCTTTGCCGACTACGAGCGCCCGGCGATGCGCATGGCCGCCCTGATGGGCCTGCCGGTGAAGTTCGTCTTCAGCCACGACTCCATCGGCATCGGCCGCAACGGCCCCACGCATCAGCCGGTGGAGGGCTTGGCGGCACTGCGCGCCCTGCCCAACATGCGCGTGTTCCGCCCGGCCGACGCGGTGGAGGCCGCCGAATGCTGGGAGCTGGCGCTGCAGCACCGCACCGGCCCTTGCAGCCTGGTGTTCGCGCGCCAGGCCTTGCCGCTGGTACGCCACGGCCATGTGGCCGAGTGCCTGAGCCGGCGGGGCGCCTACGTGGTGAAGGAGGCCGAAGGCGCCGCCCGCCAGGTCACGGTGCTGGCCACGGGTTCCGAAGTGGCGCTGGCGCTTCAGGCCCGCGGCCTGCTGCAGGCCCAGGGCGTGGCCACGGCGGTGGTGTCGATGCCCTGCTGCGAGCTCTTCGACGAGCAGGACGAGCCCTATCGGCAGCAGGTGCTGGGCCGGGGCACCGTGCGCGTGGCGGTGGAGGCCGCCGTGCGCTTCGGGTGGGACCGCTACCTGGGCGATCGCGGCGCCTTCGTCGGCATGCCAGGCTTCGGCGCCTCGGGGCCGGCCGAGCAGCTGTACGAGCACTTCGGCATCACCGCGCAGGCTGTGGCGGCGCAGGCGCTGCGGCTGTTGCATCGGGCCTGAGCGGGCCTGAGCGGGCCCGGCGCGGCTCCGGCTATCGCTGATCCAGATCGAGTCGACCTCCGTCGATCGGCGCTGGTCCCGCGTTGGCGAGCTGCGTCAGGGCGCCGAGCTGCAGCGCGTGGTGGTGGGCGACGACGCGCTCACCCAGGCCATCATCAAGCTGCGCAAGGCGCTGGGCGACGACGCGCGGCGACCGGCCTACATCGAAACCCTGGCCAAGCGCGGCTACCGTCTGACTGCGCCGGTGGTGGCCGAGCCGGCGGAGGCTCGGCCGGCGTCTTTGCTGCGGGCCAGTGCTCCCGCCACTGTCGTTGCGCCGGCCGCTGCTGCTGCTCCCGCTGCCGAGGTTGCGCTCGCTCTTGCCGCTGCGCGAGCGACCAGCGATGCGGCCGCCGGCGCCGCGGCGGCAGATGGCCCGGCTGGCGCGTTGCCTGCCGCTGAATCCCCCGCGGCCCGTCGCGCCGCCCACGCCCCAGCCCCGGCAGCGGCTTCGCCCGCAGCCCGTGCGCCAACGCGATTGAAGCCCTGGCGGCTGCCGGCGCTGACCGCCGGCTTGGCCGCCATCGCCATCGCCGCCGGCCTGGCCTTCGGGATCCACCGCAACTGGCCTTGGCCCATCGGCAGTGCCGAAGCCCCGCGCGCCATCACCGCTTAGAGCTTGCCGGTGATCGCGGTGCTGCCGCTGGTCAACGCCAGCGCCCGAGGGCGCGCACGAAAGAGTCCTGCGCTACAGTCGCCCGCACGGTGCGCACGATCGGTCGCCCCCCGACGCTCGTGTTGAGTGCGCAGCCCAGTGCCGACGCGCTGTGGGCCGCAGCGGCGCATCAAGCGACGAGCATCGCGCTGGCGGCCGTCGCCTCAACCGGCATCCGCAAAGGTGTCTATCGCTTCGCGTCGCCGCGTGCGGCGCAGGAGCAGGCCGACTCGGCGTTGGCCAACGTGATGGCGGAGTGCGCCGGGAGCCTGCGGCGCCGCTCATGAGCCAGGAGGAAACGAGATCGGGCGAGGCCGCGCGGCCTGCCACGCAGTGCCTGCGGCGAGTCGCTCGATACGCTGGCCGATCACATCGTCGCGATCGATCTCGATGGGGTCCGGCTGCGTACGCTCGACCTGGAAGGGCTGTTGAAGACCAAACAGACGGCGCGAGAGAAGGACCGGGCCGATCGCCTTGTGCTCGAGCGCGCACTGCAGGTGTTGCGGCAACGGTCACCAAAGGGCCCATGAGGCTGCGGGCTTGAAGCGTTCTTGATCGTGGGCACCCTCGGCTGGGTGCGGCGAGGCCCGGTCGATTGCAGCTACGAGGTTCTTTCGCCCGCAAAGCTGAGCTCGACGCGCGCGCCGTCGGGGTCGATGAGAAAGATCTGCCACGTGTCGCTGTCGGCCAGGCGCCGGCTTTCGAAGGGCTGGCCGGCGGCGCGCAGGCGTTGTTCGAACGCGGGCCGATCGTCGGCGTTCAGTGCGAAGTGGTCGATGGGGCCTGAATGGCCTGAGTCGACTGCAATGCCTGGGCTGCCCTGCCCCGCCCCACCCTCGCTCGGCAGCACATGCACCACCGCCTCGTCGCCCAGGTAGAACCAGCGCCCGGGCAGGGCGATGGCCGGGCGCGGGCCGGGCCGCAGGCCGAGCAGGGTGCAATAGAAGTGCTCGGTGCGGTCGAAGTCGGCGCTGCGCACCGTGACATGGCCCAGTGAGAGGAGCATGGAGCGGCCTGCGGTGCTCAAGGCTTCTGCGCCGTGGTGGTGGGCGGTGCCGGTGCGGCCGCCGCCGCATCGGCCTTCGGCGCCCAGCGCCTGGTCTCGTCTTGGATGATGCGGGTGAGCCCGGCGGCGTTCTGCTCACCCGGCATCGCGCCCAAGGTCGCCACGCGGTCCTTGATGGCCGGCGTGGCCATGGCCTTCTGCAACTCGGCCTCCAGCCGCCGCAGCACTGCCGGCGGCGTGGCCGCAGGTGCCAGCACGCCGAACCAGGCCAGCGACTCGAAGCCCGGCAGCCCGCTTTCGCCGACGGTGGGCAGCTCGGGCGCCGCGGCAGCGCGGGTGGGGGAGGTGACGGCCAGCGCGCGCACCTTGCCGTCCTTGATGAGCGGCAACGCCTGCGTGATGTTGCCGAAGAACAGCTGCGTGCGCCCGGAGATCACGTCCGGCCACGGGCCGCCGGGGTTGGGCACGTGCACCATGTCGAGCCCGGCCATGCGGTTCATCAGCTCACCGGCGCGGTGCTGCGAAAGGCCGATGCCGCCCGACGAGTAGCTGAACTTGCCCGGCTGGCTGCGCACCAGCGCCACCAGTTCCTGCACGCTGCGCGCCGGCACGTCGTTGGACACCACCAGCACGTTGGGCGTGATGATCAGCTGCGCGATGGGCGCCAGGTCGCGCAGCGTCTCGTAGGGCGGCTTCATGCCGAAGGCGCCGGCGGAGAGCACGAGCGCGGCGTCGCCCGACATCACCAGCGTGTGGCCGTCGGGCGCCGACTTGGCCACGCGGTCCACGCCGATGGTGCCGCCGGCACCGGGTGCGTTCTCCACCACCACGTTGACCGCCATCGATTCGGTCAGCGCCGGGGCGAGCAGCCGGGCCAGGATGTCGGGGGCCGAGCCGGCGACGAAAGGCACCACCAGGCGGATCGGCTTGCTCGGGTAGGCGGCCGGGGTCTGCGCCCAGCCCAGACCGGGGCTGGCCGACAAGGCCAGGGTGCAGGCGAGCATGAGGTGGGTTCTGTGGTTCATGTCGATCTCCTCGTGGGGCGGTGTCGGCATCGTGGCCCGGGGCCGGCCGCGCGGGCTGAGGCGGGGCTCAAGGTCTTCTCGGGGATTTCTCAGGATCGTTGCAGCGCAGGCGGGGCACCGCAGCGGTGGCCCGGGTGTTGCAATTCGCCGCCGCCGGCGGCATCAAGCAGATCGAAACGATCCTAAGCCGGTGCCGCCCCGGGCGAGCCAGGAGTGAATCAGCGGTGCTTGTGCGGCAAGATGCAGCCTCCGTGATGCGCCTGCCTTCCGCACCCCCGCCCGATCGTTTTGCGCTCCTGCCCGATCGCTTCGCCGTGGGCCCCTGGCGGGTGGTGGTGTCGCTCGACGAAGTGGCCGGCCTCGGCCCGCACGCGGGGCAGGTGCACAAGCTCGAGCCGCGCGCGATGCGGCTGCTGGTGGTGCTGGCGCAGGCCCGCGGCGAGGTGGTGCTGGCCGACGAGTTGCTCAACGCCGTGTGGCCGGGCCTCATTGTCACGCCCAGTTCGCTGTACGACGCGGTGGCGCAGCTGCGCAAGGTGCTGGGGGCGGACCACATCGCCACCGTGCCGCGCAAGGGGTATCGGCTGGTGACGCCGGTGGTCACCGAGGCCGCATCCACGTCTGTGGCGCCGGCGGCGCCGATTGCATCGGGCACACCGCCTGCACCGAGCGCATCGGCGTCGCCCGAAGCAGCCATGCCTGCACGCGCACCTGCACTCGAGCCGGCGCCCGCGCCGGCACCTCACACCGCACTGACCGCCCCTCCAGCGCCGGCCACCGAGCCCCGCCTGGGCCCGCGCTCGGTGGCCGTGCTGCCCTTCATCGCGCGCGGGCTGCCTGACTCGCTGTCGTTCCTGAGCGAAAGCCTCACCGGCGCGCTGATTTCCGAACTCTCGCGCCAGCCCGGGCTGGCGGTGGTGGCGCTGGGCACCATGCTCACCTTCGGCCAGCGCCATCCGCCGCCGCAGAGGCTGGCCGACGAGCTGGGCGTGCGCTACGTGGTCGACGGCCAGCTCGAACAACGCGGCGACACGCTGCACGTGGGCGTGCAGGTGGTCGACGCGCGGCGCGGCACGCAGACGTGGGCCGATGAGCTGACGCTGCCGGCCAACGCCTGGCATGCCACCGCCACCGTGGTGGTGGGCCGCCTGGCACGCGCGCTGCGCTTCGAGCTCAATGACCTGGCCAGCCAGGAGCTGCCGGCCCCGGCCAGCGATGCCGAGGTGCAGGCGCGCGCTTTCGCCGCGCAGGCCTGGGTGCAACTGTTTGCCCGCGCGCAGACGCCCGAAACCAACCAGCGTGCCACGCGGCTGGCGCGCTCGGCCGTGGCGCTCGCGCCCGAGCTGAGCCAGGCCTGGATGTGCCTGGCCTACGCCGACTGGCGCGCCGGCCAGTACCGCTGGAGCGACGAGCCGCGCGACGAGCAGTTGGCGCGCGCACTGGCCGAGGCCGAGCGCGCCGTGGCGCTCGACCCGCGCGACCCGGACGCCCACTACGTGCTCTCGCTGGCGGCAAGATTTGCCCGCGGTGAGCGGGCACGCAGCAACGAGGCCTTGCGCAATTGCCTGCGGCTGTCGTCGTCGTACGCCCCTGCGTACGGCCTGCTGGCCCAGGCCGTGGAGCGGGCCGGGCGGCACGACGAGGCGCGGGCCTACTGCGACAAGGCCTTCGAGCTGAGCCCGTTGGAGCCCCTGCGCGTGATCTGGCACTTCGTGCGGGCCGAGGCCGCGCTGGCCACCGGTGACCCGCGCAGCGCCCTGGAAGAGGCGCAGCGGGGCATGGCGGTCAACCCCTCGTACGGCCAGCTGTACATGGCCGGTGCGATTGCCGCCTGGCGGCTGGGCGCGGTGCAGCAGGCGCACGAGTGGATCGCCACGCTGCGCCAGCACCCCGCGTTCTGCAGCCTCGAGGCCACTCGGGTGACCATCGTGCAAACCTTCGACCCCGCCTGCATCGAGCAGATGAAGCAGCTGCTGGGCACGCTGCGCGAGGCGGGGTTGCCGCCGCAGTGAGGCCGGGCGGGGTCGGCGGGGTCGGGCACTCTCGCCACGCGTGGCTGGCCAAGGCTCACCCCACGTTGAGAAGTCCTTCGGGCGTTCTTCAGCCCGGCCTCGACACCTCGAGAGCGAGTGCACAGACGATGCGGGCTCCACGACACCGGAGCCCATCATGTCCTTCCCATCGACCCACGCCGCCATCCGCTTGTCTCACCGCCTTTCGGCCATCGCCCTTGGCCTCGCCGCGGCCGCATGTGGCGGCGGCGGCAGTGAAGACGCGGGCGTGGCCCTGAGTGCGCCTTCGGCCCATGCGGCACCGGGGGCGTCGGCAGCATCAATGGCGGCACTGGCGCCTGCGGCCAACAGTGCCGTGGCGGCCGTGTCCGTCGCGTTCGAAGGCTGCGTGCTCGACCGCCACTACATCCCGACCACCGGCACACCGGTTCGCGCCTTGGCGGCCGACGGGCGGCTGCTCGGCAACGCCATCAGCGATGACCTGGGCCGCTTCACGCTGCGGCTGCCGGCGGGCGGCGAAGTGACGCTGCAGGTCGACCGGCCGCAAGGCGAGTCGCTGGCGCAGCGGGTGGGTGCGGCTGCGTCGAAGGCGCAGGCCTGCCTGCTCGATTGATGCCGCATCGACGCCGCAAGGTCTCGTTGGCTCGCCGCCGGCGCCGGAAGCAGGCTGCGCGCTGGCGCTGGAGCTGGCCGAACCGATGCGCCTGTTCTGCGAAGGCCGGCCGGGCCTGGCCATCCATGCCGCGGGGTTGGCGGTGGAGGTCTGCGCTGCGGTGTGGTGAAGTGGCGGTGAGCGCCGAATGCGGCTGCGGGCTGCTGCGCATGCCGGTGCGTGACACCGGCCCAGGCATCGTCGGCAAGCCCTTCAGCCAGCGCCAACGTGCCGAAGGGCTGCGGCGCCATCTGCCGCCCGCCTGAGCGGGCCCGGCTGCACCACTGCGGGTGAGGCCGGGGTCACCAGATAAAGCGGCACCTCGCAAGCACGTGATCCCAGCGCCAATGGCGCGCCATCCGAATCCGGCCTGACAATGGTCCATGAACAAGACAAGGTCGCGCTGGCGTCTCGTCGTGCTGGGCGTGCTCGCCTTCATGACGCTCGCGGTGACGGCCGCCTGCACCGTTCTCGTGGCCGACGAACCGCGGCGCCCACCGCCGCCGGGCATCACTGAACCGGTGCTGCTGGCGCTGGCGGTGCCGTTCGAGCACCGTTGGGCGCGTGACAGCAGCCACCCGCTGCTGGCCGCAGCGGCGATCGATATCGACGGCGACGGCCGCGACGAGGTCTTTCTCGGCGGCTCCGCGGGCCAGCCCGACGCGCTGCTGGTGTGGCACGAGGGCGCGCTGGTCGACCGTGCCGCCGCGCTGCAGCTGGGCGACACGCGGGCCACCTATGGTGCGCTGTCGCTGGACCTGGACGGCGACGGTCGCGTCGATCTGCTCACCGTCGGCGAGGCCGGCCTGACGTTGTGGTTGAACCGCGGCGCGCGCTTCGAGCCGCGCGCCATCGAGGTCAAACTGCCGCCCGACGCGGTGCCGCTGGCCGTGACGGCGGGCGACTTCGACCGCGACGGCCGCGTCGACCTGTACCTGAGCCTTTTCGTGGCGCCGGCGAAGTTCCGCTCGCCGGTGTTCAACGACCCGGCGCACGCCAAGACCAATGTGCTGTTGCGCAACCTGGGCGAACTCGCCTTCCAGGACGTGACCGACCGCGTCACGGCCGGGCTGCAGAACACCTTCACGTCGTCGTTCGTCGACCTCGACCGCGACGGCTGGCTCGATCTTGTGCTGGCGCAGAACACCGGCGAGGCCGAGATCCTGCACAACCGCGGCCAGGGCCGGTTCGAACGACTGCCGCTGCGCACCGGCTACGGCTTCTGGATGGGGCTGGCCTTCGGCGACCTGCACGGCAAGGGCCACCTGGACATCTTCGTCAGCAACGCCGGCAGCTCGATCCCCGGCTTCGTCGTGCGCGGCGATCGCCGCGATGACCAGCCTGCGGCGCTGCCGTGGCTGCTGCTGCGCAACGACGGCGGCATGCGCTTCACCGACATCGGCGAGGCCGCGGGCCTGGGCGGCTTCGGGTTCGCCTGGGGCGGCAGCTTCGAGGACATCAACCTCGACGGCGCGCTCGACCTGCTGGTGGCCGAGAACTACGTGCGCTGGCCGATCCACCGCCTGTTCAAGCTGCCGGGCAAGGTGCTGCTGGGTGGCGCGGGCGGCGCGGCCGGCGGCCCGCGCTTCTTTACCTCCGAGGCCGGCGCCAACGCCAGCTACGGGCATGTGCCGCTGATCGCCGACCTCGACGGCGACGGCCGCAACGACCTGCTGTGGGCCAACATGGACGGCGCGGCGCGCGCCTACCTCAACCGCACGCCCGGGCGCTACTTGTCGGTGCGGTTGCCCGACACGCCCCGCAGCATCGGCGCGCGGGTGCGGCTGGAAGGGGTGCCCGGCGCCGCGGTGCGGTACGTCATCGCCGGCGAGGGGCTGACTTCCGATCGAACGGCGCAACACACTTTCGGCATGCCCGCGGGCAGCGCGGCGCCGACGGCGCTGAAGGTGGAGTGGCCCGATGGCCGCTTCACCACCATCGAGAACCCGCTGCTGCACACGCGGCTCGTGGTGGCTGCGCCGCCGTGATGCGCCCCTGCGACCGCCGGGCGTGTGGCGGCGCCATGGCCGCGGCCAGATTTGCCCTTCGACCCGCGCCGCGCACTGCGTGACATGATGTCGGGCCGGGCGCCGGGCTGAGGCGCCGGCACAGATCGGAGCGCTGCCATGAATGAACGGCTCAGCGGTGCACTCGCGAAGGCCCCGTCGGCCATCAATTCCGCCGAAGCGCGGTGGGGCACGGCCCACGGCGCGCCAGGAGCGCGTGCGGTGCGCAAGGGGCTCGCCATGCTCGCCATGCTGGCCGCCGCCACGGGCGGCCCGGCCGCTGCCTATTCCGTCGAGGACTTGCAGCGCGACGCCCGCGCCCATCATGCCAAGATGATGGCCCGCCTGGGCGCGGTGCGTATCGTGCAAGTCGCCACCTTCGCAGCCCCAGGAGGCGCCGCGTCCGACAGCCGCAGCGAGGTCTGGTTGAAGGGCGAGAAGTGGCGCGTCGAGGGTGCACTGAGCATGGGCGGGGGCAGCGCACCGATGCAATCGACCACGCTGTTCGACGGCAAGGAGTTGTGGACGCTGACGATGGGCATGAAGGTCAAGTTGCCGGCCGGGCAGGGCCAGGCACCGTGGACCTCGGCGTGGAGCAGCCTGCCCGAGGGTACCCGCCTGGTCGGCTCGGAAACTTTCTCGGGGCGCGCGTGCTGGATGCTTGAGTACCCGCAAGCGCCGGCCAACCCCGTGATTCGTGGTGCGGGCCGCACGCGGGTGTGCATCGACAAGGTGCAATTCATCCTGCTGATGAGCGAGTCGGTGCTGTCGGGCAAGACGATCCGCACCACGATGTCGGACTTCCGCACCGTCAAGGGCCTGGACTTCCCCCACGCGACGACCACCACGTCCAACGGCCAGACCACGATGAGCTCCAAGGTCACCCGGCTGGATGTTGGTGCCGACATGCCAGACCACCTGTTCGATGCTTCCAAGCTGGGCGGCAGCCCCGCCGGCGCCGCCGGCGGTGCGCCGGCCGGCCCGGGCATGGAAGCCTTGATGCGCCAGGCCGAGGAGATGCGCCGCCGCTTCGGCGGCCAAGCGGCGCCTCCCGCCGGCAAGTAGCTCACACGACCCTCGCTCCTTCGCCAGGGGCGCTGATCGAGCCGCTGAACGCTGCGGTGCGCGAGCGGCTGGCGCGTGCCACCTCGCTGCTCGGTCAGTCCAGCTTCCAGGCGTGCACCGCGCTGACGGCGAGGTCGCCGGGGATCACGCCCAGGCCGATTCCGGCGCTGAGGCCGAAGCCCTGGAACACGAACTTGTCGTCGAACGAGATGTCCAGTCCCGCGCTCACCACCTTGCTCGGCGGCCCGCCGGAGACGGCGCCGCCGAAGCCCCAGCCGGTGAAGCTCGCCAGGTCGACCTTCGGGAAGAACTGCAGGCCGATCGGCGTCACGCCGATGGTCGCGTTGGACACGAGCTGCGGGCCCACCGCCAGGTAGCGGCCGCCGTTGCCGCGGAAGTCGGTCACCCACAGCAGCGACACGTCCACGCCGATCACCGCCGCGGCCGAGAAGGCCACCTGGTAGCCGAGGTAGAAGTGCGCGTCGTCCGCGGCGTGCGCCGGCCGGATGAACCAGTCCACCGCCGACGACGTGCGGCGCGGCAGGTTCGGCATCGCCCCCAGCGCCTGCAGCCGCCGGTCGAACTCGGCTCTCGGCAGCGTGCAGAAGGTCTCGGGCGTGAACAGCGCGGCGATGGCGCCGCGCTGGGATTGCAGCAGCGCTGTCACCCGCTGCAGCTCGGGCACGGCCCGCGTGTGCGCAGCCAGCGCCTGCGCCACCTGCTGCAACAGCGGCGAGGCCTGCGAGCCCTGCCGCAGCCGGTCGCGCTGCGCCTCGGTGCGTTCCTGCGTCGCCCGGGCCGCGTCGAAGAGGCCGGCGACCGCCTTGCCCGCGCCCACGGCGGCGACGGTGGCCTTGCAGATGTCGGCCCTGAGGTCGGCGCGCACGCAGCGGTTGGCGACAAAGTCCTCGGCCAGCCCGCCGTTGCACGACGGGACGCGCTCGACGAGCAGGCATGGGCGCTGGTCGAGCGCGCCGCAGGCGCCCCGTCGCTGGCAGGTGCCGGCGGCGTTGACGAGCCCGGCGTCGCACGAGCCGAAGATGCGCCCGACCCCGGCCAGCACCGCGGCGGCACAGGCGTCGCCGGCCTTCACGTGCGCGGCGCTGCGGCCGTAGCCATCGGGGCACTTCCAGCAGGTACCGCCGTCGACCAGGTCGAAGAAGCTGCCCGGCGGGCAGGCCAGGCTGGCCGCGAACTGCGCCGCGGCGCGCTGCGGCGGTACGGTGCGCGCGCAGGCGCGCTCGGCAGTGACAGGGTGCGCAGTGCGCCGGTAACCGCCGGGGCAGCTCCAGCAGTCGCCGTTCGGGTCCCAGAACTGGCCCCGCGGGCAGTCGGTGCGCAGCAACCCGGTGCCCCGGCCATGCCGTGCGGCCCTGGAGAACGCCTCGTGCAGCGGGCGCTCGCAGGCGTCGCCGCTCTTGACGTGGAAGACCGTGCGCGCCGCCCCGTCGGGGCAGCGCCAGCAGGTGCCGCCGTCGATCGGGTCGAAGAACGCGCCGCCCGGGCACTGGCTCGGCTTGTTCGACACCAGCGTCGCCTTGGCGATGGTGCAACTGGCCTGTCCCTCGCCGCCGCATTCGGCCCCCAGCGCCGGGGCGGCGAGCAACGCCGCAAGAGCTGCGCCCAGGACGCGCCCGATCCACCTGTTGTTCATGCGATATGCCTCCGCGGGCGCGTAGAGGGCGCCCAAACAGGGAAAGCAGGAATCCGCCTTCGAATCCCCAGCGAAGTGCGGCCTTGGCTGGACGTGCGCCGTGCGGCCCGAGCGGCCCGAGCGGCCCGGTGCAGAGCGAGCAAGTTGCCGGCGCCAACGTGTCCCGGCGGGCGATCGAGTTCTGTTTTCGCCACGCTGGAGTGTCGTCCCCATTCCCGTCCCTGCCAACCTGCATCGCGTGGGCGCGCAGCGGACGACAGCGACCGCACTCGGTGGCAACACCTGTGTCGGCGCCACCCTCATGGAGCCCAACAGGCGCGGCCGCGCCTTCAACGTGCGCCTGCACTGCCGTGCGCCGACATCGACGGATTCAGCTTGCATGCGGCCGTGCGCTGATGCTCAGTCGTCCGGGAAAGCCGAAAGGCAGACGCTGCGAAACCCACTCTCCAGGGCTGCAATCAGTCTTCAACAGACTGCAGCCGGACCGAGCAACCGCGTGGATCAGTGTTCGAGAGCTCGGCCAAGGGGTGCCCTGGGAGAAACAGGGCGTTCTGGAATCCCGTCCTCCAGGCCGTTGCTGCCCCGTTTGCCGCCGCCGCGGCAGCGCAGGCATCATCGGCGGCGCGCCGACTGCCCGGGGTGCCAAGGAGCGTTACCGATGCCCGAGAACACCACGCCGCCTGCCGCGGCCACCGCCACCGCCAACGCCAACGCCGCGCTGGACCCGGTCGTCGAGCGGGTCTTGGCGGAATTTGTCGAAGCCGCTCGTGCCGCCTTCGGCGAGGCGCTGACCTCGGTGCTGCTGTTCGGCTCGGCCGCCGAAGGCCGGCTGCGCGCCACTTCGGACGTCAACCTGCTGCTGGTGCTGCAGAGCTTCGAGCCGGCCAGCGCCGATCGCCTGCGCGAGCCGCTGCGCCAGGCGATGGCGGCGATCGACCTGCACCCGATGTTCCTGCTCGAGTCGGAGCTCGCCCAGGCGATGCAGGCCTTCGCGCTGCGCTTTGCCGACATCGCCGCACGGCATCGTGTGCTGCACGGCACCGACCCGTTTGCCGCGCTGTCGCTGCCGCGCGACGCGCTGGTGCGGCGCTTGCAGCAGGTGCTGCTGAACCTGCAGATCCGGCTGCGTGAGCGCTACCTCGCGCTTTCGCTGCGCGAGGAGCAGCTCGCCCGCCACCTGGCCGATCTCGCCGGCCCGCTGCGCAGTGCGGCCGCGGCGCTGCGGCAACTGCAAGGCCTGTCTGCGGCCACGCCCAAGCATGCACTGGAGGCGGTGGCAGCCTCGCTGGCCGACCCGACGATGGCCGACACGTTGGCAGCCATGTCACGCGCCCGCGAAGGCGGTCTGCTCGTGCCGGGCAGCGCGGCGGCCGCGGCGCTGCGGCTCGCCCGGTTGATCGCTGCCATGCGCGAGCAGGCCGGAGCGCTGCGGTGAACCTGAATCCGTTTCACCTCGGTGGCCCGGCGTTCCTCGTGTTCTATGCCTTGCTGCTGGCAGGGGCGGTGGTGGCGCTGCGCCGCGCGATGCGAGTCAGCGAAACCGCCGGTGTGCCGCCGCCACCCCGCTTCGACGACCCCTATCTGATCGCCTGGCTGCGCGGCGGCGACGCCGAAGCGGTGCGCGTGGCCACGGTGGCGCTGGTGGACCGCGGGCTGCTCAGGCTGGAAGGCGAGCGCCTGGTGCTGAAGGACCCGCTGGCGCTGGACATCGTGCGGCGCGACATCGAGCGCGCGGTGCTGGGCTGCTTCCGCCGGCCCGAAGAGGCCGAAGCGGCGGACAAGGATGCGGCCGTGCGCCGAGCCTGCAAGCACTACCGGCGCGTCCTCGAGCAGCATGGCCTGGTGGCGGGGCGGGCGGTCCTGGCTCGAAGGCTGCCGTTGGTGGGCCTGGTGGCCGCGGTGCTGCTGGGCTTTTCGCTGGCGCGCGCGGCGCAGGCGCTGGCGGCCGGGCGATCCAACCTCTCGCTGCTTGCCGTGCTGAGCATCGTCGCGGTCGTGGTGCTGCTGGCGCACTGGTTGCGCCGGCGCACCTTTGCCGGCGACGCCGTGCTGCGCGACCTGAAGACCTTGTTCAAGCGGCTGAAGGACCGCGCCTCCAGCTTGCGCGCCGGCGCCGGCGGCAACGAGGTGGCGATGCTGGCGGCCGTGTTCGGCTTGTCGGCGCTGTCCGCCATCTCGTTCCCGTGGGTGCGCAAGCTCTATCCGCCTTCGTCGAAACAGTCGTCGAGCAGCTCGAGCTGCGGCTCCTCGTGCGGCTCGAGTTGCAGCGGCGGCTGCGGCGGGGGCTGCGGTGGCGAGTGACCTCCCAGTGTTGCCCGCGGCCGCGCCGGCAGACCGCGTGGGCCTGGCCTGGCGCGGCGAGCTGGCCGCGGGCATCTTCGCCCACCTGGAACGCATCGACATCGTCGAGCTGATCGCCGACGACCACTTCAAGGCCGAGCGCAAGCAGCTGCGAGCGCTAGACCTGCTGGCCTCGCAGGTGCCGCTGTCACTGCATGGCGTGGCGATGGGCCTGGCCGGCAGCGAGCCCACGCCGGCCTGGCGGCTGGACGCCATGGCTCGGCTGGTGGATGTGCTGCGGCCGCTGTACTGGTCGGAGCACCTGGCCTTCGTGCGCGCCGGCGGGCACGAAATCGGCCACCTCGCGGCGCCGCCGCGTACGCCGCGAAACGTGCAGGCGGCGCTACGCCACATCGAAAGCGCGGCGTGTGTCGTGGGCAGCCTGCCGCTGCTGGAGAACATCGCCAGCCTGGTGCAGCCGCCGGGCTCACCACTCAGCGAGCCCGAGTGGACACGCGCCATCGTGCAAGGCAGCGGCGCGCCGATGCTGCTGGACCTGCACAACCTCTACGCCAACGCGCTCAATGCCGGGCAGGACCCGCTGGCGCTGCTGCACGCCATGCCGCTGGCGCAGGTGCGTGCGGTGCATCTGTCGGGTGGGCACTGGATCGCCGAGCCGGTGCTGCGCCCCGAGCAGGTGCCGCGCCAGCGCCTGCTGGACGACCACGTGCACGACGTGCCCGAGCCGGTCTTTGCACTGCTGGAGCAGCTCGCGGCGAATCCAGCGGTCGGGGCGCTGGACGTGATCATCGAGCGCGACGGCGGCTACCCGCCCTTCGAGGCGCTGTTGGCGCAGATGGAGCGCGCCCGTGCCGCGCTCGCGCGTGGGCGGGCCGCCGCGATGCTGCAGGAGGCTGCATGAAGCGCAGCGCGATGACGCCATGAACCAGGCACCGCCGCTCGAGCGCTTCCTCGCGCAGCTGTACGCCGACCCGGCGGCGCTGGAGAGCTACCTCGCCGCGCCTGATGCATTCGTCGCCCAGGCCGGCCTCGATGCCGAAGAAGCCACCGCGTTGCGCGATGCGGACCTCGTGGGCTTGGTGATGGCCGCGCGCAGCTGCGCACGCAAGCGCGGCGGCCGCCACGAGCCAAGGTAAGCACGGCCTCGGGGCCTCGCACCCCCACCCTCCCCGCACGCGGGGCGAGGGAGCCCCCTGAGGCGTGCCGAGCCACGGCATGCGATGTGAGCCGTGGCGCGGCTCAGCTGCCCGGCCAGCTCACCGCCACGCAGGCTCCGGCGCCCGGCGTGCCGGTGATCGAGAGCTCGGCGCCGATCTCGCGCGCGCGCCGCGCCAGGTTCTTCAGCCCGCGGCCGCCGCCGGTGGCCGCCACCGCCTGCGGGTCGAAGCCTGCGCCGTCGTCGCGCACCTCGATGCGCACGCTACCGCCGGCACCCGCGGCACCTGTTGCGCCTGCGGCCGCTACCGCGCCCGCCGCGTCAGCATCGAGACGAGGTGGCCGCCGACGCCGTCGTGCATGTCGCGCATCAGCCGCTCGCGTTCGGCGGCGAGGGTCTCGCGGCGCTCCAGTTCGCGCACGCGCTCGAACTGCGCCTGCAGCGCCGCGGTGCGCTCGCGCACCAGCGCTTCGAGGTCGATGTTCAGCAGCTCGGCGCTGCCCGGCCAGGCCTTCGTGTCCCTGGGCTACGAGGCGCAGCGGCAGCACGACAGCGTGGCGGCGAACGCGCTGCGCTGGCGTGCGGCGTGGCTGGACCTCGGCGCGCGTTCCAGGACGCGCAGGCAGGGCTGAACTCGGCCTTCTTCTACGTGCGGCGCTTCAACGGGCCGGCCGGCGGGCGCTTCGTCGCCGTCACCTGCCGCATGGCCGGCGGTGGTGCGCGCGTGCCGCTGGCGCTCACCGAGGTGCGGCTGGCGTTCCAGCTCGAGGGCGTGCCGCCGCCGGTGCTGCTGCTCGCGCGCGGGCAGACGCCGCCGCGCGCCGCTGCGCGCATCCTCTAAAACGGCGGCGGCACGCTGCGCGGGCGCTGGGAGGTGGTGCAACCGGGCGAGCCCGAGCCCACCGAGGACGACCTGCTCACCGAAGCCACGCTGCCGGCCGAACGCCGCGCCGCGCAGCGGCGCTGGACCGTGCTGGAGCGCTTCGACCACCTGCTGCCGCCCACCGGCGACGTGCTGCTGCCCGGCTCCGACCCGGCGCGCCTGCCGGTGCATGCCGACGGGTGCTGCTTGCTGCTGCTGCGCATCGAGGCCAGCGATGACCGCGAAGGCCGCAGCGACATCGGCGGCGGCCGCCAGGTGGCCGCCGGCGGCGTGGCCGGCTTCGCCCTGCCGGTGCTGCGTTATGCCGTTGGCGGCGGCGCTGCCGGCGCCGTCCCGGCGCCGCTGCTGCTGGCACCGGCGGCGCGGCCTGCCGCGGGCGAGCCGCTCGAATTCACCTGGCTCGACACGCCCGGCGCCGCGCTGCTGCGGCTGGAGGTGCAGCCGGCCGCCGGCGGCACCGAGGTCCTGAGCGCGCTGGTCAGGCCGGCCGTCGCGCGCTACCAGCCGCCGCCCTGGGTGGTGCAGGCGCACCGCGGCCAGCCGCTGCGCTGGCGTGTGGTGGCGCTGGCCGAGGGCGGCGCCGAGATCGCGGCGAGCGGCTGGAGGGCGCTGAGCTGGCCTTGGGCGGCCCGCCAGGCCTGGCTGCGGAAGACGGCGAAGAGCGCCGGCACCGTCTCGAAGCGCCCGGCGCCACGGGCGCTTACGATCGACCTCATGATCGAGCGAGCGCGCCAACGCACCCGCCCCGCTGCCGGCAGACGCAAAGGCCCCTTGTGAACGAGGCCGCGCAGCGCCGACGAGCCCTGGCGCTGCTGGCCGTGCTGGCCTTGGTCTGGGGCACGAACTGGCCTCTGTTTCCGCTGGTCATGCGCGAGATGTCGGTGTGGACGTTTCGCGCGGTGACGATGATGGTGACGGTGGCCGTGCTGATGAGCGTGGCGCGGCTGCGCGGGCAAAGCCTCGCGCTGCCGCGTGAATACTGGCCGGCCTTGGCCGCGGCGGCGCTGTGCAACCTGGCGGTGTGGAACATCGCCAGTGCCTACGCGGCCATCCTCATCCCTTCGGGGCAGGCGGCAATCCTCGGGTTCACGATGCCGCTGTGGGCCGCGCTTATCGCTTGGCTGATGTGGCGCGAGCCCTTGTCGGCGCGCATGTACCTGGCGCTGGCCATCGGTGCGGCCGGGGTCGGGCTGCTCATCTGGCGCGGCGCCGAGGCATACGCCCAGGCACCACTGGGGGCGACCTGTGGCCTGGTTGCGGCCATCGGCTGGGCCGCGGGCACCTTGGTGCTCAAGCGCACGCGGCTCAACGGCAGCGGCCTTCCCACCACGGTGCTGGCGGCCTGGCAGATGGCGATTGCCGCGGTGCCCATCGTGGCCGTGGCGGCGTGGCAGTTCTTCTCCGAGGGCGGCCGCGTGAACCTGCCCTCGGCGACCACGCTGTGGGTCACGGCCTACATCGCGCTCGTGCCGATGTGCCTGGGCAACGTGGTGTGGTTCTCCATCGTCGGGCTGCTGCCCGCGCATGTGGCGGGCCTGGGCTCGGTGGCCGTGCCGATGGTGGCCATGCTCAGCGGCGCGTTGGTGCATGGCGAGCCGCTGGGGCCGGTGCAGATCGTGGCCATGGCCTGCAGCATGGGGGCACTGGCTCTGGCCTTGCCGCGGCGCGGCGCAGGATGAGGGTGGTCACCGATCACCCGCCAGGCAGCGGAGTGCCGTGCGGCGAAGGCGCCATGCGCAGCGACGGCGGTACGTGATGGTGCAGGGCCTCGGCGGCCTATCTGGTCGCCGTCCTGCACGAGAAGAAGGGCGGTACCAAGGGCGGCGCCGGTGGTGGCGCGGCGGATGGCGACGCTACAGCTTGACGCGGTAGGGCGGTCGGTCACGCGCCGGCCGCCCGATCGGCGACGTCATGGTGCTGCCGTGATGCGTGATGCCACCTTCTTGGTGGTCGACGACACGAAGCGCTCGAGCCGCTCGGCGAGGGTGAAGGCCGATGGCGTCAGTGCGGGGGCGATCTCGCGCGTGGCCTGGTCGATGGCCGTGGGCACGCGGTCTGCCATGTCCCGCGCCTGCTGAGCCAGGAAGCGCGGCTGCATGCCCAACTCCCTGGCCATCAGCGCCAGGTGCTCGGCGCCCATCTCGCCCGGCCTGACCTCGCCGCCGATCGCGAAGGCGAACTCGGGCGAGAGGCCGGGGTACAGGCGCGTGCACATCAGGTCGTAGAACGGCGTCAAGGTCACGCCTTGGCTCGGTAAGCTGTAGATTGACAGGTTCTTGGCGTGGCTGTCGTTGTTGCCGACGTACAGGTTGAAGAACACCCAGCGCACCAGGTGGCGCAGGTCGACCGCGGGCTGCGCGCTGTAACGGCGGATCAGTTCGGCGCACGCTGCCAGGCCCGGCCCGCCTTCCTTCTCGTACTTGCGGTCCGACGCGGTGGCGGCCAGTTGGCACAGGTCGTACTGGACCAGCCGCGCCAGCGTGCCGTCAGGGCGAAGCTGGCGGTCGAAGCGGCGTACGACGCAGGCTTCGGTGTGAGGTTCGTAGAAGACCTCGGCCGTCGGCAGGCCGGCCAGCGCGGCGGCGCGCATCACGATGGCCTCGTTCGCGGCCGAGTGCCAGACCTTGGCCAGGCGGCGGATGTTGGGCTTGAGGATGTGCGTGGGCGGCGAAGTGCTCTTGGGCAGCCGCGGCACGCCGTCGTCGAAGATCGCCAGGCTGGTCTTGTCCTGGGCCCCGGCCAGCGAGACGCGGGCACCTTGCTCGTGGATGTCGATGGCAGAGGCCGACCGCTTGGCCAGGATGGCGGCGACGGCTTCCCATGTCGTGGCCTCGTAGCGTGGCGGCTCCGGCTTCTGCCCGGGGGCCACCAGCACGAAGGCGCCTGCGGTGTCGCCCGCCACTTCCAGCAGCAACGAGAAGAGGGTGGACGCCTTGCGTTGCGCAGCCAGGTAGTCGCGCAGTTCGCCCTCGGGCAGCAGGTTCTCGAAGAAGGCCTGCACCTCGGGCGTGGCCCGCCGGCCGGGCTGCAGCGGGATGGCCGCCAGCGACATGCGCTGGCGCCCTACCGAAGGGGTCAGCCAGCCGGGCGCGTACTCGAAGGCCAGAGGCGCGCTGTCGTGCACGGCGCCGACGAGTTCGCTCCCGTAGTACACGTCCAGCCGTTCGGGCCTCGGCTGCATTACGCGGCCCTCACGGCGCCGACGCCGACCGCGACGCCTTGGTACGCACCACCACCTCCAGGCCCAGCAGGTCCATCAGGTCCAGCACCTTCTGCAACTGCACCGTCGGCTTGCCGTTCTCCAGGTCCACGATGAAGCGGTTGCCGGTGTTGCCCAGGCCTGCCAGGTCGAGCTGTTTCAGGGCCAGGCGCTTGCGCTGCTCGCGGATGACGGCGCCCAGCTCGACGGAGGAGCGGACGGGCGTCTCTGCACGAGTGGAGTGACCGCTCGGTAAGTCCTGGGCCGGGGGCGGCATGGTAGGCGCTCGAAGTTACCTTTCGGTCATTTTCGGTATCGACCGGCTGGAGGTCAAGCGGAAAGTGACTGAGCGGTAATCGATGGCCAGTAGAAGAATAGGCGGCCAGTCGGTGCCTCAGCGCGAGTCGCTGCCGGGCAGGCTGTCGAGGTTTCGCTTGGGGGTGTCAAGAGACCCCCCGGACCCTCACTCGATGTTCTGCACCTGCTCGCGCATCTGCTCGATCAGCACCTTCATGTCCACCGCGATCGCGGTGAGCTCCATCGCTGCCGACTTGGAGCCGAGCGTGTTCGCTTCGCGGTGCAGTTCCTGCACGAGGAAGTCCAGCCGCTTGCCCAGTTCGCCGCCTTGCGCCAGCAGGCGGTCGATCTCGTCGAGATGCGAGTTCAGGCGCGTCAGTTCCTCGGCCACGTCGATGCGCAGGGCGTGCGCGGCGGCCTCGGCCAGGGCCCGCTCGTGCAGCGTGGATTCGGGGATCGAGGCCAGCGGCGGGCCGGACCCCTGCGCCGCGGCGAGCGCCTCGCGCCAGCGCTCCTGAAAGCGCTGCTGCTGGCGCTGCACCACGGCCGGCACCAGCGGCGCGGCCTGGCGCGCCAGTTCGCGCAGGCGCGCCGTGCGCTCGGTCAGCGCCGCGGCCAGGCGGGCGCCTTCGCGCGCGCGCGCTTCGCGCAGCGCTTCGACGCAGCGGCGCGCCGCCTGCATCGCCGGCGCTTCGATGTCGCCGGCGGCCGCGGCGCCGCGGCACAGCGCCAGCACCTCGGCCACCGACAGCGCCCGCGCCTGCGGCAACCAGGCCTGCACGGTGTTCTGCAGCGCCGCCAGGCGGTTGAGCTGCTCGGCCGCCGGCTGCGGCATCGCGTCGTCGCTGCCGCGCGTGGTGCCGCCGCGCACCTCGACCTTGCCGCGCCGGCAGGCGGCGGCGAGGAGCTCGCGCAGCGCCGGCTCGAGCCCCCGCAATTCGTCGGTTAGGCGCAGGTTCAGGTCGAGGAAGCGACCATTCACCGAGCGCGCCTCGATGTTCACGCTGCCCTGGGCAGCACCCAGCTCGACGGCTGCGCTGGCGTAACCCGTCATGCTATAAACCGGCATAGCGCCCGCGCCTTTCGAGGGGGTGGGGTGGCCTTGGGAGGCCGCGCCGCTTTCGGGCCTCCTTGCGAAGCCGGCAGCCGCGGACCAGGTTCGAACAACAGCCCTTCGCGGGCCCCACCTTTCGGACGATTATGTCAAAGCCCAAGCCAGCACCGTTGCCCTCGGGCACAGTGGTCGGCGGCTACCAGATCGTCAAGAAACTCGCCGCCGGCGGCTTCGGCGTCGTCTACCTCGCCGAGGGTGACGACAAGCAGTACGTCGCTATCAAGGAGTACCTGCCGGCCTCGCTGGCCGAGCGCTCGGCCGGCGAGCTGACGCCGCGCGTCAAGCCCGACAAGCAGCCGCTGTACCGCCTGGGCCTGAAGAGCTTCTTCGAAGAAGGCCGCTCGCTCGCGCAGATCAGCCACCCGAGCGTCGTCTCGGTGCTGAACTTCTTCCGCGAGAACGAGACCGTGTACATGGTGAGGACCTCCCGGCAGGGCGACACGCTGCAGGACTGCATCGTCACGGCGCGCGACCTGAAGCGTGACAAGGTGTTGCGCGAGAGCTCGATCAGGAGCCTGTTCGACGAGATCCTGCGCGGGCTGCGCATCGTGCACCAGCACAAGATGCTGCACCTGGACATCAAGCCGGCCAACGTCTTCATCACCAACGAGAACAAGGCGGTGCTGCTGGACTTCGGCGCCGCGCGGGAGGTGCTGAGCAAGCAGGGCGACTTCATCCGGCCGATGTACACGCCCGGCTTCGCCGCACCCGAGATGTACCGCCGCGAC